>JAYUUT010000384.1:0-6001 GCA_043754455.1 Myxococcales bacterium
TCACAAACGTTGTCGCCACCACCAAGGACTGCCGTGGCACTGCCAGTTCCGGCGGTGGCGCTTTCGGTGCCTTTGCACCACAGCCCCACAGGGCCGGGAAAAAAACCAACAACCCCAACCAGGATATTTTTTCAAAAGATCTGCTTCGTCCCACAAATCCGTCGCCTCGATCCACATGTCGCATGATGTATCCGTTGTCATCCGCGCGGCCCGACGGCGTCAATGCGAATCGACACGATCAGCGTGCGCAGCTCGTTTTAGGGGAGTCTGCGTGATCTCGATCACAGGTTGCCCACCCTTCGGCACGCCGCAAAGCATTAAATGCGTCGTTTAGAAAATCGAAACCCCGACACAACTTTGCCCCCAAACTGCGGCGCACTGCCGCTTCCAGGCTGGTCGCCCTAGGCGCATTGATCATTCTCCTGCACCGGCCGCGTCGGAATGGTCTAACCCCGAGGCCGGCTTGGCACGTCAAATGTCGAAAATACAGGGAAAAATATTACGGATGCGGTTGTTGGCGCCTTGCGCGAGAAACTTGCGCGAGGGACGCGTCGCCCGGTGACGTCCCTGGCCTCCGACCTGGCGGCGATTCGGCTCCGTTGTGCCTCAATGCCCGTCCTTGACCCAAGAAGGCCCGATGAAATATTGGGCTACGATGATACCGGCTTGCCGGTTTGATGGTTATTGATACCTCGGCCCTAGTCCCAGCCAGCCGCGGTCTGGCTGAACTGGCCCGGACGTGATGTCGAGTGACCGATTGAATCGGTGCGGGGCCCAGAGCGCCCGACCCATCGGAATCACCCACTCATGCCGGGCATGGGACCGGCAATCTCGCCAAGCTGGTTCTGGCTCACCCCGACAGCGTTCATCAGGCTGACCAGCACGTTGGCGGGGTGATCAGCGCCAGCCGGAGCGACGACATGATGTCCCTGTTTCAGGCCGCCCGCACCTCCGGCGGTCAACAGACACATATTGTACGTTGAATGGGCGGTGTTGTTTTTGACGAAGTCTTGAGGATTGGCGCCGTGCCCGCCCTCGAACAGCAGGGTCATGGCGCTGTTCGATAGGATGGATTTTCCAGACGCATCTTTGGAATCGCGCAACTGCTTGACCAGATTTCCAAAGATGCCGACGTGCCAGGCCACGGCCTTGCTAAGGATCTTCGTACTCGGTTTTCCAGCGATGTAGTGACTCATCGAATGCACATCGGTGGTAATGCTGGCATCAACGATGTTCCGGGCCGCCATGAAACACTGATTGCGCGTAATGACCATGCTGGCAACCCGGGTCAGGTCGCAGCGAAACGCCGCCGCCACCAGGTTGTTCATGATCTCGGCCCGTAAGGTTTCATTGCTCCACCCAGTTCCAGCCGGAGTGATGCCGTTGTTCTCCATCGAACTGTTGGTGTTTTTCCCAATGGTGGGATCGTCGCCTGCATCCATTGGTTTTGAACATCCCACGGTCCCCTGCTGCAACGACGACAGGCCATCCTCGATGGTCTTGCAGTGGTCAAAATATTCTTCCAAGATCACCCGATCCGATTTTCCCAAACGCTTTTGCAGGCGATCCCGTGACACCTTGCACGCATCTAGGACGCGCACGCGCAGCTTCTTTTCTTTTTCAAACTGCGCCAGCCCGGCGGCATCTCCTGGCGTCTGAAGGCCCATGAAGAACGTCCGATAGACCAACTGGGGGCTGACGAACGGTTTGACAGGTTGACCCTTGCCAGCCCAGGACATGATCCATCCATTGGCAGGACCGCCAGAATATAGAACCGGCTGAACACACAGGGCCAGGGACGGAAACTTCGTTGCCTTTCCGTAGGCGTTGGCCACCACCTGATCGGAACTAATGCCGTTGCATGATGCCAGACCGCCGTCGCTGCCGCTGGACGTACCTGACAGAAGGGGGCTGGCGTTGCCACCATGGAAGATGCCACCTATCTGCCCTTTGCCGCCGGTGAACATAGGGATGTTCAGTCCCGACACGATGCTCACCGATTTGCTGAGCTCATCTTTCGCCAAAGGCGCAATGCCAACCTTCCCCGTGGCGTCGTAATTAGGCCCCACGATGGTCGGCGCAATCTCGTTGTGGGACGCATCGCCATCGGCACCAATCGACAGGCCGCAGAACGCCGCGAAATATCGTTTCGGCGACACCAGCGCCTCGGCCGCCTGTGCACCTTTGGCCAGATCCAGCATGGGTTCCAACAACGGCAGCGCCATCGAGGTCCCAAAACTTCCCTTCAGCAGGGCCCGACGATTCAGAAAAAAACGTTTGGTCATCATCGAAAGGCTCCTGGTTACAGATCGCTGATACGGGCCATGGCAAACGACTGTGCCGCCACAAGATCCAACCACATCCCCGAAAAATTCCGATTCGCCGTCGTAAATTTCTGGGTCAAATCCCCAATCGCAGCTTCATCTTCGGGCTCTTCGGAAAGGCCGGTCATGAACCGGTACGCGTGCCGGGCTACACACGATTCGAAGCGACCCGAATCGACAATCGCGCGGCCCAACGCCGCCGGTCCATCAAACGCTATGGCGCCCTTTTCGGTTTCGATCTTCGCGCCCGTCGTGTCGATCACGCACTGGGGTTTGCCGCTGTCCGCTGTTCGGTATTTACCCGCTGCCGAAAATCGTTCCAGGCCATAGCCCGTCGGGTCCAGGCGGTTGTGGCAGGCCTTGCAACTAGGTTCGTTGTGCGTAACCGCGAAGAAACCCTTGGGCCCCGTCACGCAGGTGCTTTGCAGCCCCGACAGGTCCACCTTCGCTGTGGGCGGCGGTGGCGGCAGCGGGTCGCACAAAAGATTTGCATAGATAAGGCCCCCCCGTCGAGGCACGCTGGTCTGTTCCCCATCCTTATGGGCAGAAAGAAACGTCCCATGGGAAAGGATTCCCGCGCGTTCACTGCCGGGTCGTGCCGGATCTGCTGCCGGGTAGTTCACCCATCCGGTCCCAGTCGAAGGCGCTCCGATATCGGTGTAGTGCTTGCGCAGGGCAGGTCCCAGGAATGTCTTCTTCGACAACAGCAGATCTTTGTAGTCACGTTTGTTTTCGAAAACCACGTCGTTGATCAGCGCGTTGCTCTCTTCCAGGAAGGGATCATTCGCACCACCAGCCGTCAACACATTCTGGTAACCAAGCCAGTAGGCGTGAAAGTGATTCATGCGCGCACGGGCCGCCGGCGTCGCCAGCAACCGCGTCCCTGCATTCCGCCGCCCTTCGACCGTCGCCAACCGTCCCATTTTCGCGTCGTCAAGCAACATCCGATCCGGTGTGCTGCCCACCAGGGTGAACGACATTCGTGTAGCAACTTCGTAGCCCGTCAGATTTACAAGGCCCGGGCTGCCTGCGATGGGTTCACCCCCCTCAATGCGATAAACAAACTCTGGCGACATCAACATGGCCCGCATGGCGGCGCCGGCCCCGGCGAAAAAATCGTTCGCGTCTTTGCCGATATCAATAAAAGACTCGTACACGGCGGCCTCGTCGGCGAACAGCGGCCTTCGCAGGGCCCGCAGCCCGAAATCCGCCACGAACTGTTTCATGCAGGACGCATCAGCGGGACCCGAAGGAAGACACGGAACCAAAGCCGCCCTGTTCTTTAGATCCGCCATCGCAGCCGCGACCAGATCCTGATACAGCGCCTCCAGCGCCCGCACGTTGTTCAGCCCCACCTTGACGTTGGTCTTGCGGTTGTTGTCAAACGCGAACCCTTTGAGGTCCAGGGTTTCCTCGGGCAACCTTGTCAACGCCGATCCGTTGTCCAATTGCAGATCTCGCAAGGTGTTTGCCATCTCGGTCCGGGTCAGCGCCCGCAGCCCTCCGGGCGAAGGTCTGATGACGCCCGGTGCGGGTGGCATGTCTGTAGGACCAACCGGTTTCACGGGAAGCCCCGTCACAGGGTCGGTCTTGCCCGCCAGCGGTACTCCTTCGGGCAGCTTTCCCGTCCCCGGGCGTGCCGTGGGTTGGCCTTTCACGGGATCAACCGCAAATCCAGTGCCGGCCCCCTGATCGCCACCGTCAATCGACCCCGAACAGGACGCTGCCAAACCGGCAATCGCGCCCAATTTCAACACACTCAACACGTTGAGGGACATCGACACAACCATTCAGCAACACGCGTGCCTAGGTTGGAGCCGCCCAAAATCCGCTAAGTCCTTGAAATCTAAGACCTCGGCTGCGAAGGCCCCGATCGCTAGCGGGCCCGGCCTGCGATCGGGCCGATCATGCCCCGCCGAACCTGTTTTACGCCTTTACAGGTGGTAGCGTCGCTGACATGCTCCGCGCGTTTTTGGACCTCCCAGAATTCCCGTGAAGATCTTCGCCGGCAGTGATCACGCAGGTTTCGACCTGAAGAACGCCCTTGTGAAACATCTGCAAGCGGCGGGGCATCTGGTCGTGGATCTGGGGCCTGGCACCGCAGCATCGACGGACTACCCGGATTATGCAGGCCGGGTGGCCGAGGCGGTGGTGGATGACCCAAACGGGGCCCGCGGCCTTCTGGTTTGTGGTTCTGGCATTGGCGTTAGCATTGTTGCCAACAAGATCCCGGGCATCCGGGCGGTCGACGCCTGGGATGACGAGAGCGCCCGCATCTCGCGGGCCCACAACGACACAAATATATTGTGCTTGGGGGCACGTTCAGTCACCGAGCCCCAGGCCGTTTCGATAACCAAAACCTGGTTGACCACCGGGTTTGACGGCGGGCGCCACGCCCGGCGCGTGAACAAAATCAGTGGCGTCCAGCACGCTGGGGAGATCCACGCCGCTGTTCGCAAGGAATTGGCAAACCTAAAAGCGGTGAATGCCATCAACCGCATTTGGGCCCACGATGCCACGGTGTTCACCCCCGAAGCCGGTACCGACCCGGCCACCCGGCTGTCGATCGAATCGCGTCTAGGCTGGTTGCACGCGCCTGACGCTATGCCCGCGCACATTGGGGCTATTCAGGCCTTGGGGGCCGACGTGGCTACCCTGGGGTTGACGGATGTTTTGATCTTGGGCACGGGGGGCAGCGCTTTGGGGGCGGAGGTCCTTGCGGGCACCCTCGGGCCAAAAACTGGTGGCCTGCGGCTTCATGTTTTGGACAACACAGATCCGGCGGCGGTGGCTGCAATCGAAAGCCAATTGCCGCTGTCCCAAACCCTTTTCATTGTCGCGTCGAAATCCGACAACTGCCTTCAGGTCGAATCCTTCGAACGGCATTTTTGGACCACGGCGAAGACCGCGCTGGGGGCGCAACGGGCGCGGCTTCAGTTTTGCGCCATCGCCGACGCCGGGACCAAACTGGACGACAGGGCCTCGATGCAATACGCCCATGTCTTCCACAGCGATCCGCAAATCGGCGGGCGCTTCTCCGTGCTTTCGCTCTTTGGTTTGGTTCCCGCTGGGTTGCTAGGGGCGGATCTCAGATGCTTCATTGAACTAGGGGCGCAGATGGCGGACGCCTGTCGCATCCCAGAACCAGCGGCCAACCCGGGAGCACAACTTGGGGCGTGGCTGGCCGCGACCGCAAAACGGGGCCGAAATAAACTGACCCTGTTGGCATCGCTGGAACTCGCGGGCCTAGGCCCCTGGATCGAAAGTCTGGTGGCTGAATCAACCGGAAAACAGGGCAAGGGCCTCGTCCCGGTGCAAGGTGAGCAGCTGGGTGATCCCGATTCATATGGGGACGACCGCTGCTTCGTGGTGCTACAGCTTGCGAACGGCGGGGCCGCGGCACCAGCCTCGTTCCTCGAATCTCTGGCCACCCTAGGACACCCGATCTTGACCCTGACCGTTGCGAACCCGGAAGCGATTGCTGGCGAATTTTTTCGTTGGGAATTTGCCACAGCAGTTGCCGGCGCCTTGATGAACCTCAACCCTTTTGATGAACCCGACGTGGCGGCCGCCAAGGACGCGACCCGCCGGGCGTTGGAAGATTTCGCCCGGCTAGGGGCCTTACCCCCTACGTCGCTGCCTGCAGCGGCGCCGACCGATCTGGCTGCACTTAGCTC
>JAYUUT010000385.1:0-8756 GCA_043754455.1 Myxococcales bacterium
CTTATAAGGTGGGGAAGTGCCGGGCCATCTTCCGTATCCCGCAAAAGTTCGCCTTGGTGGCTGCGGGCGTCGTCGTCTTGTCCATAGGGGGGGGTGGCCCGGTTAGGGCCCAAACCGCTGCCGTCACGGCCACATCGAATGATGGCCTTGCGGACGCCGTGGCGAATTTGCTGAGTTCCCTAGGCAGCAAAGCTGATCGATTGTTTGAGTTCCTTTCATCGGTCGAATGGATGAACGCCGAAAGCGAAATCGACCGCCTGGTTGGCAGCCCGTTTCGCCTGCACGATTCGACCACCTACAAGTTGGGCCTTCTGCCATTTCACATCCGCTACCCCATTTACAAACAGGTGGTGGCCCAGATGACCCGGCAAGATGATCTAAGCAGCCGCCGCATCTACAACGTGACACCCGATTCGGTGTCGATCATATCCTTGCGCCTGGACGCCCTTAGCAACGAGGCCTTGAAGGACGAGGTGCGTGGATCATTGCTGACCCATTTCAACGTCCGCGAAATGGTTGATTTAGGTTTTTTCATGCTTGGCCAGCAGGCCTTCTTTCCCCAGACCGATGAGGGCTGGAATGCGGTCAAACACAGCCTGGCCCGGGGCGGCGTCGCCATTGCGGCCGGGGCGCTGGCGGCCGGGGCCGCGTTCGATCTAGGTGCCTTCAGCCAGTCTGGGACCATCAAGAAGTCCGATGACGGCACAGCCCGGTTGGGTTGGTATGGAGGGATTCGACAACTGGGATTCAGTGGAAGTCCCAAATTGCGGGCTGGGTTGATGGGGGGCCTGCAAGGGTTCGAGGCGTCCGCGGGTCTGTCCGAGCGGATCAACCCAGCGCAGGATCGGCCCGTGCGCACCCTGGAACTGGCGCTGCGCGAAGGCTGGTTGAACCGGTTGACCCAGCCCCTGGGGTGGGATCTGGTGGTCGAGACGGCGTATCAGCGGGTGCTGTCCGCCGGACCGCTGTATCTGGCGCTGCCGCGATCAGGTCGCGCGGGTGTGTTCGTAAAACGCCAGCGCCTGTCGCTATTTCCGTCGCTGGCCTTGCGGGGCATTTTCGAAATCGAATCTGATTTCAGCACGCAACATCAAATGGCCGCCGGACTAGGCGTTGAACACGCCAGCAGCGGCACAGCCGTGGTGCTGCAAGGATCGCGAACGCCCCTACGGGAGATTCAGCGGGTCGGTGAAGACACGCGGGGGGGGATTTTCGTGGCGGGCACGCTTGAGCCACTTACCGAAGTCTTCCAATCAGCCATGCAGGTGGCCGCACGCCGGGCACGTGAGCAATGGGACGCGGGACAAACGGCGGAAGCTGATCGCCGCCGCTGGGAAGGCCGTCTATTGGCCATAACCCGTGCGCCGCCTTCGGGCACCGCCGCCTCGCAGCTTCGCGAGGCCCTAGCGGGCATGCAGCGGGCCGAACGTGATCGCGAAATTCATCTCGCCGCCATGGCGGCCCTGCTGCCTGAATACCTGGATCGCCGCCGCACCGCCTATGCCTTGCTTCATTGGCAGCCGGGATCTGATGATCTGCACGGTCCTCTGGACCCGCAGATCCTGCTGTTGGCGCGTGAACAGATCTTTAACCGTTTGGACCGCCTGGCCGCAGAGCTTGAAATGTCCGTCCAACGTCTTGAATATCTGAACACGCGGCATCAGGAACTGACGACGGCGCTGGTGGCGCTGGAGGCCCACAGCCCCGGCAGCCCGGCGACCACAACCTTTCGGATCGAACGCGCGGCGGTGGAATTGGTGTGGCGGCGCGAGAACGACGTTGCGAACGTTCGGACGGAAGGTTACGCGCACTTTCGCGATCACGGTGAACGTTTCCTGGCAGTGGCGGGAAAGGCCGCCCACCGACGAAACGCCGATCCGGCCAAGCCGGGTGTGCTTCGTCAGGTCATGGCGTTTGCGGGTGTGTCCTTGCGGTAGATGCCCGCATGGCCACCGGTGAAAAAGTGGAGCAATCTCGGCAGGCCGGAGGTAGCGCTCGACCTCGTCGACGATCACGGCGTGCTTGATCATCATCATCTGCGAGCGTTTCCATGCGGCCAGGAGGCTCCTTGCGAGCGCCTCGCACGAGCCTGCGATGGTCGCGGCGTCCTCGAGACCAGCGCTCGCTCGCACAGGCATTGCTGAGCCGTGCCCCGCACGACTAGCAAACAGCCGTTCGAGGTAGACGTGCGCTTCCTCCGTGACGGCACCGGCGCTGGCGTGAGTTGCGAGCTCGGTGAGTGTCTCGGCGACTTGCTTGAGGTCAGCGCTGCGTAGGATGCGAAGGACGTCGAGTCCGTCCTTGGGAGCCCAGCGGTCGGGCGTTGGCTCGCGCTCGGCGAGTTTGTGGAGCTTGGCGACGAGCAGCGCTGCAAGGCCAGCGACTGCGACGTCGACCTGGCGGGTGTCACCTGACTTGAGCGCCGTGAGGCGAATCATGCTGTTGTCGACGATGGCGGCTTCGAGGCCATTCGCCTTGCGTGCGACATCGGTCCCGTGAGGACCAAGGCGAGCCCCCCGACGACCCAGGCCCGCCAGCGATGACGGAACCAGAAGGTCGATCTGCACGTTGGCGAGGGTCCACGTGCCGGGCTTCACGGCGAGGTCGAAGCCAGCCGCACGCAAGGCCTCGGCGAGGATCGGCTCGTCGTCGAGGACCGTCGGGTCGAGGGCGAGGTCTCCGTCGGTTGTAAACGGCGCGACGGCCATGTCGCCGGCACCCACGCGCAGATAGATGGCTTGAGCGCCGACGAGCACCACAGCCTTGCGATGGGAGCCGAGCGCGAAAAGTGCATCAAGCAGGACGCGCCGTGCGGCGATGTACTCAGGATCGTGTTCCACTTCGCCACTCATCGGCGGTCCCCTTCATCGTGTCCAGGAGCGCCTCGGCCTCCTGGGGCCCGCGGCCAGGGCTAGTCATGAGGTCGACGACTGTTTGCGGGACCGACACGGCGACGAGGTCCGTTGTCGACTCGCCAGCCGTTACCTGCCTTCGTCGCGTGCGCTCGAAGACGACATCGTCATAGGGCTGGAGGAGCCATACGTTCGCACCTGCCTCCGTCGCCACGAGGTCCAGCGATCGAGCGGCGGCCTCGGGGTCTTCGACGTAGATCATCGCGAGGCGCGTCGGCGCGACGCTTGCACCGACGATGGAGCCCGTCACGGCGTAACGAGGAAGTCTCGAGAGCTTGGGCCACAGGGCACCCAGCCCGCGTGGTTCGAGGTACGCGTGCAACACGTTCGTCGTGGCGACGCCGTAGTCCTTCGCCCACCGAGTCAGGAGTGACGCCCAGTCGACGGTGACGATCTGCTTGCGATCGTCGCGCGTGAGCAGCGCCTCCGTCCCGAGGAAGGTCACGACGCGAGACACCGTGCCCAGTGGCGTCGATGCTGCTGCCGCGAGCGCACGCACGCCGAACGGCGGCGTGAACTCCAAGAGGGCCCGCACCACACGTCCCGCGGCCGCGCCGCGAAGGCTGTGTAGCGGACGCACCGCCCGATCAGGATCTTGGTCTGCCCCCACGCCCTCCAGGAAGATCGCCGGGCTGCTGGCGACCAGACGCAGGTTTCCCGTGGTGTCGGCGTAGCTTAGGCCCGCTTGAGCGAGCAGTTCCCGCGATCGGCCGCCAAGGTATGACGAGACCACGAGCATCGGCCGGCTCGCATCTGCGACGAGAGCCGCGATGTCGCGCGGCACCAGCCCCTTGCGCACGACGACCGCGAGGTTCGCGCGGCGACCGTCTGGCCCACAGAGGGTCAGCGTATTCATCGGCCCTCCCTCCCGCTCCTCCGCAGTCCAATCGGGTGGCAGCCGACGGCGCACGCAGGCGAGCGCCCGCGCAAACGTCGTTCCTCTAATTCGACTGTTCCGCATGCTGTGGAACAGTCGATATTCTGGAACGTTTGGCAAGGAATCAAGCCCTTGCGGTAAGTACCCTAATCCTTCCGCATCCAGGCGATGGCGGCATCGACAGCATCGTGCGCGTTTTCCGTGGCGATCTCACCATGACCGGGGACAACGCGCTGAAAATCCCAGGTCATGACCTGATCAAGACTGCGTCGCAGCGCTGCCCGATCCCGTGCGTACCGTCGCCACAGGCGGCTCATCGCCAAACGTTTGTGCGTGCCCATCACGCGTAGGACCAGGCCCGTCATGAAATTTCTAGGATGCGCAATGTTGAAGACCAAATCAGGGGCGATAAGGGTGCGTGACGGTCGGTGGTAAAAATCAATCTCGTTTAGTTTTGGGGCGCCACCCAATAGCTGTTGGTCCAGGATTCCGGCCCATGCCGCCGGGGCTTCGTTGCCCAGGATCAAAGTGCTGTCGCGGAGGCTGCGCGGCCCCGACGCGAATCCTGGAGGGACGTGAAGCTGTGCAGCAGGAAACTGTTTGTGAGCATCGGCTAAAAACAGATGATGGGTGAGGCAGGGAGCCACCAGATGTTGCACGGGACCGAGGGCGTGCAGTGCCGCGATGACGTTTGGGTCCAGAGTCACCGGCGAGTGCAGGATCAGGCCGCCCGCCGGCAATCGAATGACGGTCATGCGCGAAGGCAAGATCGGGCCGCCGGGCAAACGGATGTCCTGTTCTAAAGACCATAAATCAGGCGCGATGGGAACGAGCGATGTGTCCATAAATTAGTCATATAACATTGACTAAAAAAGTAAAGCGCGCTTTACTAATAAAACATGGCAGATACAGACCTGAGTTTCAGGATCCGTCTTGAGGCCGCCAAACGGGAAAACTTGGCGCAGCTTCTTTTCAAGTGCGCGCGCCTTTGGAACGAGGAGGCGCTTGGGCGAATGCGCGACCGTACCGGGCAACCCCTGCGCCAGTCGCACACCTTGCTGTTGCCGCACATCGATCTGGCAGGTACGCGGCTGACCACGCTGGCCGAACGCCTGGGCTGCACCAAACAGGCCGTCGGTCAGCTTGTAGAAGAATTGGAAGCCATGGGCGTCGTCGAACGAACCCCTGATCCCGACGATGGCCGGGCGAAATTGGTTCGGTTTTCTGCGAAGGGACGTGCTGGCCTTTTGCAGGGCCTTTCCCTTTTGACCGAGATCGAAGGTGAACTGGCCAGGACCCTCGGCCGGCCCAAACTGAAAAAGTTGCGTGGGCTTCTGGCCGAACTTTTGCCCGTGCTGCAGGCCCGCGCAACGCAAACAGAGTGATCCTAACTTAGGGGACCTGTGCGCTTAGCCGCCGTTGCAGCAACTGCCGCACGGCAGGTGATGGCGCCGCTGCCAGTGCCAGGTCACGATGCCTTTGCGCGATCTCTCCGTTCCCTGCGCGGCGGTGCAGATCTGCCAGCACGGCGTCCCATAGATGGTGGCCAGCTAGCCAGCTTGGAGGCTCCAGCCCCTCCAACACAGCGAGACCTGCCTGCGGCCCTTGCCCCTGCGCGACCGCCACCGCCCGGTTGACCGTGTGCATGGGTGACGGATCTATGCGTTCCAGCATGGCGTACAAATCTGCAATTTCATCCCATCGGGTGTCGGCAAACGACGCGGAGAAGCAGTGTTCGGCCGCAATACCGGCTTCCGCGTGAAAACGCGTGAACCTGTCTCCGTGTGCGGCACGCGAAAGCCAGATGGCCCCGTGTTGGAGGTGTTCCGGGTCCCACCGGCTGCGATCCTGTTCTTCCAACAGCAGCAATCCCATGCTGGCATCCTGGCGCGACGCTAAGCGGGCGGCGTGTAAATGCATCAATGCCAAAAGGGCAAAGGTCGGTGGTACAGCGCCAATGGGGTGGGTCGCCAGCAAGGTGCCCAGGCGAATCGCCTCAGCGCACAAGTCGGCACGGATGGCGTGATCCGGATTGGTGGACAAGTAGCCTTCATTGAACATCAGGTAGATGACGGCATGAACGGTCGGCAGGCGCGTGCGCAGCGATTCGAGCGGCGGCGTCTGGGTGTCGACCTCGTTTTGGCGCAGCCGTTCACGGGCTCGGCCGAGGCGCTTGTAGACGTTGGCCTCGGTTGTAAAGAGGTTAAAGGAAATCTCGGCGATGCTGAATCCGCAAAGAGTTTTCAGCGCCAGAACAAGTTGGGATTCCTGCGGAATATTTTCATCACAGCAGACGAACATCATGCGCAGCAGGTCGTCGCGTACTTCGCCTGCGAACGTCGGTGACATCGGATCTTCGCCGTTGTCGGCGTTATTTTTTGCATCACAGCCCAGGATGCGCTGGTGCCCTTGGTCCTTTCGCACGACACCCAGCACGTGGTTGTACGACACGCGGTACAGCCACGCGCCGGGGTCGTCGGGAATGCCGTTTGACAACCACGCGGTAAGCGCCGCTAACAGCGCGCCCTGCACGGCATCTTCGACCGCTTCGAGGTGGGGAAGACCCACGCGGCGAACCAGAACCGCCACCAGCCGGCCGTATTCGTTCCGAAAGTAGTGTTCCACCAGGCCTTTCGGTGATCCGCCTGGCCCGTCGTGTTGCGCGGGCGTGCTCACATCTTGGCGCCTGACAGCTCCCGGATTTCCATCACCGCGCCGGGGGCGTTGACCGCCGGACAGGCCCTGACCACCTGCACCGCGCCGTCATAGGTTTCTGCGGAAACGATCATGAACCCGCCGACCACTTCTTTGGCCTCCACGAATGGCCCATCCGTCACCCCTGCCGCGGTTACCAGACGTCCGTCTGATTTCAGCTTATCGCCCATGTCCAGGATGTTGTCCTTGAACGTCTCCATCCAGGACTTGTAGGCGGCAAACATCTGCTGCATCTGCTCAGGTGACGGCCCCCCCTGGCCACCGCCCTGGCCGCTCGTAGGCTGAGATCTGAACAGGACTAGGTATTTGCGCTTGGACATCGGTTGTTTCTCCTGGGTGTTTTGACGGCGACAGATCACCATCATCTTCCCCTAAAGATGCGTGAAGTCCCCAGTTTTGGACACCGGACGGTCATTTTGATCGATCTGTCCCTAGATCGAGCCGAACATCTTTCCACGCAAGTTCCTGGGCTGGTTGCCGAGCGCAGCGACGACTTTGACGAATCCGCGGATCACGTCCGACCCTCCGCGTGTTTCACAAGACCTTCCAGCCGTTCCGGGCCGCCGCTGCCTCCGCCACGATGCCGGCGACCTCGGCGGGGTCGACGCGATTTTCTGAGAAGCGCACCGTGCCGCCGTACTCGGCTGCGAGCGCGCGCCGATCGGCCGGGCCCTGGGCGCGCTTGATCACGCGGGCGTACGCCTCGCACGAGTATGCAAAGGTCTCGCGCCTGTTGTAGTCGATGTCGAGCAACCACTCCCTCGTCCGCGTCGCGCGCAAACCCACCATGGCGCGCTTGCAATTATGGAAGATTTGCGCGGCCTCGTGCACGATGAAATCGGCGAAAGGATCGTCCGCGGCGAAGTAGTCGGCCGAGATGTAGCAGGTCGCCTCCTCGCTCATCCCGACGAGTTGCGGCGCATCGTCGCCGAGCAGCTCGGCACCGAGGCTGGCCAGGTAAAGGTTCGCCAGGGTCCAGGCCGCGCTGTCGTAGCCGTGTTCGACCAAGACCGGCTCGATGTTTGCGCTCGTGAGACGGCCTCCGCTTTGACGCTATTTCGAAGGCGGTGCACTAGCGCCTGCGCCATTTGTCGCGGTAGCTCGGCGGCGGCTGGATCGGATTGTCGGGCTCTTCGGCGCGCACGGCGACGAAGGTGCTCGAGTCGCCGTCCTTGATCCGGAGCGTGCCCTTGAGGCGGCCATCCTTACCGAGCGTGACGCGGCCCGAGCCCGACATGCGGTCGTACTCCCACGCGCCCTCCCACGTGAACGACACGCCGGTCTTCGTCGGCTTGCAATCCACGTTGGCCAGCAGGCAGTGCATGCGCAACCGATCGCCGTCGCCGGAGATCGACAGCAGCGCGGGCCCGAGGATATCCAGGCCGTCGTTCACCCACTGCGACGTCTCGGTGATCCGCCACCAGCCGTGGTACTCGGACGGTATCGGTTCGATGTCCATGCGTGTATCACCCTGCCATAAGGCTGTCGTTCTTCGTTCGTTTTTCTTCGCGACAGAGAGAGGCCGGCGCGCGCTGCGCAATAAAGGCGCCGCTTCGGTTGGACTCTGGCCTTCTCCCGGCCCCGCTGAATGTCCGGGCGCTGTGATCTGGTTTTTTGTTTTCAGCCGGCGTAACCCTTTGCAGTCTGCCGGACATGAGTCGCTGGACCGATCCAGGAGAACCGATGGACCCAACAAGCCTTGCGGGAAATCCGCTGCCGAAAACTAGTTTTGTGAGAGACCCATGGTCGTCTCTATGATACCGACTCGCTTCCTGCGTCTGTCGTGCGTCTTGGCCACCACCGTCTTGATGGGCTGTACTGCCGCCTCGACCGGCGACGAGCCCGTCGGTCCGGAGGGAGGCAACACCGGTGAGGGCGGCAAGACGGGAGTCGGCAATCCCGCCAGCGCTGCACCCGGATCGGCGAGCGCGGGAAGCCGGGGCACTACGATGAACAGCGGCGGCACCCCTGGCAGTCTTGCCCAACCTGCGAACGGTGACGTCGCACCGGGCAGTAGCCACCTTGATGGGGGACCAGCCGCCGATGCGCGGGCCGTCGTCGATGCGTCGCAGGTGTGTGGACCGACCGGTGGCGGGCCCTACTGGGTCGAGGAAGGCGCGACGGTTACGGCGATGATCAAGTGCGCCACGGGCCGCATAGCGACCGGCGATTCCTTCACCCTGGGAACGTTGCCCAAGGGCGCCACCTACGACGCCGCCACGGCAACCGTGACCTGGAAAACCGGGCTCGAT
>JAYUUT010000386.1:0-1973 GCA_043754455.1 Myxococcales bacterium
TGGGCAACACTTCGCCCGCCAGCCTTCACCAGCCGGACCGTTTCTGCCTTGAATTCTGCTGTATGGATTCGCCGTATCCGCTTTATTGTTTTCTGGGACGTGTGGCACCGTTTCTACGCCCTTTTTACGGAGCGTGGGTGTCCACTAAACCGGATCAAGCCCATGTTCGTGCTGTCGGGGTCGACGCTGTATTGGGTTGGCGTTGTCCCCGTAGGTAGGACAGGGGCCTTTGGCGCGGAGACCATCCTTAAAACTCCGTTTCGCTAATAGCGGGTAACATCCGCACGGGCTTGTAGGAGGCCGCCCCAGGATTGGTGTGAAATCCCGCGGTTGCCACCTCGAACTTCAACAAGAGTGCGTTGGCATCATAGTTTCCGCCGACCACAAACAGCGTGTCGTTGCGTGGCCCCCCAAAGGCCAGGTTCTGCACCGTGGTTTGCACCGGCACGTCGATGCGCGCAAGCTCGCGACGGCTGACAGGGTCAATGATGCCGATCTTGCGATCGCGGTGCAGCGCAAGCCACAGATTGCCGCGGGCATCAAAGGCCAAACCATCGGCGGCGGGCACGCCCGGCAAATGGAGCTCCATCGTGCCCAAGGGTTTTCCGTCGTCCGGCAACGCGAAACGAACGACCTGATTGTTTCCGGGTTGGGTGATGTAGATGAATTGGTTGGCCGGATCGACCTCGATGCCGTTGGCAGAGATGTTCGCCGTCAATGTCTCGTGTTTCCCCGACGGGGTCAGCCGGTGGACCGCGCCGCCCGCTGTGAAATACACAGTTCCAGCCCGATCCACGCTGAGGTCGTTGGCCTCGGAGGCCTCGGCCAGCAACGCGACTTGGCCGTCTTTGTAGACTTGATACAGGCCCGCTTGTCCCGCCACCAGTGTCGATCCGTCCGCCAATCCCACGCTGCCTAGGCACGGCGTTGTGAACAAACGAAAACGCTTGCGATCAGATCCGACGCGCATCAGATTCGGCGCACACAAAAGCACGCTGCCGTCACTGGGGCGGTAACTGACGCCTTCCGGAAAACCGGGCAAGCGCGCGAACAGTTCTCCCTTCGTGGCGGCAATCTTGGCGTAATCTGGGGCAGGTTCCATCCCGGCGTCGACCCCAGATGGTGGCCGCGCATCGGGTGTCGGTGGCGCGTCCCTCGCTCCGTCCGCTGCGGCTTCGACCGTACGGGCCCCATCCACGCCTGTTCCTTGTCCACCAGCGCCCGGGCTGCCTCCCGCACCCGGCTGGGGTGCAATGCCCCCGCCGCCCGCTCGACCCGGCATATCTGCCACCGCCCCACCGCTATCCTGCGGTAGAGCCTGTGCCCCCCCGGCGGACGTGGGGCCTGGATGCAAAGGCGGGGGAGGCGCCTCACGGCAGGCTGCTACATTCAAGGCCAAGACAACATTCCAAGCGAAACGGGAGGGCATGCTCCCAGGAAGTCGGGCCCAAGAGCCCCCAAGGCTCAATCAATCGCAAGGCGTTCTGCGCCACAAGGACGTCAGCCCGAAAAACTCTGGCGTCTCCGGGATGGGCACGGCGCCCCCCACTTTGAAAGCCGTTTCCGGCCCGACGGATCATCGTACGAAGCTAGATATGACGAAAGTCCGGCGGGGATTTTCGTCCGCGCCTTGGCCCGTCAGCCGGAGCCTTTGGGCTCGCGCAGGTGCTCCCAAAACTGACGAGGAGTGAAAATACGGACCGGCGTTCGCGCCGAGGCTTCGAGGATGTCGGCATCGCCCGAAACCAAAGCGTCGGCCTTGCCTGCAACCGCAGACGCGACAATCCACTCGTCGTCAGGATCCCGAAGACCGAGGGAAAGGTGCTGTTTGGGCTTGCGCACGACCTCGTGGCTCCGAAGCAGGTTTGCGACTTCAGCAACCGTCTGGCGAGGCACCTTGATGCGTTCGATCAGCACACGATTTAGCTCGGCAAGGACGACCTGTCCCACCAGAAGTTCTTGTTCCGCAAGGA
>JAYUUT010000387.1:0-16500 GCA_043754455.1 Myxococcales bacterium
TGGCAGCCCAGGAAAGGGCGGGGAGCCCGGCGGGGGTACGGGCGGTACGGCAATGGGCACGGGAGGTTCGACAGGGGCGCGGGATGCCGGGGCGGGGGGCAGCGCGGGGGCGCGGGACACCAGTGCGCCAGCCGTTGGCGATGGTGGCACCTTGGCTAAGTTTTCTTTCTTCTACACAAGCCTCGCGGCGATGACGAAGCTGGCTGGATCTGAGAAGGGCTTTGGTGGGGATCTTCGCTTCGGAGCCCCCACCGGCCTCGAAGGCGCCGACAAGATCTGCCAGACCATCGCCGCAGGGGTCGGATTTGGCGGCAAGACCTGGCACGCCTTCTTGAGCGCTGTCAAAGGCCCCGATGGAGCCCCCGTGCATGCCATCACCCGCATCGGCACCGGCCCTTGGTACGACCGGGTGGGGCGGCTCATCGCCATGGACAAAGCGGGCCTTACATCCGCGGGCAACCGTCCCGTGGGCGATCCCATCGCGGTCAACGATCTGCCTGACGAAACCGGCAAGGGAACCAAGGGGGTGATTGGCAAGGGCGACACCCACGATGTCATCACCGGAACGAACAAGATGGGGATGTTGCGGTTCAATAACATCGCCAGCACCTGCCAGGACTGGACCAGCACGATGAACCCAACCAAGACACCTGTCGGAATGGGACACGCGTGGCCCGCGCAAAGCGGCATGCACTGGGCCGAAGTGCACACCGAAACAAGCTGCGCAGCAGGGGTGAACACCATGCAAAATGGCGGCGGCGACGGCAGCAGCATCGGGGCTGGCGGTGGCTGGGGCGGCATCTACTGTTTTGCCCTCACCCCCTGATCCTGCAATGAACAAACTCCAGGCTCTGTTCCTGGCGGCACTCGCCTTGGGCGCCGCGTGCTCAGGTTCAGACAAGAATATTGCCAGCGGGGCAGACGGCGGCCCAGCATCGCCATCGGCCGTCCCCGGCTGTCAGATGATCGGGGACAAGGCCCCTGACTTTCTTCGCAAGGTCGGCTGCCAGAAAGATTTCGAAGCCCTGGCCTCGGAACCTCTGGACGCCAGCATTCCGGGGGCACGTTCGGTCAAGGTCGTCCTCGACACCCTCGACAGTGACGCTCTTTATTTCCAGAACAGCCGCGTCTACAAAATTCACCACGAATTCGTTTCGCGCCACCTCTCAGGGGCCGGAAAACCCGTGGTTCCCGGCCTCGCCAAATTCAACGAAACCGAATATTACATAGACACCCGCCGCTTCATTCTTGGCGCCGTGACGTATTACGAGGCCGCGGGCCTGTGGGCCTTCGAAATCGCCCCCTACGACACCGCGACCGACAAGATGATCGTTCGGGCCTACGATGCCATCGTTAAATCGTCGTATTTTGGCAAGGATCTGCATTTTCACCCGACGTCGCAAGCGGTTGAAAAGGTCGCCCAGGCACTCCCCTCCCGCATCAAGACCAAAACAACGGCCTCCCTTTTCGAGAAAATCGACTACCAACCTCTGAACCTAGCCTCCAGCATAGGTCGGCTGCGTTTTGTCAGCGCCAAGGAACTGACCCAGGGGGAATATTTGTCGTTTCGGGAAATCGTCGTCCTTGATCACGTCCCCAATGATCTGTCGGTCACCATGGGCATTGTGACCGAGGATCTGCAAACACCGCTGTCCCACATCAATGTGCTGGCGCAAAATCGCAAGATTCCCAACATGGCCTTGCGGGCTGCGTTCACCAATCCCACCCTGCGTGCTCTTTCCGGCAAATGGGTCCGCTTCACCGTCCGACCGAATGCGTACACGATGGACCCCGTATCCATGGAAGAAGCCGATGCTTGGTGGGCCACAAATCGCCCCAAAGGCGTGACGATCACACCCATGGACACAAGCATCAAGGGGCTCCACGACGTCAAAACGATCGTCGAGCCGAAACGCCCCCTGCGCGAAGCGATCAGGGCCGTTGTGCCTGCCTTTGGTGGCAAAGGCACACATTTC
The DNA here is from genome assembly GCA_043754455.1 of Myxococcales bacterium. GTDB lineage: Bacteria > Myxococcota_A > Polyangia > Fen-1088 > Fen-1088 > JAYUUT01. The sequence goes on from JAYUUT010000387.1 coordinate 1,977, forward strand.
GCCGCCATGGCACGCGCCGACATCGTCCCGATGCCAAAACCAGCAGGCTTCATAATTCCCGTTTACTACTACGCCCAGTTTCTGGAGAAAAACGGCTTCTTGAAAAAAATCGATGCGCTTTTGGACGACCCGATCTTTCGCGATGATCCGAAAGACCGTGACAAGAAGCTCACATTGCTGCGCGACGAGATGGAAGTAGCGCCCGTCGATCCAGAATTTGAAAGTCTCCTCAAAGAAAAACTTGAATCCGAATACAAAGGACTGCCTTTGCGTTATCGCTCAAGCTCAAGCGCCGAAGATCTGGAAGGTTTTGCCGGCGCGGGGCTGTACACCTCAAAAACTGGCGATCCCAACAACCCCATGAAACCCGCGCTCAACGCCATTCGCAAGGTGTGGGCCAGCGTGTGGCGGTTCCGGGGTTATGAAGAACGCGACTACCGCAATGTGGATCAGAAGGCCGTGGGCATGGCCATCTTGGCCCATCCGGCCTATCCCCAGGAAGAAATGACAGGCGTCGCGGTCACGGCGAACCCGTTTGATCCGCTTGGTCAGCAGCCCGGATTTTTCGTCAACGCGCAGCCGGGGGATGAATCGGTGACACTGCCCATGGCGGGCGTCACGTCGGATCAGTTCATCTACCATTACGATCTGCCTGGTCGCCCAATCGTATTTCTGGAACATTCCAGTCTTGCCAAGGGGGGCGGCAACGTCCTGACCAACGGGCAGATTTACGAACTCGGAAAGGCCCTGGCAGCCATCCACGAATTTTTCCGACCCGCCTACGGCCCCGCCCCCGGAAGCACCAACACGTGGTACGGCATGGAGGTCGATTTCAAATTCGACGGCATTCCCGGCATGGCCCCCCAATTGATCATCAAACAGGCCCGCCCGCATCCCGGTCGCGGCAACTGAGCCTTGGCCACCCCGCTGACCACCCCACCTTCCAGGAGAGCCTTGTGAAAAAGCCTACGGTATTTCGACAGGTCCGATCGACCCCTGTGTTAATGGACGTTGTCCTCGGAGGGTTGATCGCGATCTGCGTCGGTTGCGGTTCGTCGGATGCCGAAAAACCTGGCGCCGTAGGCCCCGCATCGACCGCAGACTACAAAACCTGTACGGCCGAAAACCAGGCTGGCGAATTTTCATTGATTCGAAACGATCAGGGTGAACCGATGCCCTACGTAGGGTTTGAACGGGCCGTCGTCTTTGATGCCATCGACACCCGTGGTCCTTCCCGCGAATTGATGAAGGTGGGGGCCTGCCGCCTGCTCCTGCCCGCCGAGGACGCCCCCCCCTGCGCGCCTGAATGCAAAAGCGAACAGACCTGTACCAAACGCGGCTGTGTTCCGACCCCCAAAGCCGTCGACGTGGGACAGGTCAGCGTCACCGGCCTTAAATCACCGTTCACCCTTAAAAAAAACGACGACACGAAGGTGTATTTTTCAACCGACGCGCTTTCGACGTCGGCCATCGAGGAAGGAAAAACCATTACCCTCGCGGCCAGCGGAGGCGCCGCAGGTTATGGCCCCTTTTCGCTCAAGGGGGCAGGGATCGCGGCCCTGAAGATTCCAGCAACACCCCTGCCCGTGAAGGATGGCGATTCCGTCGTCATTACCTGGGACCCTCCGGCCAAGGCAGGCCCCACGCGGGTGTTTCTCGATTTTTCGTTCGACCGCCACGGATCAGCCCTGGCCAAAATCACCTGTGACGTACCCGACACAGGATCGACCGCCATCGATGCCACTTTGGTCAGAGAACTGTTCAAGCGCGACGTCACAGGCTACCCCAATGTTCGCATGGTCCGGCGTTCGTCCGATACGACGCAGGTCAAATCTGGTTGTGTTCAATTCCAGGTCGGGACCAGCGACATTGAACGCGCGCTGATGATTCCCGGACTGGTTTCCTGCGGACAAGACAGTGAATGCAGCGCAGGTCAGAAGTGCTTATTTAAGCGCTGCAAATAGCCTACTGGTAGCCCAATTGAAAGCGGAAACGCTGGAGCGCAACATCCCGGCACCGAAGACGGTGCTTTAGGGCGTATACACAGCCTCGTAGGCGCCTGTGGGCGCGGGAAACATCGCGCTGCGGACGCCCTTGATGATCTTGATTTGGTGGGGGACGACAGTACCGCCCCGGCTGATACGGATTTGAGCCCCCACACCAATGGCATCAACAGGCAGCAGAGCCATAATGCCCGTGGTGTTCGGCGCGGTTTCAACTTTGAAGCGCAAGCGGCCCTGCGCCCAGCTGATGTCCTGAAACGACGATCCATTGCGGCCATCCAACCATTGCGCCACCTGTTGACCCGACACCAGGGCCACCTTCGCGTCTGCGGCCGCGTCCCGCAAGGCTTTTTCCATGGGCGCAGACGCGGCGCTAAAATCGTAGTGGGTCCCGATGATCGCCACATACCCAAGCTTGTCGGCGTCGCTTATCCATTGGTCGATCACCCGGCGGTGGTAGGCGACCGCGTCAACCCCGGTAGGCGGCACAAAGGTCTCGTAGCTGTAGTGGGTGACGGTCTGGTACACGTCGACAACAGAGCGATCCGCAAACCTGACGAAGCGCATGGGCAAGCCGCCTCCGGTGAAATGCCCCACCCGTTCGCGCGCCCAGCCGGGTGGCCAGTAGTAGTAGTTCATATCAATGCGCAGCCCGTTGGCCAGCGCCAGTTGTGCGTGCGTGTCCCAGGATTCGGTCGCAATACAGTGCACCCGGGTTGTGGTTTGTGCGGGTAGGCCGGAATATTTTGTGGCGAATTCAGTCAGCCGGGCCGTGTAGGCCGCGCGCCACGCTGTCTCGTTCGCATTTGTACAAGCGCCGTCGTTTTCTTTCAGCGCCATGTGAGTGCCAAATTCGAAGCCCATCGCCGCATAGGCCGATCGTTCGGTGACGGACAGTGACACCTGATGGAAGACCAAGCTTGTGGAACGCGCACAATTCCAATCGGAGACCGTGCAACCAGGGGGGCTCAGGGCGGGCGCCTTCAAAGCATCCAACATACCCTTGGTTCCATTTGCGTTGTGGTCGTCGGCGGACATCAAAATGGCAACGGAGCGGCCTTGGGGCAGATACCAGAAACGGGGCAACGGCCTGCGCGCCATGTTCATGGAGACGATGAGATTCACAAGCAATCGCTGCACTTCGTCCGCCTGCGGAATCCGTACCTTGTCCATATCAAGCCATCCATTGCGAAACATATCTTCGGCGCGCACAAGGCCGTCCTTATCCGTGTCCTGGCCCTGTAAATCCGGATTCCCTTGCCGCGTCAGCACCACCGATCGGGCGACGTCGAACGCGACCGCTGCCGCCTTGCCGCCACCCGCGCCAACATTTGTACGCAAGGTCAAAGCCGCAGCGTCGCCACAGAAATCGGAGGCCGCGCACAAGGCTGCAACAACGCGGGTGCCAGATCCAAGCGGCGTCAAGGCAGTGGCGTCGCCGTGAAATTGCATCGACTCTGGGGTCAATCCCTGTCCGGGCGTTTGTGCCGTATCGATCTTGAAATATCCCGCCGTGGCTTTGCCGCCGATTTTCGTGCCAAACAAGGAAGCGAGTCCGGGATCGGGGCGCATCGCAATCAAGTTGCCACCCGCTTCGACGAAGCCCGTCAGCAAGGCGACCTCGCGCGCCGATAAGATCGTATCTGTGGTTTCGGCCAACAACGCCACGTCAAAAGCCGCAAGCAACGGTTGTGTCAACGAACCCAGATCGATCACACGAAAGGCATTGAGTCCCTCGGCGCGTAAGATATCCGCGTAGTAGCTGCCGAACTGATTCGCACCCGCCCGGGTGATGACCACAATGGGTCCGCCGGTCCCTTGGACGATCGGCGGGGCGGTGAGGACCAAAGCCGAATCTGCCACAAGCCCCCTGTCCATCGGCCGGGGGGCATCCACGCGCACCGGTGTCGCCCCGAAATCAACCTTCGCGTCGGCGTCGCTGGGCGTAGCGGCCGCAGCCGCGTCTGGATCCATCGCCACCTGGGCGGCCAGCCCTCCCGACCCAACCCGGTTTGCGGGACGACCACCTGATCCCGGTGGAACGACACTATTCGGAGCGTGATCAGTGTCTAGTCGTCCCGACTGTCCACAAGCAGCCAGAGTCAACACAAGACTCCCCAGCGCCCTGCGCTGGCGGGCGGGCCGAATTGCACAGGCCACAGGCACCGTCCTAGACCAGACCCGAAAGAGGGCCGGTGCAATAGTCCGGCTTGCCAAAGGTCTTGACATCGACGCCGTACATATTCAGTAGACTGACCAATAGATTGTTGTGGGGCAGGTTCTTGTATTGCGCCCAACGGCCAGGTTTCAGCCCGCTTTGGCTACCGCTGGCCAAGACCAACGGCATATTGACGTGGCTGTGTGTATTTGGGTGCGAGATCTCCTTGAACCAGAACGAGATCGTGCTGTCCAGCAAGGTGGCGTCGCCCTCTTTGACAGCCGCAAGCCGGTCAACGAGATATTTGAACTGTTGCGCGTACCAGTTGTCGATCTTCTTAATGCCTTCGGGCTGATAGCCGCGATCATGCTGATAACCATGATGGGTATCGGTCAGCCCCAACCAGGGGAAGCTGTTGTTCGCGGCCAGATCCATCCACTGAAACGTCACCACCCGCGTGATATCGCAGGCCAGCGCCATCACCATCATATCCATCATCACCTTCCCAGTGCGCGGGATCAGCATATCGTTCGACGCCTCGGTGCAGCCGTCACAAGCCGTCGTCGGCGAACTCGAGGCGAAATTTCCCTGCAAATCGGCGCCGAAACTTGGCGCACACATCGCACCGGCGGGAGGTGACACGGCGTCTAGGGCCTTTTCGACCTCGCGGATCTTTGACACGTGTTCTTCCAGCTTGCGCCGATCCGCCATCCCTAGCCGGGCGGACATGGAGACATACGATTTATCGACGGTGTCCAAGATGGACTTCGCTTGCGACTTCTCAAGAGTTTGCGCGGCCATCTGCGCGGGATCCGATCCCACGTTTTTGAACAGCTTGTCGAAGATGATTCGCGGATCCATCTCGGGCGGCAGCGGCTTGTTCGCGGCTTCGTAGGACAGAACATTGGTCGGCGCGATGCGGACGCCCCCGTAGAAATAGGTTGGCCAACGAACAGCGAAATACAGCGACTTGAATTTTCGATCGGCACTGATTTTTGCCGCGATGACTTGATCGATCGAAGGCCCGTTGGCAAACCCGGACTTGCCGCCGCAGGTCTCGTAAGGTCCGGGATTGGTGGGATGCCCGGTCAAGATGCCGGCCATCCCGCGGGTATGCGGGTGGCCATAGCCCTCGGCCGTCACCTTAATGTCCAGCCCATCAACCACGGTCAGGCTGGCCTTAACAGGGGTCAAAGGCTCTAGGATCGACCCGAAACCATAGTTCGTGGGCGTGCCCGTGGGACGCCATGATTCCAATACCGTGCCGCCGGGAGAATAGAAGGGAATAAATCGCTGAGGCGCCGCCGCGTAGGCCTTGCGCCGAGGCAACATGGCATCTAGTAGCGGCAACGCTATGGCGACGCTGCCAGCACCCCGCAACAGAGCCCGTCGATTTAGCTGGGACAGCGAAGGGGAATACCGAGATCGTGCGCTCATGGGTGGTTCCTTTCAGCGCGCAGGGCGGTGGACGAAGGCGTCGGATTCAGTCAGCGCCAGCAACAAGTCGCGGATCTTGTAGCCCGACCGTTTGAAGGCGGCATCGATCGTCGCGCGCGAGCAGCGGTCACGCGGCGTCTCGGCACGGCCATAGGCGTACGAGAACCAGTGACTGACCATACAGCGACGGGCCTGATCACTAGCCCCCAGCTTCTGCGACAGTTCAATGGGGCCATTGAACTTTCCCGCAATATCCAAGCTGGCGTGAAGTTCCGCGGCGGAATCGATGGGCTTGCCGTTTTCGGTGATGCGCCACTGCCCGATGGCATCGTAGTTCTCCAAACCAAATCCGATCGGATCCATCAACTGGTGGCAACCTGCACACGCGACGTCCCTCGCATGAACCGCAAACCGTTCACGGGTGGTCATGGCTGGGTCGTATTTCGGTTCCATCACGTTTAGCGTCGAAGGTGGATCGGGCGGCGGCGCGCACAACAGATGTTCCATGACAAACACCCCACGAATCGTGGGATTGGTATGGGCCCCGGGCGTGGTCAATGACGCCATGATGCCCTGGCTCAGCAAGCCCGCACGCTGAGCGGGATTCAGGTCGACCTTCTCCAACTTGTCGGTCTTCGGCCCCGTGACCCCATAAAATTTTGCCGTCGTCGCGTTCAGGAAAGAGAAGTTCGCCGACAAAATGGTCTTCAAGTCCCCGGCCCCCTCCCAGATGACGTAGTCCAAGAACCGTTCGGTCTCGGCCTTCAGTTGCGGGGCCATCCCGACGAACTTCGGGTATTCAGTCACGCTTTTCTGTTGCCTTTCGCTGCCTTCCAGCCGAAACAGGACGTCGTAGAAGAACTTCACGACGTTTTTCGCGCGGGGATCTTTCAGCAAGCGGTCGGCCTGGGCGCGGATCTCGACCTTGGTCCCCAGCCGGTTTTCTTTAGCGGCGGCAAACAGTTCGGCGTCGGGCATCGATCCCCACAACAAATACGACAAACGCGAGGCCATCTCGTACGGGGCCACCTTCGCGGATGTGGCGGCGCCTGTGGGTGCCGTCAGCTCGATACGGTACAAAAACGGCGGCGATTGAAAGAGGGCCGTCAGGGCGCCCCGCACCGCCACATCATACGCCGCTCCCGCGCGTAGGATCTTCCACAAGGCCACCAACGGATCGACATCGACCGCTTCCATGGGGCGGCGGTAGGCACGCAGCCCGAAGGCGTTTAAGAACGTCCTCAGACAAACCTCTTCCGTCGTCGCTGTGGGCGTGCAGCCCATAAGGCCCGTCAACTTCTGTGCATCGGCGGTCGCGCGCAGGGCGAGGCCTTTGGCGACCTCGAAAGATTTTTCGGCCAGTAGGCGCGAGACACCGAGTGCATCGGCATCGTTACCGAACCCATTTCCCAATTCTTCGGGCGGCAGCGCGTCGGCAGGATTCGTGGCGTCGCCTAACAGGTCACGCAGGGTATTGTTCAATTCAGATCGGGTCAGCCGACGCAAAGGCGCAGGCCCCGGATCCACGGCATTGCAGTCCGCCTCGATGGTGGGCGGTTGCCCGGTAGGGGCGACTCCCATCCCGCCCGTCCCGCCTGGTGGGGCACCGGCACTAGCCTCAGAACCAGCCCCGGCGGCCCCAGGGACACCCGCGATGGGAGACGGCCCCTTGGGCGCACCCATCACCCCTCTACCCGGCGTTTTGGGGGGTTCAGGGGTGACCGATCCCTGTTCCGAATCTATCGCGCCTGCGCAGGCGCTGGCCGACAGCAGCAGCGCCCAGAGCGCTGGCCGCGGCGACCGCCCTGACCGGGCCGAGAAAACCTGATTTGAGCGAGCACAGCGCCGCATGGGTATCTAGTGACCGCCCGAGCAGAAAAGTGATCAACCATCGCGAAAAAATGTGCCCCAGGTCAAAATTTCGGCCGAAAGTCGACCGCGCCGGGTTGGCCTGCCGTGGCACCCCAGGTATCGGGCCCGAGCAAAGGTTTGGCCGGATCCACGTGCGTGCCGGGTTTTCCGCCAGCAACGGAGATGGGGGCGTCCCCGTTCACCCCCGACAGCAAAAGATAACCGCCACCACCGCCGCCCCCCGGGCCGGCGCGCGCACCCACCTCAAAATTGTCCGCCCCATCCCCGCCCACCACCGCTGTGAGTCCCTTCCACAGTCCCGCCCGCGCCCAAATTTCGATTCGTCCGGCGGCGCCGCCGCCTCCCGATCCGTTGATGTCCGAGCACTCGCCGGCGCCACCGTTGGCGCTGAAGACACCAGCGCCGTCAAGCCGTGCCGCGAAGACAAAAACCACGCCCCCGCCCGCGCCACCCGCAGACAATTCCACGCCCAATCGTCGGCACAACGGTCCGCCCGGATGGCCAAAATGGCCTGAGCCCCCGCCCCCACCCATGATCATGCGATCGGACAGCGGGGCTGCTATTGATGCGCCTGGCAATCCCGACGTCAGCACCGCTGATTCCTTCTGACCCGGCATCCAGTACTGCCGTCCACCAAGGCCGCCCTCGCCACGATGGCCACCACCGCCGCCTCCCGAATGGCTGGCGTTTCCGCCACCACCACCATTGGCCAGGTTTCCACGGCCCGACAACGCCCAGGAACGACCGTCCAGCCCCTCCCCTTTTCCCCCACCACGACCTCCGGTCGTATCCAGTTCGGCGGCGTCGGCAACATCCAGAGCCTGGCGGGGTCGACCACCGCGAAATCCACTGGCATCAGCGGAAAGCCGTCCGTCGACAGACACCGAGCCTTTGGCGAAAAACCCGAGGATCCCGCCGCTCGAGCCGTTCCACGCCTCGGCCTTCAATTGCGCGCCCGATGCCACGGTGACGTCAGTGTATTCCGGCAGTGCGCAGGCCTGCGCCCGCCTCTGAGAACCAACGCTTGAAAACGCTGTCGATGTTGAACGCTCAACGCTGACAATCCATTCGCCGCGTTCAAGGCGAGCCCCGAGCGCAAGCGCTATCTCGGATCGGCCTGCATCGCCGGGGGGGTGCTGGACATCCAGGGGGGCGCCATCGCCTGATCGTGCGAATGCCGCTTGCACTTGCCACAGCAACAACCGGCGGCGGGCGGGTTCGCGCCAACCATCGAGGACCAGATCGGTCCCGCCGCGGACTTCTTTGATGACGTAGCAGTTGTTGATCACGCGGTCGCCGGTCAGCACCGCCAAGGGCCCGTCTTTTCCGTCACCTGAAGACCGGGAACGACTGATATCTTTGGCCACCAGTTCGTCAGCGCCACAGCCGAGCCAAGCCAAAGCGACAGAAAAAAAGACCAAGGAAAGGCGCACCTCAGTTCCCCCCCCCGCCGTATTTGAGTGCCAGAAAAACGCCAGGACGCACGGGCCATCCATCCACCAAGGTCTCGCGGCCATCGCCGGTTTCGACGTAATAACGGGTCGATGAGGGGCCACCGTCAGCAACCACCGCAGCCAGCAACGAGAAGCGCCGCAAACGCCACGAAAGGCCGACGAACCCCGTCGCCAGTATGGCGACACGAGATCGCGCTTTTGCCAGTTGAACAGCGGGCAGTTCGGTGGCGGGACGAATCTGGATCACGTCGATGACCGCGCCCAGTCCAGCGGCAAGGCTGAGTCGTCCGCGCAGGGGCAGCTCCAAAGTCCCGATCAATCGAAAGTCCAGGGGCGCAAGCCCAAGGCGTACCCGTTCGTTGTCTGCCTCGATCTTCGCGCGTGAAACCACCACCACTGTCCCCCCCAACGACAGCGTGGGCCCGCGATTCATGGCCCCGACCATGGCGCCGAAGCCGTGCGGGGCCGCCACGCTAGAAAATCCTTGCAGCTCGTACATGATTCCAGCTTCCCAAACAAGTTGCCGCACGGGCGAAATAGGTCCCGTCGAAGGCGAAGCGGCGGGCATCGCCAAAGAAGCGCGAACGTCTTCGACCGGAAGCCCAACGCTGCGCCCAGCACGCAAGGCCCCCACGGCGTCTCCGATGATATGAGCGACCTGTTCGCGGGCCAATTCGTCCAGTCCATCGGCCATCGGCACCTGCCGCACCAGCAAACGCGCCGACGGAGGATCCAAGAGATACACGTTGGCCTGCGTGCCATCGGTGGCGTCGATCCACACACGCGCGATGATGTGAGCATCCGCTGCGGGTGTCGTAAAGATTTGACGGGTGTCGAGCTTGTCTACCCGATGCACCGTCAACGTTATGCGAATCCGCCCCAAAAGCTCAGTGAGCACACCTTCAAGCCGCACGGCCGATTCTGAATCGGCGGAAACAACCAACTCAACCGACTGAGGGATCACCGAATCCGATGCAGCAAGTGCGCACCACAGGGCGCCTATCCAAAGGCCGATCATCGCGGCGATAGTGGCGTACCGTCGGAACCAGGTCCATCATTTCCTAGTAAATTCTCGCAAGCGCGCGCGGGCCTCATCTGCGTGCGCGGAATCCGGAAATTCTGTGAGAAGCCTCTGCCACGCCGGCTGCTCTTCTGCGGGCCGGTGGCGCTTCTGCAGGGTCAGCGCACGCCCCGCCAGAGCCTGCTCGGCTAAGGCCCCCTTGGGTTGGGCGTCCAAATATTCGTCGAAGAGACGCTGCGCGCGTGCCAGATCTTGATTGCGGTCGAGCAACAAACGTCCCAGCGCAACCCGCGAGACGTGTGTCTCTGTCGCTGCCGGATAGAATTTCTGCAATTGCCCGTAGTCGCGGGCGGCGGCGGCATATTGTCCCGCACGACGAGCCCGATTGGCGCGCGTGAACAGGACGGCCGCCGTATCGACAATGGCGATCGGTCGCGGACGCAGCACCGGACTGGGTGCAGAAGGTCCCCGCACAGCGATTGCCGGCAGCGGCGACGCCGACGGATGTGGAATCGAAATCACAAAGGGAGCCACGGGGACAGACGCCTTTGAACGATGCGCGAGGTCTGGGGATGGCGCGGGGATCGGATCGCGTGACCATATCCCCGCAAAGACAGTGCCGCCCAACAGCAGCAAGGCGACCGGCGACCACCGCCAGCGACCGCCGGGAAGGAAGCCAGGCCGCTGCCGATGCTGGATCGCAGCCGCAGCCACGATGTCCGCAAGTCTTCCCGAACGCTGCGCTTGCACCACTGTCTGATCGACGTCTGCGCGTAAGACCCGCCCGAATCTAGACACCAGCGGATCGTCCGTGCCCTCGACTTCACGATGGCTCATGTGCGCTCCCAAAGATCAGCCAGCGACGGGTCACCTTGAATGCGGCGGCGCAGGTGTTCGACCGCCAGCCGCAGCCGGCTGCGAACTGTGTTGAACGGTGCGCCCGTTGCGGCCGCAGTTTCATCGAGGGAATGCCCCAGCAGCACATGCAGCGCCAATACTTCGGACTGTGCGGCAGGAAGTTCGTCCAGCAACCGGCGCCAAAGCCGCCATGAGTTTTGGACCAAGAGCGATTCGGAACGCTCGCCGATGTCCACGCGGCTTAGAAGGTGCAGATTCTGTTCGGTCTTTTCGCGGTGCAAGCGTCGCCGCCTGGCCCGAATGGCAATTCGCAACGCAATCCGAGAGGCAAAACCGCTAAAGAGGCACTCGTGACGAAAGGTCTTTACCCCCTTGAGCACCTCGACCAAAGCCACCTGCGTAACATCGTCAACGTCCGGATGGGTACGCCCGATGACGCCACAAACCACCCTGAAGACGCGTGGGGCAACCGCGTCAAGCAGTGCTCCCAGAGCGGCGTCGTCGCCTGACTTGACGCGGCGGACGAGGGCGTCATTTGGATCTGGCGGAAGCGGCAGGGCAGCGTTAGCGGCGGTCCACGGCAACCGCGGCCTTTCCACGCCGGGGGCAGCGTGATCGTCGCCGAGCGAATACGCAAACCACGCCGTGAATTGTAGCGCCGCTTCCCCGGATAGGGAGGGTTGGAGTCGCCCCATGCCTCATCAGTGGCTGCCAGACGGCAATAGTGATCACCGAAGGCTCAAAGAATGTGTCCTTAAATTTGCACCACGCCCGCGAGGGTGACAACCGCGTGGTCCACAGCGCACTGGGCCACGTCGTGAGGCGACAGCTTGGGAATCGACACCGACCAGCGTGACCCGGACGGTTGGCCTACCTACTGCACCCCAGACGTTCCAGGCTTCTTGATGAAGGCTTCAGTTGGCGCCCGCCACATTTCGAACCGGGCCTTGTCGACGTTGACCGCCGGTCCATCGGGGGCTGCCTTGATGAGCGTCGCAACCGCGGCCATTCGGTCGAGTAATGCGGTTACGTTCCAGACGGCCTCACTCCCACTGGTCTTCGCGACCTGAAGAGTCGTCTTGGCATGGACGACCGCTACAAAATTGAAGGGCACTTTGAGGCCATCGCGGGTTTCGAGGCGCTCATGGGGCATGGCGCAGCGCATGTGTCTCACTCGATGGCGTCGTTCCGTCGAGCAAATGAGGCCCCTCCCCGACAGCAATCCCGGGGCCTCGACGAAAGGAACGCCTGAAATGAGACAACCCACCACGATCATCATGGGGTGCTTGGCCCTGGCGGTCAGCGGCGGATGTAACGGCCGAATCGACGGCTCGGCTGACGACCCCGCCGGACCGAGTGGCGAGCCCAAGCCCTCGGTTCCTGCTCGCCCTGGGGACAGGGCGCCCGCTGGTGCTGCGAACACGCCAGGCGCGGCGAGCCCCTCGATGCCGCTGGGAAAGCCCGTTGCCGGACCACCACCACCGCCCGGAAAGTGCTCCATCGGTCCGAGCCCCCTGCGGCGTTTGACCTCGGCCGAATACAGCAACACCGTCCGCGACCTCTTCGGCCTATCCACCGGCCAGGCCCGGCAACTCGATGTGGGTCGCAGCCTGCTGGCCGACGCGCGGATTGACGGCTTCAGCAACAACGCGGCCTCGCAGCACGTGACGCTGCCCCACCTGCAGCAGTACTTGTCGACGGCCGACGCCTTGGCCGACGAGGCGACGCGCGATCTGGCCAAGCTGGTGGGGTGCGACCCGGTGAGCAAGGGCGAGGCTGCGTGCGCGGCGGACTTCATCAAGCGCTTTGGCAAACGCGCGTACCGTCGGCCGCTGACGCCTGTCGAGGAGAGCATCCTGAGCAAGGTCTTCGATGCGGGGCGCGCGGGCGTCGACTTCAAGAGCGGCATCACGGCGCTCGTGCAGGCGATCTTGCTCGCGCCGCAGTTTCTCTACCGTCCCGAAATACTGCCGGCAGAGATGCGATCCGACCGCGCCGTGCCTCTGGCCGGTTGGGAAGTGGCGACACGGCTGTCGTATCTGTTCTGGGGCACCATGCCGGACGCCGAGCTGTTCGCAGCGGCCGAGGCGGGCAAGCTGCAAACCAAGACCGAGCTGCGCGCGCAAGCCGAACGCCTTTTGGCCAGCCCCCGCGCCGTGCCCGCCATCGCGAAATTCCACGAGCAGTGGCTCGATCTGGATGGGATGCCCGGGATCGAGAAGGACCCCAAGGTGTTTCCCCTGTTCACCGCCAGCGTGGCGGCGCGGCTCACCGAGGAGACATCGCAGTTCGTGAGTCATGTGTTCTGGCAGGGCGGCGGCAAACTCACGGAGTTGCTGCAGGCCCCGTACACGTTTCGCAACGAGTCTCTGGCCAAGTACTACAGCGATCCGGGCTACGTGAAGAACACCGCTGCCGATGCCGGCACGATCGCGAAGGTGGACACCGATCCGGTGATTCGCGCGGGGCTGCTGACCCAGGGGGGCTTTGTGGCCATGTTGTCCAAGACCGACAACACAGGCGCGGTCGAGCGCGGCAAGTTCCTGCGCGAACGCTTTCTGTGCGGTGTCATCCCGCCACCGCCGCCGGGGACCAACCAGGTGCTACCCGAGTTGCCACCACCGTATACGACCAGGCAGAGGCTGGCCAACACCGAGCAGAACGCCGCGTGCTCTGTATGCCACAAGCTGATGAATCCCCTGGGACTGGCGCTGGAAAACTACGACGCCGCCGGACGCTGGCGCGCAACCGAGAACGGGCTGCCCATCGATACCGCGAGCCAGTTGACCCAGACGGATGTCGATGGCCCCTTCACCGGCGCGGCCGGCCTAAGCGCAAAACTGATCGCCAGCGGTCAAGCGCAGGCCTGTGTGGTCAAGAGCTGGTTCCAGTATGGCCACGGCCGCAGTGAGACCGACGTGGACGCGTGCACGCTGGGCGAACTCAAGACCAGCTTCGCGACCGCAGGGCTCAGCGCCCGTGAACTGCTTGTCAGCCTGACCCAGAGCGATGCCTTCACCTACCGCACCGTTGCCGAAGGAGCCACGCCATGAGAACGAGACAGCTTAATCGTCGAGCCGTGCTGCGCGGCGCCGGGGGAATCGCGGTCGCTTTGCCGTGGCTGGAAGCGATGGCGCCCCGCCAGGCCAGGGCCGCCGCCTTCGACGCGCCCAAGCGCCTGGTGATTTGGCACGAGGGCTGCGGCACTCACATCCCGAACTGGCTTCCGACCGGTGGCGAGACCGACTTCGAGCTGTCGCCGATCCTGAAGCCGCTTGAGCGCCACAAGAATGACCTCATCGTGCTTCAGGGCATCAAGGGCGCGCACATGCATGCGCACTCCTTGATGCCGTCGATTCTCACGGCGCGACCGACCGCCTCGAACGGCAAAGGCCCCATCGACGACGTCGCGGGCGGCCCCTCCATCGATCAGCACATCGTCAAGAGTCTCGGCCTGGGCGACAAGACCAAGATCCCAAGCCTGCAACTTGGGGTCAATGACTACCTGGGCGAAACCCTGAACTGGGCCGGCCCCGGCGCGCCGCTGTCCGCGCAGAGCAATCCCTACGCCGTGTTCAAGCAGGTCTTCGGCGAATTCGCGGGCCTTGATGAGGCGCAGACCAAGCGCCTGCGTGCCGTGCGAAAATCGATCCTGGATTCGGTCCGACAGAACGCCGCCTCGTTCTCGATGAAGCTGGGGGCCGAGGATCGGCGCAAGGTC
>JAYUUT010000388.1:0-26430 GCA_043754455.1 Myxococcales bacterium
CTGCTGCACAAATCGGGATACGCGCGCACCGAAGATCCGTCCGAGGCGGATCTGATCCTGATCAACACCTGTGCGGTCCGGGAAAAAGCCGAAGAACGCGTGTTTGGCCGGATCGGCACGTTGTCCAGCCTGAAGGAACAACGTCCGTCTCTTATCATCGGCATCACTGGCTGTATGGCAGAACACCTGAAGGACAAGATTCAGGAACGGGCCCCTATCGTGGATTTGGTGGTGGGGCCGGATGGGTATCGGCGGCTGATGGATCACGTGGATCGTGCGCGGGGCGGTTTTCCCGTGATGGATACGGCGCTGGACAAGTTCGAGACCTACGAGGGGCTAGATCCGTCGCGTGAAATGACTGGTGGGGTGACGGGCCATGTCACCATCCAGAGGGGCTGCGATAAGTTTTGCACGTTCTGCGTTGTGCCGTTCACGCGGGGCCGCGAACGTGGCACGCCCCCGCGCGAGGTGTTGCGCCAGGTGCGCGCCCTGGTGGATGCGGGGTACAAGGAAGTTCAATTGCTGGGACAGACGGTCAACTCGTATCAATACGAAGACGTCGGGTTTGCTGATCTTTTGCGCGCGGTGGCCGAGATTGAGGGGCTAGAGCGTGTGCGTTTTACGTCGCCCTATCCTTTGGATTTTTCGGCTGCGGTGATTGCGGCGATGGCCGCGTCCCCGAAGATTTGCAAACATGTGCATTTGCCGCTGCAAACCGCATCGGACGCAGTGCTGTTGCGCATGCGGCGCGGGTACAGCTACAATACCTACCGTGACCTGGTGTTGGCCCTGCGGGCGGCGATGCCAGAAATTTCCATCACCACCGATCTGTTGATCGGATTTTGCGGCGAAACGGACGCCGAATTTGAAGAAATCCTGCGTGCCCAAGAAGAATTGCGTTTCGATGGGGCCTTCATGTTCGCCTATTCCGAACGTGAGGGAACTCTGGCCGCCCGCAAACTGCCTGATGACGTTCCGGCCGACGTGAAGGGGCGTCGCCTGCAACAGGTGATCGACACGCACCGGCGCATTGGGGCCGAAATCATGGCGGCGCAGGTCGGGCGGCGGGAACGCGTGTTGGTTGAATATGCATCCAAACGCAGCAACGACGAATACCTGGCCCGCACGGACGGATTCCGGTCGGTGATTGTTCCCGCCGGGGAACACGTCACGCCAGGCGCCTTCGTTGATGTCGTCATCGAACGTGCCAACGCCGCGACGCTGTTTGGCCGCGTGGTCGGGGCGGCATGACCGGGGATTTCGTGGTGGGGGTATCGTTTGTGTGTTCGGGGAATATTTGTCGATCGCCGACCGCTGCGGCGGTGATGCGCCATCTGGTCACGCAGGCCGGTCTTTCTGATCAAATCCTTGTGGACAGCGCCGGGACCGGCGCGTGGCACGTGGGCGAATCCCACGACGCGCGCAGCATTGCCGTGGCGGCGCGGCGCCAAATGCCGATTCGGGGGGTTGCGCGGCAGTTTGTACGGGAAGACTTCCAAAAATTCACGCACGTTCTGGCGGCCGATCAAGGCCATGTGGATCACCTGTTGCGGCTGGCACCAGATGCTGAGGCACAGGCGAAGGTTCAATTGCTGCGGATCTTCGACACGACGGCCCCCGAAGGCGCTGAAGTTCCAGATCCCTATTACGGTGGTCCGAAGGGTTTCGACGATGTGTTCGATATGTGTTTGCGCGCCTGCGAAGGGTTATTGGCCCAGATTCGCAGGGTGCACGGGATTTGAAACGGATCAGCGGTCCAGACGGATCGTATCCAACTGTCCCGACGGCGCGGGGCCCTGTTTTGTCACGACCAACGCAGCGACAACCCCCCCTAACACCACGGCCGCACCCGTCCAAAACCACCACTTTTTGTAGACCGGCTGTGATGGGGGCGTCGGGGCTGGGACAACAAGAGGCGCGGCAATGGGCACAACTTCGATACGAACGGGCGGTGGGGCGGGCGAGGGCGCTACCGGGGGAGGCTCTGGTGCGGGTGGTGGCTTCTGGATAGGGGCGCGTTTGGCGTCGAGTTTTTTTTGTTCTTCTGCGATTAGTTCCAGCGCCAACGGGCGGTTGGGTGTTTCCGGATCAAGCGAGAGGTAGCGTTGGAAGAAAAAAATCGCGCGTTCGGGATCGCCCAGGTTCCGGTGGCACTGGGCCATGTTGAACAGAAACCCCGGTAGGGGTTTGGCGTCGAAGGCACCCTCATAGAATTTTAAGGCGTCGTCGAACTTCCCCACGTTGAAGGCTTTTTCGGCGCGCTGAAACTGGGCACGCGCGGCCTTGTCGCCTTGGGCGTGCGCCAGTTTGGCCTCCAAGACAAGAAGACCCAGCGAGGCCACGGCTAACAGCAAACGAAGGATGCCCATGCGCTTCATCGGGACAAAAAACACGCCTACCTGCATTGGCCGGACTTGCACGAATTGCCGCAACAGCACTGGCTTGCGGACGAACAACTGGAAAAACATCGCAGGTTGACAGAATCGCACGAATATAGGGAACAGTCCTGCGTGCCCTGATCCACACAAACACCCGCACCATTGCAGGTGTCATTTTTTGTCAGGTACCTGCCGGTCATGCCACACGATCCAGCGACGCAGACGGTGCCACTGGCCCATTTCTGGCAGACCCCCGCTCCGTTACATTTGCCTGTGGTGCCGCAGGTCGATGTCGCCTGAACCGCGCAGCGGGCGTGCGGTTCCACCGTGCCAGTCGGGACGTTGGTGCAGGTCCCTTCAAATCCAGGAATGTTGCAGGCCAGGCAGGACGTGCAGGTGGCGCTGCCACAGCAAACGCCATCAACGCAATTGCCTGATGTGCATTGCGGACCCGTGGTGCAGGCAGATCCTGTTGCCTTTTTCTGACAACTGCTTCCGATACACGAAAACGGGGCGCTGCAATCAGCGTCGGCGGTACAGGTGCTGGAACAGGTTCCACCTCCACATTTGTAAGCCCCACAGTCGGCCCCAGTGCCGGGGGCCGTGCAGACGCCCGTGCCACTACACAAAGACGCGGGGATCGTCGTGTTTCCTGTGCAGGAGGCCGCGACACAAACGGTGCCCACGACGTGGCTGCGACAGGCGCCCGCGCCATCACATTTGCCATCTAGGCCGCAGGTGGCAGGTGCGGTCGAGGCGCAGAGACCCCGCGGATCATCCGATCCCGCGGGCACGTTGGTGCAGGTGCCGAAAGCGCCCACCACGTTACACGCCTTGCACGAGCCGCAGGTGGGGGACCCGCAGCACACCCCATCGACGCAGCTTCCCGACGCGCATTCAAGACCCCCTGTGCAGATCTGTCCTAGGCCCTTGAGGTTCCCGCAGATCTTGGTGCTCACGCCGCACAGATTGGGTGCCGCACACTCATTGTCGGTAGCGCAGGATGTATGGCAGGCCTTGATGGGGGCGGTGGCGTTGCAGGCAAACGGGGCGCAGGGCTGCGTCGCGCCTGCCGTGCAGGTTCCGGCACCATCACAGGCCGAGGGCAAGGTCAGGGTCAATCCGTCGGCCAGGCACGCGCTAGGGGCGCAGACGGTGCCCGCTGGAAACTTGCGACAGGCACCGGCCCCATCACATTTGCCATCGAGGGCGCAGGTGGTGGGCAGATCGGCGGCGCAGCTGGTGCGTGGGTCAGCGTTGCCCGCGGCGACAGGCGCGCAGGCACCTACGAAACCCGCCACGTTGCAGGCCCGGCAGGGGCCACAGGTCATGGCACCACAACACACCCCATCCACGCAGTTTCCCGAAGAACATTGCGTGCCTGCGGTACAGGCGATTCCTGCGGATTTTAGCCCACAGGTTCCACCCGTACAGACGTTAGGAGGCGCACAATCCGCATCTGTGCCGCACGCGCTGAAACAGGCGCTGCTGTTGCATCGATAGGGCGCGCAGGTCGACGTGGCGCCTACCGCACACGATCCCATACCGTCACAAGTGGACGGCAACTGACGGTCGTTGGTTGCTGCCGAACAGGCTGCGGCGGCGCACACAGTTCCCGCGGGATGTTTGCGGCAGGCCCCGGCGCCATCGCAGGTGCCATCCGCCCCACAGGCCGACGCCGCTGTTGCCAGGCACATCGCGCGGGGGTCCACCACGCCGACGCCGGTGGGCGTACACATTCCCGGGGTTGTCCCTGCAGAACAGCTACGGCAGGCGCCCTGGCACGATTCATTGCAACAGACACCGTCGGCACAGAATCCGCTGCCGCAGTCCAAAGCCATCCCGCAGGGTTGTCCCACTCCCTTCTTTCCGCAGCTTCCGCGGGCGTCACAGACGGACGGGGCTGTGCAGTCTTCATTGACCGCGCAGGTGGATGTGCAGGCGCCATTGCGGCACAGGAAAGGTTCGCAGGCCACGTCATCACCGACAACGCAAACACCAACGCCGTCGCAACGGCTTGGCGGCGTCACCACAGCGGTGCTGGCGCATACAGCGGGTTTGCATACGGCACCTTGGGGATAAACCGCACATTGTCCCGTCCCGTCGCAGGTCCCATTGGTGCTACAGCTAGGGGCCCCTTTGTCGACGCACAGGCTGCGCGGATCTTTAACACCTAGGGGGACCAACTGGCAGCTGCCTTTGGAACCCGGAAGGTTGCAGGACGAACAGCTTCCCCCACACCGGGTGTTGCAACAGACGCCGTCGGTGCAAAACCCGCTGGCACATTCGGCCCCCAAGATGCAGGTGCCGCCGCTGGGTTTCCTGCCGCACGAACCGTTGGCACAGGTGACCCCGGAAATGCACTGGGTCGGGGCCATGCAACCCGCGAAACAACGTGGATTGCCTAACTGTTCGTCGCAGAGGAACGGCGCACAGGTGATGACAGGGCCGGGATCGCACTTGCCCTTTCCATCGCAGGCCCCGGCGGCGATGATCGAACTGCCACTGCACGAACCCGGCATACATTGGGTTCCGGCGGGGTGTTTACGGCACAGGCCTTGGCCATCACAGGTGCCGTCGTATCCACAACTGGTCGCGGGCAGTTCTGCGCATTGCCTGTCCCTGACCCCGATGCCCAGAAAACTACAGGTGCCTTCGCGTCCAGCCACGCTACACGATTGGCAAATGCCCACGCAGGCCGATTCGCAGCAAACCCCATCAAAACATTGGCCGGATTTGCATTCGTTGGCCATTGAACAGGCCATCCCGACGGGGCGATTTGTGGGGGCGTCCCGGCCGGTAGCCGCGTCGGGACGCGCATCGGCGGCGCTGGGGACGTCCGATTCCTTGGGTGCGTCGATCAGCATAGGCGCGTCGGCTACGGCTCCTGCGACCGCGTCGACACGATCCAGATCTGAGGAATCCGCAGCAGAAACGGGGCGATCAAGCCCCGCGTCCCCAGACCGTGCGGTTGCGGTATCCGAATCGTCTTCGGCTCCAGCGTCGGTTTCCAGGACCGGGACCAGGGCACCTAATGCCACGCCAACGTCTGCCACCTTGCCCCGCAGCACCGTTACCTGACTTTCTCCCGCGCCCACGACGGCGCCAGCGACCCGGCCGGTCACGCGACAGCGAACCGTCTGTCCCCCCAGATCATCGCGCAAAAGGATGACGACATCAGTGCCGCTGGACAAAGGCGCGCCAGGCGTCAGGGGGCGCCGTTCAGGGGTGCCTAGGACCACGCCCGTGGCTCCGATGACCGAAAATTCAAGCTGGGTGGGGCCAAGGCCCGCCCAGGTGCTGGTCACCCGCAGGCCGGTCGTGTCCGGGGCCACTTCGCGACACGACGTCAGCGTCAGCAGCCATAAGATCGGCGCGAAAATGCGGCGTGTGGTGCAAAAGATCCCGGGCATCTGACCTAGCCTACCTCGGCAGAAAACCTCCCGGGCTTCAGCGTGCGAAGGGATCGATGGTCGCAGCGCCGTTCGATTTTGGCGGGGTTTTGGGGCGCGTGTGGGTAAGTGTCCGGGGGCGTGGGGCCGGAACCTCCGGCAAAGGCGGGGCGGGGGACGGAGGCGATGGAGACAGTTTTACCTTGATGACAGAGCTGGTTGACAAGTCCACTTGTCGAATCTCGCGATCGTGGCCGGGCAAGGTGAAGGCAACGGTCACTGGTGACCGCAGGTTGATCGGAAAGGACTGCGCAAAAGGTGCGAGCCCCAGCAAAGTACCTGAATCCAACTGGCGTGTCTCCGCCCCCGGTGGATCCGTTTCGAAGCGGATCGTCACCTGAACAGGGGCCGCCGCTGGTTGGGGCGCTGGTGCTGGGTGGCTAACCGGCTGTACGTGATTTTTGCGCAAGGAAGCCGTGACCGCGGCGCCGAGCAGTCCCAACCCCAGCACCCCGCCCCCCAGCAGGATCTTCCGTCGTCGGGATCCAGATGCAAGGGGTGCCGGGGACAAATCACCCGTCAGGATCGAGGACAACAACTCCCGAATCTCGCCGGCAGAACGAAACCTCAAGGCGGGATTTTTCTGCAAACACCGCTGCACCATCGCATCCATCGCCGGCCCCCACGGGGTTGCGCGCAGCCCAGCGGGAAAGGGTGGGGGCGGCATCGTGACGTGTTTGACCAGATACTCTCCTAGGCTGTTGCCCTCGAATGGCAAACGCCCTGTTGCAAGTTCGAAAGCGATGACCCCGAAAGAATACAGATCCGTCCGGTTATCCAAGGTCTTGCTGGATATTTGTTCGGGCGATGCATAGGCGGGGGTGCCCAGGAACGTACCTTCGACCGTGGCATGGTTGCGGCCTCCTGCGGTCGTTACATTGGCGGCAGGCGGATCAAGAGATTTCGCAATGCCGAAATCAAGAAGTTTCACGTAGTCAGACTGCCCCCCGCGGGCGGTCAGGAAGATATTTTCTGGTTTCAGATCGCGATGAATGAACCCCGATCCGTGGGCTGCCGCCAAGGCGTCGGCGACCTGAATCAGGATAGGTATAAACCGTTCGGGGGGCATCGGGCCCGCCTGGACCATCACCTGGGCCAGTGATTCGCCCTCCAGCAGTTCCATGACAATGGCGTTCACACCTGCTACGACCGACGCGTCAACGACGTCTGAAATTTCCACGATATGGGGGTGATTGATCCGGTTGACCGCCTGCGCTTCGCTCAGCAGACGGCGGATCGCGCCAGGCCGTGCGGCGTGATCGCGCGATAAAATTTTCATCGCCGCCCGGCGTCCAATTTTCGTGTGTTCGACCTCGTAAACGACCCCCGATGCGCCCTGGCCTAGCTGTTTGACCAGGCGGTAGGCACCCACGATGTCTCCGGGGCCCGGCGCCGGAGCTTCGTCGGAATCCGTTGTTTCGGATTCGGAAAAGGCCGCGGGTTGGTCGCTAGAAAGGCCCAAGGTTTGTGTCCTAAAATGGGTTGATCGTACGCGCCGTCGTGTTCGGGCGTGCGCCAGAATCGGCGTGGACGGCGGGGCGGGACGTGCGGCGGGGCGTGGCCTTGCGGGTCGTGACGGGCGGGGTTGGATGTGGTTCGGGATTCATCACGACGGCAAGTGTCGCCGGGTTGCCCGTGACATCGATAGAACGGGTGTTTGCGAGGTGCCCCGCTAGGGTGAAGGTTGCTGTCGCAGGCGCGCCCAGAGGCATCGTGGCCTCAAAAGGTGTGATGCCCAATACGTGACCCCGCCCGTCTACAACCTGGGCACCTGGGGGCTGCGACTGAAAGTGCACACGCGCCACCCGTTGCGTTTCGGGTGTGGGCAATCCTGCACTTTGGGCAATCGATGACACGGGCGCCTTGTCGCGTTTCATCACGGCGCCGGTGGCGATGCCCACCGCAACCGCAACTAAGGCTGCTGCGGTCCAGGTTTTCTTCGACACCGGACCCGCTGCCCCTCTTGTTGGCGTTCTTGCCAGCAACACCTGCGAAGTGGTTGGGGTCATGACGGGCATCGGGGTTATGCCCACCAGGGACACCGATGACGGACCATCCCAGCTTCGCCAGTTAATAAATGCACCCGTACTGTCAAACGGCAGACCTTCGGCAGCGGCCAGTTCCTGCGCCAAATCCAGTGCTGATTGGGGGCGACCTTGCGGATCTTTGGACAAACACCGCAGAATCACGGTTTGCAATGCCACCGAAATCTCGGGGTTGTATTCGCGGGGCGGGGTCGGCGCCTGGGTCACCTGCATGATCATCACGTCGGCCGCGGCTTCGGCCCAAAACGGCGGCCGCCCGGTCAAAAGTTCGTAGGCGATACAACCCACCGAATACACATCCGCGCGGTGATCGACATCCTGACCGCGTGCCTGCTCGGGCGCCATGTATTCAGGGGTCCCGACCGTGGCGCCTTCCCGGGTCAGGCGTCCTTCGGCCCGTTCCAGTTTCGCCATCCCGAAATCCAGCAGCTTCACAAAATCTTCGCGACCGTGTTTGTTCGTAACGAACACGTTTTCTGGTTTCAGATCGCGGTGAATGATGTTGCGATCGTGTGCCGCTTGTAGCGCCCCGCAGACCTGTTCCAAAATCTTTGCCACCCGATCCGGCAGCAACCGTCGCCCCGGTGATGCATCCAGAACCGATCGTAGATCTTTGCCCCGCAACAGCTCCAGGACCATATAAAGGTCCTCACCTTCAGTCTGTAGATCATGCACCT
This sequence comes from Myxococcales bacterium, assembly GCA_043754455.1. Classification (GTDB taxonomy): domain Bacteria; phylum Myxococcota_A; class Polyangia; order Fen-1088; family Fen-1088; genus JAYUUT01. Next base: position 8,553 of record JAYUUT010000388.1, read on the forward strand.
CGACCACGTTGGGGTGGCGAATGGTGTTAACTGCGCGGGCTTCATAGAAAAAACGCTGCACGGATGACGGCGTTTCTTTTGCCGATTTGTGCAGCAGTTTGATCGCGACTGATCGCCCCACCTTCTCGTGGATAGCCCGGTACACTGCCCCCATACCGCCGACCCCTATGCGTTCCTTTAACCGAAACGGCCCCAGCATGTCGATGCCCGGTTTGTCCTTACCTAGCGTCACGCCATCTAGTGGGCATTCCGTCAAGTTGGATTCATACCGATACCCACAGGCCTGACAGCGGCGCTGTAAAGGCATGCGGGGCACAGGGGGTGGGAGGGCTTCAGTCACGCGTGCAGGGTCCTTGGTCTCCCCAGAACATCGGCATCCCAACGGTAAGCTGAAGCACCAAGATTAGTCGGTCAGGAACGGACACACAGACGGCGAAAACACCCACATGGTTGCGAGGCCGTGGTCTCGGATCAGGGGGGTTCCGGTGAATCCAAATCCCAAAGGGGCGGTGGCGCGGCGGCCGTTCGGGGCTTTTTCGATTGGGGACGCAAGGCGTGTAACGAGGCATCCTTTCGCGGTCGATCGGGCGCGGCATCATCGTGTCCTGTGTGCCCAAGGGCATCAAGGCGAATCGCGATCTTCAACCCCGCGTCCTTTGCCAGCGCCACTGCCTTCATCTGGGCCGGTGGGGGGCTTTCTGATCTTCCATAAATGACCAGCCCGGTGGTCAACGCGGCTGTTGCCACGATGATCCCCACAAAGGCCCGAAGGTAGCGTTTGTTAGCAGAGCCTGAGTGCCGTGGTTGTGCCGACGTTATATCCGTTGCGGTCCGTCCTGCGGCCGCGGGAGCGGTTTCATCCGAAACTTCGTCCTTGCCAAAACTATCGGCGAACAGGTCCTTTAGCAGGGCTTCCGTGGCATTCGGTCCGATGTCCATCCCTGCCGCAAAATCACGCAAGGCTGCTGAAAAAAGGGCCGCCGTCGTGAACCGATCGTCCCTACGCGCGGATAAAGCCTTACAGACAATCGCCTCAAGGGAAGTGGGATAGGCAGCCAACAGTTCCGATGGTTTGGCAAACCGTCCGTCGACAATGGCGCGCATGACTTCGAAATCGCTGTCGTCAGAAAAAGGCCGTCGTCCTGTGGAGATTTCGAACAGCAAGATTCCCAAGGCCCAGACGTCGCTGCGGCGATCTAGGGTTTCGGCCCGGCATTGCTCGGGCGACATATACGCACATTTGCCCTTCAAGATCCCCTGGCGCGTGTGGCTGCGTTGCGCCGCCCATTTTGCCACGCCGAAATCCGTTAGCTTCACGTCGCCGTTCCAACCAACCAGCACGTTGGATGGCGAAATGTCCCGGTGAACCAACCCCAACGCCGATCCATCGTCTGCGGTGGCGTCATGGGCGTGGTTCAACCCGTCGGCGACAGCTATCAAGATATGAAGCGCCACGCCCAGCGGCAGTGGGGTCCCTGGACAAACCGAAAGGACCTCCCGCAGGTCGCGACCCGGAACTCGCTCGGCGGCAAAAAAATACGCGCCTTCCTCGTGCCCGACGTCGTACACCTCGACGACATGACGATGCTGAAGCCGGGCCTGCAGCCGGGCTTCGTCCAGGAACATCGCGCGGATTTCAGGATCACGCGCCAACTGCGGCAGTAGGCGTTTGACCACCACGCGCTTCTCAAACCCCTCAATCCCTTCGGCCACCGCCACAAATACTTCCGCCGTGCCCCCCACCGCCACGCGGCTGACCAGGCGATAACGCCCCAGGCGCGTAGATCCCGTCATCAAGGGCGGCGGACCTACGAATCGTTCCGAATCACGTCATGCGCGCTGGGGGCTATCACCGCGCGCTGAATCCACCTGTCCAGGGTGGCTAGGTCAGTGCAGGACGTGATCTGGCTGTGAATCTCTGGAGATAGTTGAATCCCTCGGGCCTGAAGAACTTGCAGAATCGCAGTGGCCTTGCCCTCGGCCTTGCCCTTGGCCGCGCCCTTGGCCTCGCCCTCGGTCCTCCCGATGGCGACCAGGTTGCGGGCCCACTCGGACTGGAATTCGTAGTTTTTGGTGTTCATGGATTCGAAGGCCTTTCGGGCGGCGGCGGACAGGGATCCGATGATCGCGTCAAAGTATAGCTCTCCACATGGAAGGTTCACGACGGCTTGCGTGGCTGCGGTGGCCATGGCAGCCGCAACGGTCGGTTGCATGCCCATGGCGTGCGCCATGACGGACAGGACAGCCAGTTCTGGCCGGGCGGCGGCGTCTTCCGGTTCTGCCACCACAGGGATCATGTCGGGACCCAGGACCAGGGGCATAAAGGACCAGCCGGGGCCTTGGGGGCCGATGCTTGCAGCCCACGCAGCGACGCGTGCGTCCGGCGTGATGATCAGCAAACAGGTGGGGCAGCGCAGGCGTAGTTGCAGGCTGGCCACGTAATACGGCCACGAATAGGCCTTTTGCGGGTCAGGACGAAGCTGAACCTCGATGACAATGCCTAAGACGGGATGACCGCTACACAGCAGCACGACGAGATCCGCGGCGTATTCCGAAGGATTGATGTCCGCAAAAGTGGACGACTCGATGCGGGCGTCGGTAAACGTGGGAAGTTGAACACCAAGAATTTCGCCCAGGAGTTCTGCGGCAAGGATTGGGCGGCTTCTGAACAGCTCGACGATGATTTCGTGGCGTGCGGATGGCATGGGGTGCAGGCCCGTCTTCGGACCGCCCCCCACAAAGTTGCGGAAAAAAAGCCGGCGCCTGTTTTTTCTTCCTTCAGAGCGAGGCTTCGAACGTGGTGATGGCCGCGTCTTGCGCCAACAGGAATCCCAGTTCGTCAACGCCGTTCATCAGGCAGTAGCGTGCGAACGGATCGACCGGGAACGACACCTTGGTTCCGTCCGCCAGTGACAGGGTCGTGTCGTCCAAGGACACGGTCACCTGCATACCAGGGTTGGCCAGCAGTTTCTGATGAACGTCGGCTGGCACCATGATGGGCAGAAGGCCATTCTTCAGGGAATTGCTACGGAAGATGTCCGCTATCGATGTGCTGATGATGGCCTGGAATCCGTGATCCTTCAGCGCCCAGGGCGCGTGCTCTCGCGATGATCCGCAGCCGAAATTGTCGCCTGCCACCAAAATCATGGCACCGTCGGCCTCGGGTTTGTTTAGGACGAAGTCAGGCTTTGGCTTCCCGGTGGCATCGTAGCGCCAATCGGCAAACAGGTTCTTGCCGATCCCCACCTTGGTCGTGACCTTCAAAAACCGTGCGGGGATAATTTGATCGGTGTCGACGTTGTCTACCGGCAACACCACTGTCTTCGCTGAAAAAACGTGAATAGGTTCCATGGTTGTCTCCGGGTTCAAACAAGCAGTTGGCGGGGATCCGTAACCTTGCCAGTTACGGCGGATGCGGCGGCGGTCAAGGGGCTGGCCAGGAAGGTTCGTCCCCCCGCGCCCTGTCGGCCTTCAAAATTGCGATTGCTGGTCGACACCGCGTATTGCCCCGGGGACAACTGATCGCCGTTCATCGCGATGCACATCGAACAGCCGGCTTCACGCCATTCGGCACCGGCGGCCAGGAATATCTTGTCCAGGCCCGCCGCTTCGGCTTCTTTTTTGATGCGCTGGGATCCAGGCACGACCAGGGCCCGAACCCCCGGGGCGACCTTGCGATCTTTGAAAATCCGCGCCGCCGCCTGCAAATCTGACAGGCGCGAATTGGTGCAGCTTCCGATGAAGACAACGTCAATAGGTTTGCCTAGCAAGGGCTTGCCCGCCTCGACGCCCATGTAATCCAGGGCCTTGCGATCACTGGCGTTGGTGGGAATGGGCAACGCCTTGGTGATGGGTGTGCCCATCCCTGGATGGGTTCCGTAGGTGATAAAAGGTTCCAGCGCCGCTGCGTCCAGAACTTCTTCGCGATCAAACAGGGCACCCTCATCGGTGGGCAACTTCCGCCATCCAGCGACCGCCTTGTCCCAGTCCTTTCCCTTTGGCACCCGCGGGCGTCCGGCCAGGTATTGAAATGTCTTGTCGTCGGGTGCAATCAGGCCCGCCCGTGCCCCGGCTTCAATAGACATGTTACAGACCGTCATCCGTTCTTCCATCGACAGCGCTTCGATGCCGGGGCCCCGGTATTCAATCACCTGGCCGGTGCCGCCGCCGGTTCCAATGCGCGCGATGATCGACAGGATGATGTCCTTGGCCGACACGCCTGGTTTCAGCTGGCCGTTGACCGTCACGGAAAAAGTCTTGGCGCGGTTTTGCAACAGGCTTTGCGTGGCTAGAACGTGCGACACTTCGGATGTCCCGATGCCGAACGCCAGGGCCCCGAACGCGCCGTGGGTGCTGGTGTGGCTGTCGCCGCAGACGATGGTCATTCCCGGCTGTGTCAATCCCAGTTCCGGCCCGATGACATGGACGATGCCCTGTCCGTCGCTGCCCAGCGCATGCAGTTCGATACCGAAGTCACGGCAGTTGGTTTCCAATTGCGCGATCTGGGTCGCCGCCATCTGGTCCACAATTTTGAACTTGCCGTCGCTGCCCCGGGGTGTCGTCGGGATCGAATGATCCATGGTAGCGACGGTGCGTTCAGGGCGCCTCACCTTCAGGCCACGTTCGCGCAGCCAGGTGAACGCCTGCGGTGACGTCACCTCATGAATTAGGTGAAGGTCAATGTACAGAATCCCCGGTGTGTCCGATGTTGGTGGCTTGACCAGGCGGGATTCCCAGATCTTTTCGAACAGCGTGCGTGGCTTCATGCCCATGACAATGCGGGGCCAAGGGTCAGGGGGCTAGTGACTTTTTCTTCTCTGATCGTTTAGATTTACTACATGATTGACGCCTCCTGGTTGTCCGCCCTGCACGATGTCCTTGTGGTTGCCCAGACGTCATCGGTGGCCGAGGCCGCCAAACGCCTGGGAAAAACCCCGTCGGCCGTATCGCAACAGTTACGCCGGGTCGAATCCCGGTTTGGCCCCCACCTTTTTGAAAAACACGGCCGTCACATCCGATTGACCGCTGCGGGCGAGGCCGCGATTGGTGCCATGACCCGTGTGTTCGACGAAGCCCAGTCCCTTTACACGTTGTTAGAAGAATTGGCGGGCGCACGCGTGACCACCTTGCGACTGGCCGCCAGCGACTATCTGGGACAGGCGCTGCTGCTGCCGGTGATTCGCGATCTGGTTGAAGAACGTGTGCCCCTACATTTTGAGATCACCACCACCAATTCCATCGAAGCGCGCCGTTTGGTGGCCCAAGGGCTGGCCGACGTTGCCATCCTCAGTCCCACCCGGGAGGTCGAGCCCGATGAAATCGCGCTATTTCAGCAGGATTTTTGCTGGGTCGCGCCCCGCCGCCCGGGTGTTTCGAACCGCAGCGTGACCGCCCGGCTTTTGCGTGAACCGCTTTTGCGTCTTTCGGCCGGCAGCCAGGGGCGCATTCTGCTGGATGAATTGCTGGGTCGTTCGGGCCTCACGCCCGTGTCCACGATTGATCTGCCCAGCGTGTCCCAGATGTTGTTGTGGGTTTCCCAGGGGCTGGGCATTGGGCTTGTGCCACGGCTGGCGCTGTGGGGCGCGCCTGTCCGCCGCATGGTGATTGAACCCGCGGCGGTCCCCAGCCTGACCGTGCGGCTGGGCCTACGACCCACCCTGAAACGAACCGTGGCGTTTCGGCGGTTCTTGGAACGCCTGGAATCAGAGGCGCGGAAGGTGGGCGAACGTCTGGCCGGGTGACGGCCGGCTAGTTTGCCGGGGCCTTCGCCTTATGGGCCAGTAGCCACGTTTTCAGCGTGTTTTTTTCGGCGTCGTTCAGCCGCGCGTCGGGATGCATCGGGATGTAGAACCAGGGCGGCATTTCACCTTCGGAGATCTGGTCCCAGGCGTTTTCCTTGTCCAAATTGCGGGCATCTTCATCCGAATCGCCCCATTCGGACATATTGAACCGGGCGCGGCCCTTTTTCACATCGCGTAGGATCAACCACGATCCTGGCGCCACCCTGGCGTAAAACGGCCATCGGGTTTCGTTGCTGTGACAGTCAAGACAGGCCTTCACCAAAATGGCCTTCACGTCCGCCGGGGCTTCTAACGCAAATCGTTCTTTCGGGTTGTCGCCAATCCCCTTGACCGACACGAACTGCAACCCCAGCAGCACCACGAACATGACGCCGTTGCCAATAAGGGCGGCCTTCTTCAGTTTTGCCTTGAGGGTCCGGGGGGCGGTGGGGGTGGTCATGATGATTTGGTTCGTCAATCTTGCACCCTGCGGCCCGTTCCTGGCAACGGCCAACCGGGGGTGCATTTCGTGTTTTCCATGGTACGAACATAGACATGGCATGGATCGATTCGCGTCAAACTGGTAACGGTCGTTCGTCGTCGTTCGGTTCGGGCGGATCTGTCGCCCGGGGCGGCGTGCGCACCTTCACGGAAACTGCGGCCCAGACGTTCTTAGGGCAGGTCTACAGGTACATGACGGCGGGCCTGGCGGTGACCGGCGGCGTGGCCTTGCTGGTCGGACGCAGTGATGCGCTGTTGCGCATGTTGGTCCTGAACCGACCCGTATTCATTGGGTTGATAGTGGCACAGCTTCTGATGGTGATGGCGTTCTCGCCGGTCGCGGCGCGGGTGCGATCCTCCACGGCGGCGCTGATGTTTTTTGGATATGCAGCGCTGTCGGGTGTGACTTTCGCGTCGATCTTCCTCATGTACACGGGCGCCTCGATCGCGGGGACATTTTTCGTGACCGCGGGCATGTTTGGCGGTCTTTCGGCTTATGGCGCCGTGACCAAACGCAGCCTCGATGGTGTTGGCAGCTTCGCCATGATGGGGCTGTGGGGCCTGATCTTGGCCTCGATCGTGAACATGTTCCTGGGCAGCCCCATGCTGTATTGGCTGACCACGTTCGTCGGCGTGTTGGTTTTTACGGGTCTTGCCGCCTACGACACCGCCAAGCTGAAAGAACTGGGCGCGTCCGCTGATGTGCAGGGGGAACAGGGCCGCAAACTGGCCCTGCAAGGCGCGCTGATCCTGTACCTGGACTTCATCAACCTGTTCCTGATGCTGCTGCGCCTCTTCGGCGGCCGCCGCCGGGACTAGCTGGTAGGGCGGTAACGTGGTTAAGGACAACGGCTGGGGCCGCTGTATTCACCAAATTTTGACCAGCCCAGGGGAACACACGTACTTCCGAATACCAGCACTTCGCCCGTTGGCGACTGGCTCCAGGTAATCGCCAACCCGCAGGCGACGTTTGCCCCGCGACAGCCGATGTACTTCCTCGGGCCTGGGTCACTCTCGTTCAAACAGTAGTCGCTCGGCTTTACGCCGGAAACGACGGCGCAGTCGGTCGCGGCGCGACATTCGGTTATATCCAGACCTAAACATTTAGCGTCATCCGGGCAAAGGCCTTCGGACGCGAAGTACCACGTCGGATCTTTGCATCTGAAAAACGACTTGTTGTTGCAATCACAAGCGATGATCGAACAATCCGGTTTTGGCCCGCACACAACCGGAGGGGGCGGCGTGCCGGCGCGGGCGCAAGCCCACAGAGGCTGCAAGGGCACCTGTCCTGGCTTGCACGCTGGGCCCGAAACATCCCCGGTCCGTGCGTCCATTTTTGCAAGCGGGGATCTCCCGTCCGGATTGGCAGCCGCGTCGCCTAAATCCTGCGCCTCAAGGAGCACGCGTCGATTGCACGACGGAGTTCCCGAAGACACGGTTCCAAGAACCAGCGCAAGAAACCCAAGGCGGTTGAGCGGATGGGGGCTGCGGGCGGTAGCCAAGGCTAGCTTGGGCCCCGGCTTAACCGGGATCCCAGCAGTAGCATTGCCTGCATGCACAGGGCGCGATCCCCGTCGATGCCGATGCGGCCTTTGAGCAAGGCTTCAAGCGGCGCAATGGCACCCGAGGCCAAATCACCGTAGGTCGTACCGTCCAGTTTTACGGTTGCGCGGGCGCGACCGGCGGCAAGGCCGGTCTTGCCGATGGCGACGTCCAGCGCCCAGCGGCGTTTGCGGCGGCCGTTCACTTCCACGACGAAACGCCCCTGGATTTGCCGCGCCAGCGTGACATCGCGTTCATCCAGAAATAACAGATCTAAGGCGGTGAATCCCGGGGGCAGCAGGTTGGGCAGATCAGGGCCGCCGTCGAACGCGCTGTGAAAATCATCAACCGACAGGCGCACCCAGATGTCGACATGGGACCATTCACGTTGACGAGACAGCTCGGTCACGGCTTCGGTCTGTAGTCCTTCGCTGGTCGCCCGGATCTCCCAGGTGCCCCCGTTGGTTCCCGACAAGGTTGTGCGCACCGTGGGGGCGTCGTCAGGCGCTCGTCGCCCCGATGTCTTGTAGGCCTCGGGCAGCCAGGTGGCGAAGAACGTGGCGGGGGCAATGCCTGCGGGTGGTTTCACTACCTTGGTTTCCCTCGGCTCGGTTTTTTCGTAAGGTTTCCGCGAACCCCGATGCGCAGACCTCCGAGGCGGGTCGAACGGCTGCCAACCGCCCCCATCATGGGTGCCTTGCGGGCCACGCCCAACAGGGGGGCGGCCTTGTTGGAAACGGGGGTGGCCTTGCTAGCCGATCTTTGCGCCGACTTCGGTTTTTCGACGTTGCGGGGCGTGGGGCGCGCCTCGCCTGTCTTGCCGCGCGGCGCCCGATCGCGTCTTTCCACCTTCACGGCGGGCTGATCACGTTTCTTGCCGTCCCGATCGCGACGCGGGGATTTGGCCCCTTCACGCCGGCGTTCCCCCCGCAATTCGTTGTGTCTTCGTCCGGGCTGCCGCGTGTCCGACACGGCGTCGTCGGTTGATGATTCGGCCCCCACAAGGCCCAGTTCGATCTTCCGTTTGGTCATGCTGACGTTCAGCACCTTGACCTGCAACCTGTCACCTAGGGCAAACGCGCGTCCGGTGCGTCGGCCAACCAGACGCATCGATCGTTCGTCCAGTTCGAAATAGTCCTTCCCCAGTTCTTCGGATCGGATCAGGCCCTCGACGAAGGGTTCATCGATCGTGACGAATAGCCCGAAGTTGGTCACAGCAGAAATGCTGCCGGCCAACTCATCACCGACACGATCGCGCATGAAGAACGATCGGTACAGATCCACCACCTCGCGTTCGATTTCCATCGCCTTGCGTTCGGCAAACGACGTTTCAGCCGCCGTTTCAGGCAGTTTTTCCATCATGTCTGCGGGTGGCGTCTTGGCGAAACCACCCGATGATTTGCCCTGTTCTGACAGCCGGTATTTCAACAAACGGTGGGCCACCACGTCGGGGTACCGGCGGATGGGGGACGTGAAATGGATATACGCCTTGGACGCCAGGCCGAAATGGCCCGCGTTGTTCACGTCATAACTGGCCTGTTTTAACGATCGCAACAACTGGAAGGACAGCGGTTTTTCTGCACGGTGACCCTTTAGTCGTTGCAGCAGTTGCCCCAGACCTTTGGCGGATTTTGCCTCTTCGACGTCGAAGGGAAACCCATAGTGCTGGGCCAGATCCGCGAACGCGGCCAGTTTTTCGTCCTTGGGGGGCTGGTGGACCCGCCACAGGACGGGTTCACCTCGGGCCTCGAAACTGTCGCCCACGGCTTCGTTGGCCGCCAGCATCAGTTCTTCGATCATGGAATAGGCCTGTCTTTCCCCAGGATCTTTGCGTGCCCTGCGGACATCGCGCACCAGGCCCGGGTCGTCCCGATCAAGTTCGATGACCGGTTCGGGCAGGTCCAGATCCAAGGCCCCGCGTGCCATACGCCGCTGTCGCAAGACACGGGTAAACGCGTCCATCGTACGCAAGGCGGGTAGGTAGGGTTCGTATTTTTCGCGCGGCCCGCGCAGGTCGCCCGCCAGCGCCAGCGCCACCCCGGCATAATCCATGCGCGCGCGTGAATGGATCACAGCCGCCATGAAATCCGTGTCGCGGGATCGGCCTTCGGCGTCGAAATCAATGCGTGTGACCATGGCCAATCGGTCTTCTTCGGGGACCAAAGAACACAGCCGTGATGACAACACTTCGGGCAGCATCGGAATCGCGCGGTTGGGCAGGTACAGGCTGCACCCGCGGCGTCGCGCTTCGATGTCAATCGCGGTCCCTTCACGCACGTAATGGGACACGTCCGCCACCGCGACCCAGACGCGGTATCCCCCCTTGGGCAGGGCTTCGATGGCCACGGCGTCGTCGAAATCCCGCGCGGTCACAGGATCGATCGTGCAAAACGGGATATGCCGCAGATCTGCGCGATCAATGCGATCGTGATCGCGGACATCGGCGGGCACCAAGGCCGCCTCGGCCACAACGTTCGCGGGAAATGTGTCTTCGACGTCGGCGCAGGCCAACACCTTTTCCACTTCCGTGCGCACGTCGTCCAGGCTGCCAAGGATCTTGATGACCTCGACATCCATGCCTTCGTCCGCATTTTCCGGATAGCGCACGATTTTTGCCACGACGGCCAGCCCGGGCCGCGCCCCCCCGTCGCCGCCGCGCAACCGGATGGCCCCCCCGATGCGCGCGTCATCGGCCACGAACCGCGCGGTCTTTCCCGATCCCTCGATCTGACCTGTCAGTTTGGTTCGGCCGCGTTCGACGACCTTGGTCACCCGGCCTTCTAGCCCTCGATGGCCAACAGCCCAATCGACCTCGACCCGGTCGCCGTCTAGGGCCGACCCCCTTGATCGCGCATTCACATGGACATCTTCGGATCGGTCGTCCGGCGTCACGAATGCAAATCCATCTGGATGTACTTTGATCCGCCCCGTCACAATGCGCGCCGTCGTGGCGCGCCCTTCTCGTTCACTCATCTTTTCTTTGTTCTTTCCGTGTCTGGTTTCATAACTAAATTCGGTTTTGAAGGTTAGTGCAGGGCGTACAGCTTCTGGTCGTCGGCGCCTACGTAGACTGTCCCGTCAGGACCTAGGATCGGCGAACTATCGATGTCGCCTCCCAGTTCGACAGTCCATCGAACGCGTCCGTCGGGTTCCAAAGCATACAGGCGATCGTCCTGTGAGCCGAACGCCAACGCCCCCCCTGCATCCACCAAAACCGATGAAAGGATGCGATCTCCCGTCCGAAAGGTCCAGTTCAAAGTTCCATCGGGCCGAATTGCGTACAAAAGCCCATCAAAACCGCCTACATAGACGGTGCCGTCGGGGGCGACAGCAGGCGACGCGCGCAGGTCGCCGCCCGAGGTGAAGGCCCATTTCAAGCTGCCGTCGGGGGAAAGGGCGTACAGTTTTTGGTCGTCGGCCCCGACATAAATGGTCCCGTCGTCGGCCACGGCGGGGCTGGAATCGACATCGTCACCGGCGCGAAAATCCCAACGTTTCACGCCTTGGGGGGAAACGGCGTAAATCAGGTTGTCCTGGCAACCCGCCACCACGGTGCCGTCTGCCAACAGCGCGGGCGATGAGGCCACATGCCCACCCGTGGCAAACCGCCATTTCAGCGTCCCGTCGGGGCGTAACGCGTAAAGGCCATCGCCGCCCAGATAGATGGTCCCGTCGGGACCGATGGTGGGACCGGCCTCGACGTCACAACGGCTGGCCTGGGGCCCAACGCCCGTGCGGGTGGGGCACCGGCCCACGCGAAATCGCCAGGCCTCACGTTTCCTTGTCACATCGAACGCGTACAAATGATCATCGTCCGATCCTATCAACACCAGGCCCTCGGCTGTCACTGCGGGCGACCCGAACACCAGGTCGCCCGTGGCTGCGATGAACTGGCTGTCCCCCTTCGGCCCCACCACATGGATGCGCCCGTCATGGCTGCCCACGACCAGCGCGCCGCTGGACAAAAGGGCTGGGGTTGACGTGACACGGCCCCGGGTCTGGTAGGCCCAGGTGATACCAGGGCGTCCTGCAGGAAGGTGATACGGGGATCGCCCCTGGTGCTGGGGATTCATACGAAACATCGCCCGGCCTGGCGCGATCCTGGGCGTCGCGGGGGGCACAGGATTCGGATCTTCGGCGACGGGCAATTCTGGGCGTGGGGCTATTACGCCCGAAGGTGCCGCCACGCAGCGGCCTTTTTCACAGATGCGGTCGCCCTTGCAGTCGTAGTCGCCGCCACAGCCGAGCCCTCCCACAGATACGGACAGAGGCCGCACACACGAAAGCGCCGCCGCGAATCCAATTGACCAAAGCGCCCGAGAAAAAAACTCCGTTGATGGTCGGAGTTTGCGGAACAGTTTCATACGCGCAGACAGATTAGCAGCAATGTTCGGTCGGCACTAAAACCGACCCGAAGATCTGACGCCTACGGTATCGTGCGGCCGTGTGGCAGGGCCTGGCCGATGCTGGGTTGACCACGCAGGTTCGTCATCCAAAGGGGTCGTAAAGCTTGCCGAAGCCATCCACAGTCTTTACGATCTGAACCGAGCCCGGTTTGCCATGAACCCCTGTCCTACGAAAATTTTAGCAATCTTGCTGCTGGGGGCCGCGTGTCGTTCAAAGATGATCCCGGTGGCCATCGCCCCCGCACAGGCGGCCTTGCCGCCTCCTGCCCCGGCGCCCCCTGTGCCCGTGGTTCCGGCGCCGCTGGCACGGCATGTGATCATCGTTTCTGAAGATGGCCTGCGCCCCGACGCCATCTTGAAGGCGCGGGTGCCGACCCACGCGGCCCTGCTGGCCGAGGGGTCCTACACGTTGAACGCCCGGACGATCCGCGCGGCGTCCACGTTGCCGTCGCATGCCGCGATGTTGTCGGGGTTCGACGTCCCGGCCCACGGTTTGTTTTGGAATTCGTGGCGGCCGGAACGTGGGTTTATCAAGGTGCCCACCATCTTCACAGCGGCGGGGTTGGCGTCCGACAGGTCGGCGGCCTTTGTAGGCAAACGCAAACTGGAACACATCGCGGGTCCGGGCAGCGTGGACGTGTTCCAGCGTCCGGGTATTTTCTGTAAGAAGGTCGTCGCCGAGGCCACGGCGTATTTCGTGAAGGAAAAGCCACGTTTTCAGTTCATCCATTTTTCCGATCCCGATGAACGCGGCCATGCCGTGGGCTGGATGACCCCCGAACAGATGGAGGCCATCAACACAAGCGATCGATGCCTAGGGACGCTGATTGCGGCGCTGAAACAATCCGGCCTGGACCGCGACACGTTGCTGATTGTGTCGGCCGATCATGGGGGCCATGGCCGGAACCATTCTGGATATCATGTCGACGACCGTATGATTCCCTGGATCGCCTGGGGGGTCGGTGTCCGCCAGGGCCATCGGTTAAAAACCCCCGTGTCCACCATGGACACGGCGGCGACGGCCCTGTGGGCGCTGGGTTATCCGCCGCCCGTGGGGCTAGAAGGACGGGTCGTGGACGAGGCGTTTGTGCCCGCCGTTCAGAAGAAATGAACCCCTAGGCCGACCAGGTTCTGTATCCACGTTGCCTTGGCTGCGCGGGACAGTTGGAAAGAATATTCCACGGCCAGGGCCAGGTTGTACCCTTGGACGATCTCGACCCCGAAACCGCCGTGCAGGGCCGGTCCGGTGCTGGCATGGGTTTCGCCAAAACCAGCGATGACGATTTCTTCGGCGACGGTCGCGAAACCCATCGCCGCCCGTGCGTACAACCGGCTAAGAAAATGAGCCTCCGCACCGAACAGCAGTGCCCACTGGTTGATCTCTGACGATTTAATGGTGGCAAAACTTTCGTCGATGCCAATGCTGACCAGCCACCCGGGGGTCAACCCGAACCCCGCGCGGACATGAAACCCACCACCTGATCCCGTATCGGATCCGTTCGAATCTTTGACAGTCACCGTGCCGAGGCCCAGGCCCAGTTGAAGCTGGAACGATCGAAACCGTGCGTCGGGGGGCGGCCCCACAGGTTCGTAGACCGGGTAATAGGGCTGGGGGTACGATCCGTAACCGGGGGGTGGCCCGTAAGGGTAGGGCTGTGGTGGCTGCGGCGGGGCCGGCGTCGGTGGCGGGGGGGGCGCCGGCTGCGCGTTCGTGTGGGATGCCCCCGTGGCCGTCCAAAGCAGGATGGCAAAGGCGAGGCGGCCCCCGATTCGAAAAAAATTCCTATTCATGCGGGCGGCTCCTTGCAAGTTCCAGGTTAGTATACTGACACCCATGGCGGTTCCGTCTGCTGCCATATTCGCCGTTCTGCGTGCCGCTGCCCGCGCCCAGGAAGACCGCCTTCTTGTGGGTGTCGCATCGGATCGTGATAGGCGCCGGGTGACCGCGGCCTTGTCTGCCGAGGGCACCGTGGTGGAGACCGGATCGGTGCGTGACGCGCTTTCACGTCTTGAGGCCGAAAGTTTCGAGCTGGCGGTGTTGGATCTGGACGAAGGGGTGCCTGACGCCCTGGCCACGGCTAAGGAACGACGTCCGTTTACCGACCTTGTGGCCTTGCAAATCGGTGACCCAGGTACCTGTGCGGTTTCGTTTAGCGCTGAAGTCGCGGCCGTCCTGCCGCGGCCTCTACCCGACAGTGACGCATTATTGCGGGCCCAGTTGCGGTGGCTGGTTTCCTGCCGTCGGTCGCGCAAACGGGGGCTGCTGTTGCGCAATGCCATTGCGTCCCAGCGATCGGCGCTTACGGCAACGGAGCCAGCGCTAGCGGTGGCGTTGGCCGACATTCTCGATGGTGCGGATCTGGAACCCACGGTGTTGGTGCTGGGCGATGACGGGCTTTTGCAAGATGCCGGGGGGCGTTTGGTGCAGGCGTCGCCGGATGTGGTGGTGTTGGGGTGTGCTGCCGCCGAACGGATCGAAGATCGTCTGTTGTCAGCGCGCGGACGGGCCGCGGGTGCCGCCGTTTTGGTTGTGGACGCCGACCCCAGCCCGACCCGGCTGCAGGCCGCGCTGTTTGGTGGGGCGCGGGCCTATCTGGATCGTGCCGCCGTGATGCCGCTGGGACGCATCGTGGCCATCGCCGCCACCCGCAGGCGGGCTGAAACCGTGGGCCGCCGCCTTTTGGAAACCCTGGCTCGATTTGGTGTGCTGGACGAAACCGCCAAGGCGACCCCGGTGACCGCCCGGGATGTCGATGCGCAGTTGATTGCGGCGACGTCGGCCGATTCGGGGGCCGTGGTGCCGTCGGGGCACGAAGTCCTGGTCGTGGATGATGAACTTGTGGTGCTGACCGTACTGCGCGAGGCCCTACGCCGGGGGGGATATTCAGTCACCACGGCGACGTCAGCCGAAGAAGCGATCGATCTGATGCGCAGCCGGATCTTTGATCTGGTGTTGACCGACAAAAATCTACCTGGGGCCTCGGGGTTAGAAGTGTTGCGGGTTGCACGGACGCTGACGCCGGCGCCTGCCGTGGTTTTGATCACCGGATACACGTCCTACGATTCCGCGGTGCAGGCCCTGGATATCGGAGCGCACGATTACATTGAAAAACCCATTAGTGACCTGGAAACCCTGCGTTTCCGCATTCGCCGCGCCTTGTCCCGGCGGGACGAACAGTTGGCCCGCAAGACCGAGATCCCGGTGTCGTCGCGGATGCCGCGCATCTTGCTGGTCGAACTGGAGGGTAGCCGCCGTCAGTTGATGGCCGAATTCCTGGGTGCGACCTATTACGTCACCGTGGTGGCCAACGGCGATGAAGCGCTGGCGAAATTGGGACAGGAACATTTTGACGTGGTGCTGGCGGACCGAAACCTGCCAGGGATGTCAGGGCTTCGGGTGATTGAACAGGCGCGCAAACTGCTGCCACACTGTGCTTCGGTGCTGTATACGGCCTATCCGTCCTACGACACGGTGAAGGAAGCCTTTGACCTAGGGGTGGATGCGTTTTTGATTCGTCCCAGCGAGGATTTACGCGCCTTGGGCGACAAAATTGCGGGCGCGCTGCGAGGGCGGGGCGGGATCTTGCTGGGCTGACAGTCTTTAATGCCGCGGGAGCCGTGACCGGGGACGCGCAATGGGAGTTGCCATTCCCGTCGGCTGTGTCTTATGGTCTCTTCCCATCACTGATGTCGAAATCTCCCGTCGCCTCCGCATTGCAGACGGTCCTGCGCCAGCAGTCGCAAAGCAATGCCAAGTCGATCAAACATGAACCACATTTTGTAGATCACCGGGCGCGTTTTACCGAACTCGTTCTGGCGGCAGCGCCCGCGGAAGGATGCGGGCGGTTGGCCCTTTTTGGCGCTGGCAACGCTCAGGATTTGGATCTGGCGGCGCTTGCGGCCCGTTACGCTGAAATCCATCTGGTCGATCTAGATGCGGCTGCGATTCAAAGGGCGGCCACGCGGCAACCCGAAGATCTACGGTCGCGAATTTTTTGTCATGCGCCCGTCGATTTGTCGGGGCTGATCGGATCGCTCGACCACTTCACGTCACGGCGGCCGACCCTTGCCCAGATAGATGCTGCGGTGGCGCCTGCGTCGGCGGCCATTGCAGCAGCCTTGCCGGGCCCATTCGACGTGGCGGTCTCGTGTTGCCTGGCCACCCAGTTGTCCTTCGGGCTAACGGCGGTGCTGGGGGATGGGTACCCTTTGTTGGCGGAGATCCGCCGCTGCGTGCTGACGATTCACCTGCGATCCCTGGCTGCCGTGACCCGTGCAGGCGGTACGGTGCTGTTTGTCAGCGACACCTGTTCGAACGACACCTATCCACTGGACGAACTGCCGCCCGATGCAAACCTGCGTGACGTGCTGGCCGACGTTTCAAGGACTGGCAATGTTTTCTTCGCTGCGGATCCGCTGCTGATTTCACAAATCTTGCGCAAGGACGCGGTGCTTTCGGGACGTGCCTTCAACGTGCGGCCTATCAATCCCTGGTTGTGGCAAAACGGGCCTGCGCGTGTGTTCTTGGTGGCCGGATATTCGTTCGAATCGTGTTGATCACGCGCCCAACACCAAGATGATGCGGACCGATCCGTCCGGAACGCCGCGCCCGAAATCGACGCCAACCAAGGGTACGGACAACGTCTTTAGATAGAACCGGATACCGGCGCCAACCGAAGTATGGACGTCGCGAGAGGCGTCAAAGCCGGGTACCAAATAGCCAGGGGGCAGAAAATTGCGCCCGTCGGGCCGGGTTTCGTAAGCGTCCCCAACCACGTTCGGGAGGTTCCGATACCAAAGCGCTGCGGCGTCATTGAACACAAGCCCCCGGACATCCAGCTTCCCAAGGGAAAACATCGGAAAATGGTATTCGACCTGCGTACGCAGGATTGTGTCGCCCATATACTGGCGGTACAGAAAGCCGCGAAGGTCGGCCCCTGTCGTCGATGGTTCAGACCAAAAGGGCATATTGTCCCCGGCACTGCCCGCGGCGCGGATGATCAGGTTGTGGCGTCTGAAGAATCGAATCCCCTGTTCGTAGTCGGCGAACGCCTTCCAGTAGTTAACCTTTTCATCGCTTCCAAATGCGGGGCGGCCCAGATCCAGGGAAAACGACAGGGCGTTCCCGTACATGATGGCGTGTTCGCGGGCGCGAAAATCGAAGGTGACCGTCCCCATCAATAGCGCCCGTTTGGCGGCGGTGGTGGCCACCGGCAGATCCTGCGGGGCCTGGTCGTTTAACGGATTGGAACGTGACCATTTCACGTCCGTTTGGTCGTAAAAATAACCGATCGAGGTTTTTACCTTTCGCCACCAAGCGACCCCAAGGTTGATCTCGCCACCGAAGGTGCGTAACTTGGTTTCGCGTAGGGGTTCGAGTCTGAGATTCAAGTCGCTGCGGTTGCCGTATTCAGGCAGCACCTGATCCTGAAACCGGCCGCGCACGTTCCAAAATCCCCAGCTTCCGAACAGCGCGGGATCTTGGTAGGCCACGATGGCCCCGGAATCCACGTTCGACACCCGCCCGCCGACTAGCCCACGTTTACCGCGCCCAAATAGGTTGCTGTGTCCTAACGCCAGCCCGCCCGAAACGTTGCCGCCTGAATAGGCGAAGGTTGGCACGGGGGCCCAGGGAAACTTGTCCCGGAC
>JAYUUT010000389.1:0-2219 GCA_043754455.1 Myxococcales bacterium
ACTATGCAGGCGGAGGGCTGGCCATCAGCCTGAACGGCAACATCGTTAACGCGAACGAACTGCGCCAAAAACTGGAAGACGAGGGATCAATCTTCCAGACGACCACCGATACCGAGGTCATTTTACATCTGACGGCGCGCTCGCGTGAGACGACCGTCGCCGATCGAATCGCGGACGCGCTTCGATCCGTGCGTGGGGCCTATTCGTTAGCGTTCTTGTGCGAGGACAGCCTGATCGCCGTTCGCGATCCGATGGGCATTCGGCCCTTGTCGTTGGGCCGTGTGAAGGATTCCTGGGTGGTGGCGTCCGAAACCTGCGCGTTTGAATTGATAGAGGCCCAGTTCGTGCGCGATCTGGAACCGGGCGAGATGATCGTGGTCGACAAAGACGGCCTTCGCAGCCTATGGCCCTTCAAGGCGTCGACGCCGCGCCGCTGCGTGTTTGAATGGGTGTATTTTGCGCGCCCTGATTCAACCTTGGCGGGCATGCCGGTGTATCGGGCGCGGGAAGACATGGGCCGAAAACTGGCGGTTGAACACGCGGTTGAGGCTGATGTCGTGATCCCTGTCCCCGATTCAGGCACCGCCGCCGCCATTGGGTATTCCCGGCAAAGCGGCATCGCGTTTGGCCAGGGCCTGATGCGGTCACACTACGCCGGTCGGACCTTCATTGAACCATCCCAGTCGATTCGCCACTTCGGCGTGAAGCTAAAATTGTCGCCCGTGCGCGAGGTCATCGAGGGCAAACGGGTGATCGTGGTCGATGATTCGATCGTGCGCGGCACCACGTCGCGGAAGATCATTCAGATGATTCGGAATGCGGGTGCCAAAGAAATCCACATGCGGATAAGCTCGCCGCCGACGGTGGGCCCCTGTCATTACGGCATCGACACCCCTTCTGCCGACGAACTTATCGCGTCGTCCCAATCGATCGAGGACATCCGGAAGTTCGTTGGGGCTGATTCCCTTGGGTATCTATCCCTCGAAGGCCTGCACCAGGCCGTCGGGCGCGGGGTCTCCCCTGACCCAAACCATGGGCTGTGTGATGCCTGTTTTTCAGGCAACTATCCCATCGATACGGTGCCGGCGAATCGGTTGCGCCAGCTTCGCCTGATCTCGGGTTAATCGCAGTTTCCGCTCGAACGTTCAATTCCCCCTGCGTTTGGGGCATTGACCGAAGGCGGGGTCTTCGCCTAGGGTGTGCGCCAAAACGGGCCTACGGGCCATTGCGGCAGTTTCCACCTCACTTGAAAGGCCTCACATGGCAAACGATCAACGCCAAGCTCCTGTGGCAAACGAAAAACGCCTGCTTTGGGCTGGCTTCACCGCCATCCTGGCAGCCGGAACCGGGTTCGCCCTTCGCGGCGGCATCTTCGACAACTGGGCGGCTGAATTTGGGTTCACAGGCGGTCAGTTAGGGGCCATCGGCGGCGCCGGGTTCACCGGCTTCTGTTTCGGCATCATCATCGGCGGCATCCTGGCCGATCGATTGGGCTACGGAAAATTGGTGGTGGCGGCTTTTGCCCTTCACGTGGCGTCGGCACTGGTGACCTTCACGGCGGTCGGGGCCGGTGCGTACAACGCCCTGTTTTGGGGCATGTTCCTTTTCGCGCTGGCGAACGGCACCCTAGAAGCCGTCGCGAATCCGTTGGTCGCAACCTTGTTCCCCCACAACCGAACGCACTATCTGAACATCCTTCACGCCAGTTGGCCCTTGGGCATGATCTTCGGTGGCGTGGTTGGATGGGTGCTGGACGACATGATGAAGGTTCACTGGAAGGTTCAGCTGGCCCTTTACCTGCTGCCGACCATTGCGTACGGGCTCATGTTCTTGGGTCAGAAGATGCCGAAATCCGAGGCCTCCGAGAAGGGCCTCAGCATGTCCGAGATGTTCAAAGACGTCGGCCTTCTGGGCGGCGCCGTGGCCTGCTATTTCCTGGCCCTTTTCTTCGGCGGCGTATTTGCGAACTTCATGGATCCTGGCACGGCCAAGTTGGCGGGCTACGTCATCGGGGGCCTGTTGCTCTTGGGCGTCGGCGCCCTGACCAAGTTCTCGATCGGCTCCGGATTGCTGTTCGTCCTGTTCATCGCGCACGCGTTGGTCGGGGCCGTTGAACTTGGAACGGACGGCTGGATTCAGAACATCACTGGCAACATCCTCACGTCTGAACAGGGCAAATTCCTGTTCGTGTTCACGTCGCTCATCATGTTCGGCCTACG
>JAYUUT010000390.1:0-51429 GCA_043754455.1 Myxococcales bacterium
GACTTGACGCTATTTCGAAGACGGTGCACTAGCCAGAATCAAAACGGAATGTCGTCGTCGCCCAAAGGAGGGGCGCCTTCGTTCGGTGGGCCCGACCCACCACCGCGAGGGCTTTCAGATGCAGCAGCGGCCGTGACGACCTCGACGCTGACGGCCACGTTGTCGCCGTAGACTTTCCCTTGCCAGTCGCGCCCGCCTAGCCGCCCTGTGACGAACAATACGGTGCCGGGGGTCCAGGCCTTGGCCTCGTCAGCCAAACGTCCGAACACCTTGATAGGAATCAACTGCGGGTATTGCCCCTGGGTTTCAAAAATGAGCGTCAAGATGGGCTTGCCCGCCTTTGACACGAAGGTGTCGACGCGAACCAAAGTTCCCTGCCCCTCAAACGTAAACTCGCTCATGGGATTCAAATGCCACAAATCGTGGTCTAGGTCGAGCCCAAAGCCGTGTCACCGGCGCTGAGCTGCCAGCCACACAAGAGCCGCGTCATACAGAATCTCGTGACCGCCTTCGAAGATTGTCACGGTGGCGTTGTTTGATTGCCGCCGGAACAAAGGCGTCTTGTCGCCGTAGCTGGGATCGGCGGTGGTCTCGGCAACTAGTTCAGGGGGGACTGATTCTTTTTCGGTGAACCAGGTGATTTGTTGGTCGCTTAAACGGTCCTTCGGGTCGGCCAAGATGTTGAAGGCGCGCAGGGCGTGGATGATAGGCACGCTGTCCCGTTTGTGTCCGTCGTGAATGCCAGCGGAAATGGACACGCGCCGCCCCCGCGCGGCGGAAAGGTAGGTCATGGCTGATCGCTTCTTAGCCTCGTCCGCAGCCGGGGTCCCTTCCTTGGGGACACCGCCCAAGGCCACTTCAATCTCCCCCGCGTACTTCTGTCGGCGTTCGACCGATTCGAAATACCAGGTCTGCAGATCGATGATGGGCACCCAGGCGGACACGGCGGTCCACATCTCCGGTGCGCGTCCGGCCAGCAACAGCGCAGCGAATCCACCCCCCGAGCCACCGGCTAAATAAATGCGTGATTCGTCCACGTTTGCGTGCTGTTTGGCGTAGGTGACGGCGCTGAGAATATCCGCCACCACCAGTTCGGACCCCATGGCCTGGGGCCGGTTGTTCTGGCCTCGAAAATCCGGGTGGATGAAAATCCAGTCGTTGGCGATGCACCAATTTGCGTAGGGAACGCCCGTCTTTTGCAGATAACCACCTGACCAGGAATGTAGGGCCACCAGCAGGGGGCGGCGGATCTGCGACTTGGATGCATAGAACAAAGCGTGCTGTTCGGTCCCGTCACCCGAACTGGCGACGCGCACGTCAGCAACAGCCTGGGGCCAGTCCTCGATGCGACCTTTTTCGATTTCGGCCCGGGTCAGGTTGCCGGTCTTGGTCAGCGAGGCGCACCCGGCGCAGGCGACCAGGAAAAACACGCCAATTAGACGAAATCGGTCGGCAGGGCTGAAGTTCTGGATTCGCATGGCGGCGGCAGTCTAGCGCGATTGCGTCCCCCTTGGCCGCGATCGCCGGACCGGTGCTAAAAGATCGCCCGTACCGTGTTTTTTGAAAACGTCAGCATTCTGGGACTTGCCCAGGTCATCCCGCCCCACCGGGTCGCCTCGTCCGAAATAGATGCGGCTATGGCAGACACGTATGCGCGTCTGGGGCTGCCGGCTCGGCTGTTGGAATCGTTGACGGGGGTTTGCGCGCGGCGTTTCTGGGATATCGGGGCGCGTCCTAGTGATGGCGCCACACAGGTCGGGAAAAAATTGATCGACGAAACCGGCATCGACGCTTCCCGCATTGGGGTGCTGATCAATACATCCGTATGCCATGATTTTGTGGAACCATCCGTGGCCTGCGTGGTGCACGCCAACCTGGGGCTTGCGGAAACCTGCCTGAATTTCGACGTGTCCAATGCGTGTCTGGGATTTCTCGATGGCATGGCGGTTGTGGGCAACATGATCGAACGGGGCCAGATTGAATATGGGTTGATCGTCGATGCCGAAGACAGCCGGTATGTGGTGGAACAAACGCTGCAGCGTCTGCGCGGCCCCGCCTGCGACCAGGTCATGTTGCGCGAACAACTGCCGACGTTGACCGTGGGATCGGGTGCAGCGGCTATGCTGCTGGGGCCGTCGCGATTGGCATCCGGGGCCCCGCGGTTTTTGGGCGGTGTCAGTCTGGCGGGCACCCGTCACAACCAATTATGTCGCGGGACCTTGGATACCGGCATCACCGACACGCGCAATCTTTTGGCCGCTGGCGTGGATCTGGCCAAACGCACCTGGACCCGGGCGCAGCAGGTTTTTGGCTGGAACGCAGACACCGTGGATCTGTTCGCTCTGCACCAGGTCAGCGAATTGCATACCCAAGAACTGGCCCGCACCCTGGGATTTCCATTGTCCAAGGCCGCCCTTGTCTATCCCGAACTAGGCAACGTGGGTCCCGCGTCGGTTCCTATGGCGTTGGCCCAGGCCCGGGACGCGGAACGGTTGTCATCGGGCGATCAGGTGATTCTAGGCGGCATCGGCAGCGGGCTGAACTGCACGGCTGCGGCCGTGGCGTGGTGACGTGACCGCCCCGATCGTGGACCGGGCTCTGTTTCCTTTCGAGGGAAAGTTTTTTTTCCGAAATGGCCTGCGGCAACATTATCTGGACGAAGGGCACGGCGATCCCATCGTCATGCTGCACGGAAACCCCAGTTGGTCATTTTATTACCGCAACCTGACCCTGGCATTGCGGGAACAATACCGGGTGATCGTGCCCGACCATATCGGCATGGGGCTGTCCGATAAACCGGGTGACAGCGCCTATGACTACCGTTTGAAATCACGTGTTGATGATCTGGACGCGCTGATCGACAGCCTGAAGCTGAACCGCCCGATAACCTTGGTGATGCACGACTGGGGCGGCATGATCGGGATGGCCTATGCGCAAAGGACTCCCGCCTGCATTGCCCGGTTGGTCCTGTTCAACACGGCTGCGTTTCATCTGCCCGCCCCGATGCGGCTGCCGCGTGCGCTGGCCTTGATCCGCAACACATCCTTAGGGTCGTTGTTGGTTCGGGGTGGCAATGTTTTTGCCAAGGGGGCTGCGCAGGTGGGGTGCAAACGCCGACCCCTGTCCCAGGTTTTGCGTCGCGCGTATTGCGCCCCCTATGACTCGTGGGCGAACCGCATCGCGACCCTGCGGTTTGTGCAGGATATCCCCATGGTGCCCACCGACCCGTCCTACGATCTGGTCAGCAAAGTGCAGGCGGGCCTTTCCCAGTTCCAATCCACCCCGGCGATGTTTTGCTGGGGCGATCGCGATTTTGTATTCACCCCGGCCGTCCTGGATGTATGGCGGACGTATTGGCCGCAGGCACAGGTCCACCAATTTGCCGACTGTGGTCACTATGTTTTGGAAGACGCAGCGTCTGAAATCACCACGCTGGTTCAGGATTTTCTGAAGGCCCATCCGGTATGACGGATACCGGCGCGCCCGTCGTCAATATCGCCGCGTGCCTGCCGCAATTGACCGCCCAGCGTCCCACCGCCATTGCCATTTGTCATCCGCAGGGGCGGGATCAAAACGGACGCGTGCTGTACCGGCGGGTGACGTACCAACAACTAAACGACGACAGCGACGCCATCGCGCGGGGGTTGACCCAGCATGGAATCGGACGTGGGGTGCGGGTGGCGCTGATGGTTCCGCCGGGTCCCGCCTTCTTCGCCCTGGCGTTCGGGATGGCCAAGGCCGGGGTGGTGCCCGTGTTGGTTGACCCCGGCATAGGGATTCGCAGAATCAAGGACTGTCTTGTGCGGGCTGAACCGCAGGCGTTTATCGGGACACCCAAGGCCCAGCTGGCGCGGCTTTGTCTGGGGTGGGGCCGGGGCACCATCACCCGTACGGTGACGGTCGGGGGGCCGCCGTTTCCCGGTGCCTTGCGTTTGTCCCGGGTGATTCAAACCGGGCGCGCCCTGAACACAACGGCACTGGTTCCCACGCGATCCGACGAAACCGCCGCCATCTTGTTCACCAGCGGCAGCACGGGCCCGCCCAAGGGCGTGGTTTATACCCACGGGCATTTTGCCGCGCAGGTGGCGTCCTTGCGGCGCATCGCCAATCTGGGTGCGAATGAAATTGATCTGCCGACGTTTCCGCCTTTCGCCTTGTTTGATCCGGCACTGGGCATGACGACCGTGGTGCCGCAAATGGATTTCACCCGCCCCGCCGCAGTTGATCCGCAGATGATCATTCGCGCCATCAATGATGAAACTGTCACCAACCTGTTTGCATCCCCCGCGTTGCTGGCGACGGTGGCTAGGTGGGCGGTCCCCCGCGCTGTGAAATTGCCGTCCTTACGCCGGGTGATTTCGGCAGGGGCGCCCGTGCCTGCGTCTGTGGTGCGCGCCTTTGCGTCCCTGTTGAACCCCGATGCGCGCATCATCACACCGTATGGCGCCACCGAATCTTTGCCCGTCGCCATCATTGACGATCGCGAAATTCTGGGTGAAACCGCCGCCCGCACGGATTTGGGACACGGTCTTTGCGTAGGCAGGCCGGTTGCCGAAATCGATGCAGCCATCGTTTCTATTTCCGACGGCGGCCTTGGCGCATGGGACGAATCCCTGCGCTGCGCCCCGGGCGTGTGGGGTGAAATTGCCGTCAAAGGCGCCGCTGTCACCCGCCACTACATCAACGACGACCGCGCGACCCGCCTGGCAAAAATTCCCGACGGTCCCGGCACGGGATTCTGGCACCGCATGGGCGATCTTGGTTACCTAGATGAACAGGGACGTCTGTGGTTTTGCGGCCGAAAATCCCAGCGCGTGATCTTGGCCGATGGACGCACGTTGCTCACCATCCCGGTTGAAGGCGTGTTCAACACCCACGCCCAGGTTCGCCGGTCGGCGTTGGTGGCGGTCCGGCGTGGCGCCGCCGTTGTGCCCGTTGTGTGCGTCGAACTTGAACCCACCTGCAGCCCTTCGGATCTGAATGCCAGCCTCCTGGCCTTGGGCCAGGCCCATCCGGTCACGGCCGACATCAAACATTTTCTGGTTCATCCAGGCTTTCCCGTCGACATTCGCCACAACGCGAAAATCAACCGCGAAGCCCTGTCCCAATGGGCGCAGGCCCGGCTGCCATGAAGATCCTGGTGACCGGAGGAGGTGGCTTTTTGGGACGCGCCGTGGTGTTGGCGCTTCACGATCGAGGCGACGACGTGCGCATCTTGGGGCGATCTGATCAACCCGACCTGCGCCGCCTAGGCGTTGATGTGGTGCGGGGGGATGTGGCTGATGCCGCCATCGTCAACACCGCGGTCATGGGCTGCGACGCCGTCATTCACAGTGCTGCCAAGGTCGGCAGTTGGGGGCGTGCCGCGGATTTTTACAGCACAAATGTCACCGGTACGCAGAACGTGATCGACGCGTGTCGGGCCGCCCGGGTGGGGAAACTGATCTTCACAAGTTCTCCTTCAGTGGCCCATGCTGGTGGCGACATCGAAGGCATAGATGAATCGCACCCGGCGCCCACCCAATTCGACGCGCACTATCCCCGCACCAAGGCCCAGGCGGAACGGTTGGTCTTGGCTGCCAACAGCCTCACCTTGTCGACAGTCGCGCTGCGCCCTCATTTACTTTTTGGGCCGGGGGATACACATTTATTGCCCCGCGCGCTGAAACAGGCCCGTGCGGGGCGTCTTCGTTTACCCGGCGGCCCCCCTAAACTAGTCGATTGTACATACATCGACAATGCGGTTGATGCCCACCTGCTGGCCCTGGACCACGTCGGCGTTTCGGCGCCGTGTGCAGGACGTGCCTATTTCATCAGCCAGGGACAGCCCCTGGCCTTGACTGAACTTATCAACCGTGTGCTGGGCGCAGCCGGGGAGCCTCCGGTGCGAAAATTCGTATCGCCACGGACCTTGTGGTGGACAGCCCTAGCCGCCGAGGCAATCTACACCCTGCTGTTTATTCGTGATCGCGAGCCCCCCGTCACCCGTTTCGTGGCCCGCCAATTGACCACCGCACATTGGTTCAACCTCGGCGCCGCCCGTCGCGACCTGGGCTATATCCCCCGGGTCTCAATTGACGAAGGTCTGGCGCGGCTGGCGCGTACCCTTAGTTCGGCATCGGGAACATAGACTGACCGGACGGTATGCTTGCCGCTTCGCTGTCGGCCAAACGGCGTTCCGAAATTGCAAAAGCATGCAGCCCATGCGCGCTGGGCCCGGTCAAGGAACGGTGTTTTAACAGTCCAAGGGATTAGGCAGGCGGCGGGGGCTTCGGGGCGGCGCGAACTTTCGGAATAGGCATCATCGGCCTTGACGCGAAAGCATAAGGCTGTTTTTATTTCCTATGCTCCCAGGCTTCCGGGAACCTCTTTCACGGCACTGACGGCCCAGCCGAAGGTTTCAGGCCCCACGCCCCGGGATTTGCCGCACCGACCGAGGGGACGTCGAAGGGTGCGTGACCGCCTTCTTGGATCGCATCGTCCTTGGCACTGTGCCCATGACGACTTTTTCATGATCATGCTCGTCTTCAGGCAAGGCGGTTCAAGACATCCGCCCTCTCACTTGGAAGAAGAAAGGCAGCGAGAACGCGTAATCGGCGTGTTTGCAGGACACTCTTCATTGTCGAAAGAATAACACCTTGTTGTCAGAAAATTTACCCGTAGTCATTGTCGGATCGGGCCTGGCCGGACTAGCGGCCGCCTATGCATTGTCCCAGGGCGGCACCCAGGTAATTCTCCTTGAATCCCATCCGACTCAGTTCGGCGGTAGGACGATGGGTCTCGCTCCCATCGAGTTCATTGATAACGGAGCGAGGCACGTTTTTCCGCTCGACCACGGCCAACACTGCCTGTGGACCCAGTACCACAACATGCGCTGGCTTCTTGGCGAGATCGGACTGATCTCCGAGCTTGTGCCCACGGAAGGGACGCAGTTCATTGTGGACGACGGCATCCGCGTCACGCGAACACCACGCCTCGACACGGATCCGCGCTCTCCGCATCCAACATTCGCGCACTTCTTTTTCCACCTGTTGAGTTCAACCGGATTTCTCGAACTGTCTCGCCGTGATCGCGTGAAGATGATTCGGCTATCACCAAAACTAGCCACCGCAGCCGCCTTCAGCCACGCAAGGGACTATGAGCGTTGGGACACAGTGAGTCTTGCAACTTTTTTCTCTTGGATCGGCCTCCCCCCCCGACTGCAGACAATCTCTCAGGCTCTGCAAAAAGCGAGCACGTTCCACGCGGCAGAGGAGATGAGTGCAGCATGGGGTCTTTCGATGCTCGAGTCGACCATGCTGGGCGGACCGAACGACCACAAGATGTGGTGCTTCCGATCCAGCCTTGAGCGTTCCCTCATTGGTCCCTTGGTCAAACGCTTGCGGGCACGTGGAGTGAAGACCCGGCTCAATGCGAACGCCTCTGGGGTCGTACTGGATGGCGACAGAGTTATGGCCGTAAAGGTGATGGCTGATGGCGCTGAAAATCCTGAGACCATCCCTTGTTCGGCCGTCATATCAGCTTGCGATATTCCAGGTTTCCGGCACTTTTTGCTACACGACCTGGGGCATATCCAGGAGGTGCGAGCGACGGCTCGTCTTGAAACTGTTTCGAACGTGACGATCCGCGTATTTTCCCGCATACGCCTCCCCCCCGGGGAACCATGGATGGGCATCTTCGCCGGCCCGCGATTCCGACTGCTCGACGACTACTTTATCCTCTCGCGTTACCAGATCGACTTTGAGGATTGGAAGGATCGAGGAGGAGAGATCATCGAGATACACAGCTATTTTGGCTCTTGCGAGATTGACCCCCGTCGAGTCCCGGAAACCGTGATCAAGAAACTCATCGAAGAGGAGTTGTTCCTCGCCTGGCCCTCCCTGAGGGGTCACATCGCGCATATCCACGTCCACTCTAACCCACGCACATTCGACAAGCAGTTCGTGGGATCGTCCGCATACCAGCCCCAGATGAAGACGAAGATTCAAGGACTCTTCCTGTGTGGGAGTTGGATCAAGACAAAAACGGCGATCCACGACATGGAGAAGGCGGTCACCACGGGACTTGAGGCAGCCAATGCCGTCACTGATGAACTGGGCCTGACGGGCTTTGCAATCCGATCCAACCGCCCTCATTCGCTCCTACAGCGAGCCATACAACTCGCCGGACCCATGCTTCCGGAACCTCCGGGTGTACGTCGCCGACAGCAGTGATCATTGACGCGACCAGCAGCCAGCGTGGTTCACAACCCGGACGCGTGGTCGGGGGCTGACACACCGTCTGGGCCTGTTTGGCAGCGGTGACGGCCCGACCGAAGCTTCCCTCCATGAAGGACACCGGGCGGCGTCGAGTGTCCCTGACGGTAACCATTCGCATGGCTTCGCCGGCGGCAGGCGGGCTGGGCCCGACGGCGGGGGCTTCGGGGCGGCGCGAATTTTACGGAAGAAAATAGGCATTTGCGAGGGTCGAGCGAGGAAGGTGGTGAGCCTGACTCACCACCGCGTGAACGAGCATCCGCGTAAATGCCGGGTGGACGAAGACGATGCGCGGCAGCCGTGCAGGGACGAGGACTATGGGTTTGCTGACGATCGGGCCCGGGGCGGGCGCTATCGCAGGCACTATCGCGCCCCGCTTTTCCAAAACCGCACGACCCGAACGGCAGTCCGGCGGACCACCGCCTCGATGTCGTCTTGGTCGGGCGCGGGCGTTGGATGAAACACCGGTGCCCCGCCAGTCGCATCGGGCACATGCAGCGAAAAATCTCCCGTTTGCGGCAGTGCTAAGGCGGGGGGGGCTTCGGCGCCGTCCTCGGGGCGCGGCTTTTGCCAGTAGAAAGCTTCATACTTATTAATTTTACGGCGGTAACTTTGAAAGTTCCCTTCTTTGCGTTCGCCTCGGCAAATATCGTGGGTTTGCTTCCCGACATTCTTCTGTTTTCGGTGTTGTCAGGACGAGTGGCTGCTTTTTGGCTTGAGACCTCGTTAACGAACGCAATGATTGCCGTCGACGCTGCAGCCTTGGTGGTTGCAATTCTAATGTCGATTCGCTCTCGGGTACGAGAATACACCTCCTGTTCTACCCGAGTCGCTGTCCCCAAAGAGTCCCCAGATCCGTCCGGCGAGGAATGAAGTGGGTGTTGACATCGCCCTTCATGAATTTCACACCGCTTCCCCAATCCGCATGATCTACAGTCGAAGGGCACGAGCGCAAGCTTTTTCAAGACGCCAGAAGTGTCCCTAGATACGATGGGCCAACATGCCATCACCAATGTCGCTCAGAGGCCGCTGGTTCCTGATCCTAGTCTTAATGTTTGCGACCTCTCCGGCCTGCGCGACGGACATTGCGGGCCAGCGCTTACCGGCGCACCGCTTTAAGCCCGCCCTCGACGCTTTCGATACGCCCGATAACGTTGCGACCTTGCACTACTACGGGTCGGGCGGTTGGGGCATCCTATGGCGGGGCGTCTATATCATGACGGCGCCGTACTTCTCCAATCATCCGCTATCGGCCCTTCTGTTGAACCAGCTGGTGCCGCCACAACTGGACCTGATCGAAGCTGGTTTCAAAAATACACCCGCCAAAAGGGCAGCCCTGATTCTCGTCGGGCACGGTCACATTGATCACGCTGGCGATATTGGCGGCTTTTTCGAGGCGGGTCTGCCACGAGGCAAGGTGGGTCTTGTAGCCGATGCTTCGGTTGTCGACATGCTGGGCAGCACGCGGGAACAGTTTCGATGTCGTGTGGCCTTAGGCGCCGATGACGACGGCAAGCCCCTTGAATCCAACACGGCGGCGAACAAAGCTTGCATACCTACAGCTTTCCGGATCACGCCCCTTCATTCGGGACACGCGCCTCACGCGCACCTTTTGGGCTTGAACATCGAAGCCTTCGGTGGTCGGGTGTCTGCCCCACGGGGGGAGCCACCGAGAAGCGCCAATGACTACAAGCTAGGTTATCCGCACGCGTATCTCATCGATCTGGTGGATGCCAAGGGAAAGGTGGCCTTTCGCATTCACTACATGGACGCCGCATCAGAACCACCACACGCGCTTATCGACCTCAAAGCGCAGACCGATCCGCGCGACGTGGATCTGCATATTGGCTGCGCGGCTGGCTACGATATGGTCACGGACTATCCCGAGGCCGTGGTCGCGTCGACCCGCGTGCACTTTGTTCTGGCCGCACACTGGGAGAATTTTTTCAAAGAGCCCACGGCCCGGCTGGCGCTGGTGCCTTCAATCCTGAACGAGAAGAAGATGAACGCGCTGATCAAGCGAATCGAAGCCGCCATCAAGCCTGACACTCCCAAGCTGTCGCCCCTCGATCTGTGCGACGCGACCCATCCCTGCGGACCGCGCGGCGAACGGTGGGCCGTGCCCATCCCAAGGGAAACCCTGCACTTTCACACACAATGACCGGGACGGTCCGTAGAACTGCTCACGTGGCGATGTCTAACGAATACCCCGGCCCACAGCACCCCCCCAGCACCCCGGCCCAGGGTTGATTCGTAGAGGAGCCGAAAATCGACGACGCGAAAACGGCCGTATCCGGCCTTCGGTGTCGATTCCGTCCGTATTCAAGGGTCGGGCCCGCCGCGCGTTGGGGGTGGCGAAGAGAAATCACCCTCGCAAGACCTGCGAAACGACAACGCAGACATAGCTTCGCCCTTAGGCGACCGAGATGGCCCCGTCTTCCCGCAAACTGTTGGGACGCTTCCCACCCGACCATCCGCCTCCCCCCCGCTCGATCAGTCCAGCGCTGCGCTAGGAAGGGGCGGGGTCCAGAGGTCCCGAAGAGTCGTCAATATCCGCGGCGATGGCCACAAATCGGCGCATAGCCCAAGTTCCAGCGGGAAACAGAACATCAACGGTGCCGGTCAGAAAGTTGGCCAGGGCCGCGGCATATTCCTTCAGGAACGCACCCTTGCGCAGCAAGGCCTCGACCCGGGCCCACTTGCTTCGTGCGGCGACGGTGGGTGACATCTGGCGGCGGGGCTCGAAGGTAGACGGCGAATCTTGCCAGCGCTGCGCCAGGATGGCCCGGACGCCCATGACCCGTTTGTGCGTAATCTGTCGAATGCCAGCGGCGGTCCGCTCCTTGAATTCAAGGGTGGACTTGACCAGATCCACAAAGGCATCTTGGCTCAAGTGTTCGAACCCTTGAGGCCTTGCGAAAGTCAGCGATACGGATTGGGGCATGTCCCCATCGGCCCTGAAGAAATGGGCAGGGCGCGACGCTGTGAGAGTGCGGTCCCGGATAATCGCATCAACCGACGAGACGCCCGGCCATTGCGAAGCTTCTTCGACCAGATCAGCAGCACAAGGGTTGGCGTGGGCGTAGGCCATTTTGTCGATGATATCCTCGGGTTTGGTCAGGCGAACGACGCTGGCCTGCTCAGACGAGAACATATTTTCCCAGCGCCCCCGCAAGGAATTCACACATTTGGCTAGATGTTTGTGGAACCGTTCGATGAAAAGGGGATAGTTCCCCTCGGAATCGTGAATACCCACCTGAACGTGATTCGACATGGCGATCGCGAACAAAACATCGATGCGATGGATCGCGGCAGCCTCAGCCAGACAATAGATGAAGGTGTTGTTTATTGCCGGGTCGGGCCGCAGCAGGAACTGCCGCTGGGCGCAGCGACGAGTGATCATGTAGGAACGATTGGGCAGAACCTGACGGGGAAGGGACATGGTTCTGCGGGTGTCGGCGGCGTCGCCAAGAAGTTGCGCCTTCGCCGTTGGAATTCAGAAAAATCAACCCCGGAGCGGGGACAGGCGGAGCGGGGACAGGGGAGCCGCAACCCCGGAGCGGGGACAGGGGAGCCGGGACAGGGGGAGCAGGGACAGGGAGAATCGGGCAAAATAAACCGGATGAAAACCGCACTAAGGCGCTTTACTAAGTTGTACGAGGCTACGAAGAGCAGGTCTCGGCATTGCGGACGACTGGCGCGCGTAACACTTTTCTTTTGTGCAACGGCTTCTTGCGGGGGGGGCAGGGCGCTTGTTACCAATGACCCATTGGATCAACCCCCTCCCGTCGTCGTTCTCAACGATAGCGGTTCCTCAGAGGCTCCGATACCCATCCCCGTAGATGCAGCACCTCAGGCTGACCGTCAGTCCGTATCTCCCGTGGACATGCAATCCGAAAAAGAGGCCGGTTTGACAGGTGATCTGAACACTCTTTGCGCAAACACCGGAGGTCGTGTCGAATCCGCTAAGTGTTGCGACACCGAACCGGATTTTCCCGACACCTGTGCGGTCGGCGCTTGTGCCTGCCTGCTCGGGCTGAGTCACGCGGTTAAATCATGCTCCTGTCCGATGGGACAGTGCTTTGTTCGAGACCGCGGTTGTGTGGTGCCCACCAACGTATGCACGCCGGGTCAGGATCAAACTTGCAACCACCATCAAGTCTCGTCGATACACGGACGCTGCAATCCGAACGCCACTTGCACTTGTATGGTCGGAACCCCGGTTCCATCTACGGGTCATTGTATTTGAGCGAAAGGCTCAGCGAGAGCATAAGCCCAGCGGGGGGGGCTTGGATGCCCGGGGGCGGGGTGCTTCGGGGCGGCGCGTATTTTATAGAATAAATAGGCACTATCGAACTTGACGCGAAATAAAAAAATTGTTTGAATTTCCTATGTTCCTAGCCGTCTGGTACCGTGGCCGTCAGAATGGAGGTTCAGGGTGAACGTCAGGGACTTCGCTTTGGGAATGGCGGCCTACAACTCGTGGATGAACAAAAAGATCTATGACTCGTCGGCGGAGCTCTCGGATCTGGACCGCAAGCGAGACCTGGGCGCGTTCTTCAAGTCAGTGCATGGCACGCTGAACCACATCTTGGTCGCCGACGAGTCATGGCTTCAGAGGTTCCGAGGCCAGCCAGTCACCATGATCTCGCCCGCCCAGGAGATGCATGCGTCGTTCGCCGAACTTCGGGCCGGTCGCGAGAAGATGGACGGAGAAATCACGGAGTGGGTCGCCACTCTTGACGCCGGATTTGGCGATCGACCATTTCGCTTCTACAGCGTGACCTACCAGAAGGAACGGGTCATCCCGGGTTGGGCCGCCGTCGCCCACATGTTCAACCACCAGTCGCACCACAGAGGTCAAGTGACCACGCTTTTGAAACAACTAGGGCGCGACCCCGGATTGACCGACCTGCCGTGGATGCCATACTTCGATGAGCCGGGTTGATGATGGTTGTGCCGCGCGGTCATTCGGCTGAGATCGCCGGTCGATTTTCAAAAATTTTCTCCGGCCGATGTCGATCCGATGGTGGAAGCCGAGATGGCGGAGTACGCCGCCATGGATGAAAGCGATGGCAAGCTGATCAAGGGAGCCAACGCGCTGCAGCCGACGAGCACTGCCACGACGCTCCGACTGCGCGATGGCAGGCGGATGGTCACGGATGGCCCGTTCGCCGAGACCAGGGAGCACCTTGGCGGCTACTACCTGATCGAAGTGGCCAATCTGGACGAGGCGCTCGCTTTCGCGATCCCGTACCTGGACGCGGTCCTGGCCGACCACCGCGCGTTGCTTAGCCGAGTTCGGGAAGACTGGCGCTGTCGTCGACACCACGGCACCCGAGCACGCTCCTGCGGATGTGCGTGGCGAGGCGGCCGGTGGCGGGCGCGTGAAGCTGTCTTGGTCAGCGCGCGCTGATCTCGACAGCGGCATCAAGGGCTTCGTCATCTACTGCGACGGTGACAAGGTCGGCACCTTCAAGGGCCCCGAGTCGAGCCGCAACCCCGGCTACTTTCAGCGCGGCAACTTCGGCGACGAGCCCGAGCCAGTCGTCCCCGCCGGCTCGCATCGCTACCAGGTCGCGACCGTGAACTGGTCCGACCTCGAGGGCGGCAAGAGCGCGGCCGTGGAAATCACGACGCTGTGATTTGAGGAGCAACAAGGCCGTCTCCATTGACAGATGTACATCCGGATGTTCATTTTCGTGATGTCGAAGATCTACTCCGTCGCCGACGCCCGGACTCATCCGCCGGAAATTCTCGACCAGGTCGAGGAGGGGAAAGACGTCCGCCTAAGCAGGCGGGGCAAACTGGTCGCCGTGGTTTCTCTCAACGAACGGTACGTAGCGCTACGCGGTGAACACCCCCGATTCAGCGACACTTACGCCAGGTTTGTGCAACGACCCGCTCGAGAAAGTCGGGATCGATCCGGCGGCCTTAATGCGAAATGAGAAAATTGTTTGAATTTCTTATGCTCAAATACAACATTGTGCGGGTCGATGTTCCTGTGACCTTCTGATCCAGCTCCCCGCCTTCAGCGACCCGCCCGACCTACCGATGCTTGAAGGATGATGACCCGGGGTGGATCCACCCCATCTGCTATGGCTTATCTTCTCCTGCTGTCCGTGGGGGCTTGTGGCCGTGTGGACTATGACCTACTGGTCATCAAGTCTCCCGACACGTCGGTGGTCGTCGATGCCGGAATCAGGGATAACGGGCCGCGCCGCCGGACGGATGTGGGTGATGGCGGGTTTGCCTTGCCCCCGCCGATGGACATGGAGGGGGCGGATCGGGCCCCGGATCGGCCTGCGGCGATGAGCCCCAATGTCAGCCCCGATCTTAACTTCCGACCGATGCCTGACGTGTTCGTTCACCCGGAGGACGTCCAGCCCGATGTTGTGTCCCCGCTTGATCAGCGCCCAGATGTGACCGCTTCCGTTGACGCTGCTCGGGGTATCCCGACCCAGAGTCTGGTTGCGCACTATCGCTTCGACGAAGGCCAGGGTAACAGCACGCAGGATTCCTCAGGCCGGGGCAACCACGGCGTGCTGGTCGGTGGTCCCACCTGGACGATGGGCCGCACCGGGGGCGCGCTGCAATTCACCGCGGAAGTGGCTCGGCGGGTCGAGATCCCGGGCTCTCGCAGCCTTGATGACCTGGGACCCGCGTTTACGCTGGCCGCTTGGATTTGGACCTACGGCAGCGGCTGGCAACAAACCATTGCGTCGCGGCTTTCCAGTCAAACCAAGAACTACGCCTTCAGCTTCCTGTTTTTCCAAGACGAACTAGGGTTCGATGGCGTCAACGGGCAGGTGTTTCGCCACAAAATTGAAGGGTTCTCCAACATGCGTTGGTACCATGTGGCCGCCCGTTACGACGGCACTTCAGTGACGTTGTATCTAGATGGGGTCGTCTTGGGCACGCGGCCCATCGAAGTGGGCATGACGGATCCGACCCAGCCGGTCATGATCGGCGCCGTTCGCGAGGGGGATAACGTATTCTCGTCGTGGAATGGCCGCCTGGATGACGTGATGATCTACGACCGGGCGCTGTCGCCCGACGAGATCGCTGGACTTGCGCGATAAGTTCAGAACTTCAACCCCGGAGCGGGACAGCAATGCAGCCGAGGCAATACCAGAAGATATTATTGGTCTCGGGGTCAGGGCGCAGAAAGAATCGGCGTTCAGAGCACCGCCATCAGCGACTGGCTTTTCTACGACAACGCCGGCTACGAGCCGATACTTTTGGAAACAGGGACAACCCATGAGCACCGAAGAATCCAAACAACGCCTCGCCGGCACAGCCCAGGAGGCCTTAGCCGCTCTACGACGTGCGCGCCTGCGGGCGGAGAGGTTAGCCCTTGCCACGGGGACGTACCTGGTCGACTCGGTCGACGGCAAGACTGTACTTGTGGCCCCACGACCCGAGGTGGGGCCTGCCTAGGGTGATCAGGCCGCCGGCCTGCCCCGGTAGGGAGTGGCACAGTGAGAGTTTCTGTCTTTGGGGGCAAGCCCCCCTGCCGCGACTAAGGCGCCGTGACGCGAACGCCTGCGGCCAGTCCTGGGGTGGGCGCGATGATGACCTGGTCACCCACATCAAGGCCCTGGCTGATGTATGCGTCGCTGTCTGTACGATCAGCCACGGACACCGCGCGCTGTTCCGCCCGACCCGTCGGCGCGGCAATCCACACACGATCCGTGTCGGCCACGCGCACAATGGCCGTGGCCGGGATGGGGAATACGGCATCTAGCCGGGCCATGGCCATGCGGGCCGATTTGCCCTCGGCGCCCGGGGTGGGTGGCAACATCAGGGCGACATGGGTTTCGTCTCCCCCTGTTGCGGCCAGGCTGCAATCGTGGGGCTTGCCTTCGATCTCAATGCGACAAAATCCCAGTTTGCGCGCGCGATCTGCGTCCTCCCGCGACAGCGGCAGCAGGACCATCAGACCGCCGCCTTTCAGACGTACCAACGGATCTCCCGGTTTGATGGTGGCCCCTTCGGTCACAACGGCTTCAGCGATTTCCCCGGACCCCCGGGCAACCAAAGCGACCTTTTCAAGCTCAGCCTGGGCCTCGGCCACAAGTTTGGTTTTCTCCTCGATCTTGATTTCCGCCTGACGAAGTTCCGGACGGTTTGCTGCCTGTTTCATGCTTTCGGCCATCTGTTGATAGAAGGCCAGGCGTTCCCGGTGACGGCTGATTTCACCACGGGCGCGGCGGCCCGCCTCCAGCAAGACCACCACGTCTCCGGCGGCAAACTTGCTGCCAACAGCCAGAATTTCAACGATTTTCCCCGCTGTGGGAAGGGTCAGGGTTTCAGCGCTGGCCGCCGTCACCGCTGCGGTCCCCGGAAACCAACGGTAGACCGACGTGGGGCTTGGGGTCATCGTGCGAACGGATATCGCAGGCGGTTCGGCCTGCCCCAGCATGCGAAAGCCCAACACCCCAACCCCAAAGGCGGCCATGATGCCTAGGGCGGCATACAGAATCCAGGGGCGGCGTTTCGGCGTTGCAACGGGTGAAGCGGGAATCACAACGGCGACAGGTGATGGCCGGATCGGGGGTGCCTCTGCTGTTTGATCCAGCAAAGGTTCGGCAACGACGGGTCCAGGAGTCGGAACCGGGCCGGGATCCGGGATCGGGGCCTCGATAGGGTCGCTCAGCGCCTCTAGTAGGGCGTCCGATGGGCGTACCGCCACCGTTGCGTCGCCATCTTGGGTTACGGGTTCGGGCGTGACGGCCGGGGCAAAGGGCCCCTCATTTCCTGGGTCGATGACCGGCGCCGGGGAAACGTCCTTGGTTTCAGGCTGAACGGCTGCCGCATCGGGCACTGCCCCGAAAATCAGGGGCACGGACGCCCGCACCCCCAAAGTCACGGTCATGGGCGTTTCGACATCCCGAAGTTCGCGACGGGGCAGTCCGCCCCCCGCTAAAGGAAATACAATGGGTTCGCCGTGGGGATCCTGGGGCGGTTCCAAGAATCCCAGCGACAGAAGTTCGTCAGCGAAGGCCGCCAATTGATCCACCGTCAGGTCCAGGTCGGCCTGTGCGCGTAGGCCGCCCAGCACCTGGTCCAGCGGCCGTCCATCCAGCGCCAGGGCCGCCGCATGCTCGAAATCATAAAAACGAAACGAGGCGTTGTTACGCCCGTCCCGAACTTCTACGTAATGTACGCCGTCCTCTTCGAGCCCATGGGCCTCTAGATCGCGACGAAAGCGCGGAAGCGCCTTTGTCATACCCCATCCTTACCTCTTTGAGGGCCAGGCGTCCATTTAGGACCCCAGGAGCAGTTTGGCAGCGAGGCCAACCACCGCCACGGCAAAGACGACACGGATGGGCCCTTGCCCCCGTTTGACCTGCAAGCGCGCGGCCCCGTACGCGCCCACGGTGCTGCCTGCCGCCAACATGAGGCCCGAAGGCCAGTGGATCTGGCCGTACAGCGCGAAGACCAGGACCGACGGAATTGTGTAGATGCCAACCGCCATCACTTTGAAGGCGTTCACGCGAACCAGATCGGGGGTGATTGTGTGTCGCAGCAAAGCCATGATGAGAAAGCCGACGCCCACCTGCAAAAAACCGCCGTACACCCCGATGACCGCCATTCCCACGTACGCCAACCCCAGCCGCACACGGGGCGCGGGCGCCACCGCCGAGCGTTTTTTCGGGCGCCGCAATGTCAGCACCAGCACGCCCAACATGACAAATGCCAACAGCCGTTTCCAAAGGCCCCCATCAATGTTGACGGCGAACAGGGCCCCGGCCGTAGCCCCAGGAACCGCAACCAGCCCCAGCCCCAGCCCCAGCCGCCATTGCCCAAACCCGCCGCGCCAGAACCCCCAAAGCGCGGAAATATTTTGCGGAATCAGGGCCACACGATTTGACCCATTAGACAGCGCGGGTGACGCCCCCATGACGATCAGTGCCGGGACCGACAACAAAGATCCACCCCCCGCCATGACGTTCAAAAATCCCCCTACGACTCCCAGCACGACAATGATTGCGTATTGGACAACCGTGAATTCAAGCGCCGCCCCCGGCGTCACAGCCGCCCGGTCCTGCGTCCCAGCGTGAGCAACCGCCGGGTCAGTGCCACATCGGTCGTCATCGCGTCTAGTGTGGCGGCCGGGCGGTACGTCCAGTTGTCGGTCGACACCGTGCCGGGAACATTGATGCGATCCCGGGTTCCCAGGGCGTCTTGCAGGGGAATCAGCAGAAGCGACGATGGGGATTCATAAACCGCATCCAAAAAACCATCCCGCACCGGGGGACCGAAATCCACCTTGGGATCTAGGTGTTGCAGGGCAGGCAGTGCCACCAGGGCGGCGCGTTCGGTTGGGGACAGGGCATCCCAATAAACCGCGTTGGTTTCGACGTCGTGTGTTCCCGTGGTTGCGACCGACAGCGCAGGCCAGGTCGCCGGATCGCGGTACAGCCCTTGATCGTCGTGTTCCCAGCGCAAAACCCGGTAGCCGGGGATCTTCAGGGCGTTCAGTGACGGGCGCAAAAAGGGCGGCAGCAGTCCCAAATCTTCGGCCACAACCTGCCCATGACGGGCGAACAGCCGCATCAATGATTCGCCCAAACGCATTTGCGCGTCCGGGTCGGCAGGCGAAAAACCTTCATCGTCCCTAGACATTGATCGGGAAAACGTTCGGTACATCCCGATCACGTGATCAAGCCGCCACATATCGAACATGGCACCCGCCCGCGCCGCACGTGCGTCCATCCAGGGAAATCCAGCGGCCGCCATCACATCCCAGTCGAAGGCGGGCAGCCCCCAGTCCTGGCCTTGCGCGGAAAAAGCATCAGGCGGGGTGCCCACGCGCCTGTCCCGCCGAAAATCCGCGGGCCGCGCCCAGACATCCGATGAATCTCCCGCAACCATAAAAGGCAAATCACCCATAAAGGCCACACCGAATTGGGCGGCGGCGCGTCGGGCGTGATGCCATTGTTCGTCCAGCAACCACTGCCGCCAGGCGATTTCCAGCACGGCTTCGCCAAACGGCGTTTCGTCACGATCCGCCCCCAGCGCGGCCAACGCCCCAGGATCACGCGCAGCTAAATCCGCGGGCCATTGCCAAAAGGGGGCCTTGAACCGTGCATGAAGCGCCACAAACAACGCATGATCCGGCAGCCACGATCGCTGTTCTTCGCGAAATTTTTTCAGGTCGCGGGCGCGCGTGCTGTTGGTACGCCATTCGGTGTCGCGAAAATGGGCGAACGCGCGGGCGCGGGCCTTGTCCTTGCACTGCCGCACGGCGGGCCAGTCCACGGCAGGCGCTGCCGCCACAAAATCCAGCAAGACCCGTTCGAGCGTCGGCAAGGCTGCACGCCCCCCCGCGGCCACGAAATCTTCACACGCATCTAACCCCAGGTACACGGGATCAAGGGCAAACGCACTGGACGCCGAATAGGGGCTGGTCTCACCGCCCAGAATTTCGTTGGTCGGCAACAGGGACAGGACCCGGAACCCAGCCTTCTGCGCAAAACCGGCGGCCTTCACCAGATCGGGAATTTCCCCCACGCCGAACCCAGTCTCGGTACGCATCGAAAATAGGGGAAACACCAGGCCCGCCTGGCGTGGATTGCGCTGCCGTTCAACCGCAAGAAGCCCTGTCATCACGAGGATTGGGTGTCTACCACGGCCTTTCGTGTTGGGTTTGATCGGGGTTAATGCAGTCCCGTGGTACCGTTGTCGGCACAATCCCCATGCCCAGCAAAGCCTTCATTCCTCAAGCCGATCTATCCGCCTGGGTTTCCGCCGAACGGGTGGACCTTCGGGGCGACACTTTGGTGCTGCGGGGGGCGTCGGCGGCCCTGTCCCTGATGCCCGCCTCGCATTTTCGTACGCTAACTGCGGGGGACGATACCCACAGCCTTCTTGGCAAGGTGAAGGACGAAAGGGCCCTAGAGGCCATGGGTGCAGAAGGATTCGAAACGTCCGTGATTCTGGGCGAAACCGCGTATGAAGTGGACC
Source organism: Myxococcales bacterium (assembly GCA_043754455.1). Taxonomy (GTDB): domain Bacteria; phylum Myxococcota_A; class Polyangia; order Fen-1088; family Fen-1088; genus JAYUUT01. Next base: position 20,229 of record JAYUUT010000390.1, read on the forward strand.
CCGGGTTTGTCGCGACGGTGGTGCTGCTGGGCGGCGGCGATGAAGGCCAGATCGAAGGCGAAGTGCTGGCCGCGCTCCAAGATCTTGCGGCGACCGGCTAAGCTGTCCGGCTAAGTCAGAGGCTGGGCGGGGGGTTGGGGCGGCGAATCAGAGGCACCCGATTTGGCTAGGGCTCGTCGGCGCATCCACCGCCCACCAAAGGTCAACCCGACCGTGACAATGGCAAGCTTGACCACAACAGCGACGACCACCAAATACGGGCCGGGCTTGATGCCAAAAATTGAAAGGAGGCCCGCAACGGCCCCGGTAATGGCTGCGGTAAGCACACCTGAATCCTAGCAGCCCCGTGCCCCCTGCGGGCGGATCTGCAGTTTGGGTTGGGGCCGTGTAGGGTTAGCTGCCGTCGTGGAAGCCCTTACCCTTTTGCCCATCATCGCCTACGCGGCGGCCACCACCCTTTACCTTGCTGCCCAATTGGGGGGCGGGGGCGGGGCGGCACGGCTTGGGCGCACGGCCCTGTTGGTCGCGTTCCTTGCCGAATTGGTGGATATCGGCGCGCGTTGTTTTCGCCTGGAACATCCCCTGTCGTCGACTGCCGAGGCCACGGCGTTCGTGGGATGGCTGCTGTCGGGGGGATTTTGGTTGGGAACCCTGCGGTATCGCGTCCAGGCCGCTGGTGGGTTCGTGTTGTCCGCGGCCCTGGTGTTGTTGGTGCTAGGCCGCGTGTTGCCCGCAGAAGGCGCAACCGTTGTCGCCGCATCCCCCCTGGGAACAACGCACATTTTTTTAGCAACCTTGGGGCTGGCGATTTTCGCCTTGGCAGCGGCCCTGGCGGTGTTGTACCTGCTGCAAGAACGTCGATTAAAGGGCGGCAAACTGGACCTGCGGCAGTTGCACGACAAACGGCCCCCCCTAGAAACCCTGGATCGTTTGTCGGCACGCTGCGTCTCGGCGGGGTTTCCGGTCCTGACCCTCACCATCGTGACCGGGGCCATCTGGGTGGCACGGTTGGGGTTTTTGCAACACGGGACCGCTGTGCGACCCGAATACCTACTTAGCCTGATGTCGTGGCTGGCCTTCGGCGTGCTGCTGGTGGCCCGCGCGGGGGCTGGATGGCAAGGCCGCCGGGCGGCTTGGTTAACGCTGGGGGGGTTCGCGGCCTCGGTGTTGGTTCTGGCTGGATACGTGCTGCGACAGGTTTTTTGATCCATGGATTTGTTGGTCATCGGTCTTTCGCATCGAACCGCGTCTTTGGCGTTGCGTGAACGTCTGGCCGTAGATCCAGGGGATCTGGAAACCCGCGTCCGTGATCTGATGACCCTGCCCGGGCTGCGGGAACTGATGTTGGTGTCAACCTGCAACCGAATGGAAATCTACGCGTCCTACAAAGACGGTCCCGCTGCCCTGTCGGCCTTGCGAAAGCGGTTGGAAGAAGAAACCCACGACAAGGGTGATGACGACCTGGGGGGCCATTTATACGAACGCATGGGCCATGAAGCGGTTCATCACCTGTTCCGGGTCACGGCCAGCCTGGATTCAATGGTGGTGGGCGAGCCCCAAATCCTGGGTCAGATGAAGGCCGCCTTCGAACAAGCCACACAATATGGTGTAGCCGGCCCGACATTGTCCGATGTGTTCGCGCGGGCGTTTCGGGTCGCCCGCCGCATCCGCCGCGAGACCGGCATCGCAAAAAATCCTGTCTCCATAAGTTCAGTGGCGGTTGATCTGGCGCGCCTGGTATGGGACGGGTTTGCCGGACGGCGTGTGCTGCTGGTTGGTGCTGGGAAAATGGCCGATTTGGCCTCCCGGGCGTTGAAGGCCGATGGGGCCGTGATGGCCGTGACCAATCGCACCCCCGCGCGCGCTGACGAACTGGCAGCCCGGTTGGGCGCGCAGGTCGAACCCTGGGAAAAACTGGGCGAGGCCATCGGCCGCGCGGATATCGTCATTTCATCCACCGGCGCCCGTGAGCCCGTCATCAAACGGACGCTGGTTGCCGAAGCCCAGAAGCTGCGGCGGGGAAAACCCCTGGTGCTGATAGACATCGCCGTGCCCCGGGATGTGGAACCCGGTGTGGGTGACCTGGCGGGCGTGTTCCTTTACGACATTGATCATTTGCAGCAGGTGGCGTCCCACAATCTGGATGGGCGCCGCCAAGAGGCCGATCGCGCCGAGGCCATGGTCGAAGAAGAGGTCGCCAAATACCTGGCGACGTCGCGCGGGCGCGAAGTGGGGCCCACAATAGCGGCCCTGCGTGCCCAGGTCGTGACCCTGGCCCGTCGCGAAGCGGAACGAACCGTGCAAGGGCTTGGGCCTCTGGACGACAAGATCCACAAAGCCATCCTGGCCTTGGGCGATGCCATAGCTGCCAAGATGATGCACACGCCGTCTGTCGTGCTGAAAAAAAATGGCGGGACCGACGACGGCGAAGCCCTAGCCGACGCGGCCAGAAAATTATTCGAACTGCCGGAGCCCGGCGGTGGAAAGGAAGATCCGTGAGCGCTAAAATTGTTGTTATCGGAAGCCGTGGCAGCGCCCTGGCACGCTGGCAGGCTGACCACGTTGCAGGCGCATTGCGAACCGCCCATCCCGGTCTGCAGGTGCGCATCGAAATCATCGTCACCGAAGGCGATCGATTTGTTTCGGGTCCTCTAATTGAAATCGGTGGCAAGGGTGTTTGGGTCAAAGAAATCGAGCAGGCCCTGCTGGAACGCCGGATCGATCTGGCGGTCCACAGTCTCAAAGATGTCCCGTCAGCCCTGGCGCCCGGCCTTGAACTTCTTGCGATTCCCACGCGCGCGGATGCCCGCGACGCCTTTATTACGCGTGACGGAAAAACCCTGGAGACCTTGGCCCCGGGCGCGCGGGTCGGAACCTCCAGCCTGCGACGGGTTTGCCAGATCAAAGAACGGCGTCCTGATTTGCAGGTGGAAGTCTTGCGCGGCAACGTCGACACACGGCTTGGCAAGGTGGAATCAGGCGTGGTCGATGCGGCCGTCCTGGCCTGCGCGGGCCTGGATCGCCTGGGATACGCCGACCGCATAGCGGAACGTCTGGCCGCCGAAACCATGTTGCCCGCCATCGGCCAGGGCGCCCTGGGGCTGGAGGCCCGCGGCGATGATCCGATCACGCGCGCCCAACTGATCCCCCTTCACGACCCCACAACCGCCCTAGCCGTCATGGCCGAACGGGCGTTATTGCGCGGCCTCGGAGGCACCTGCCGAACGCCGTTAGGCGGTTACGCGACTATTGCTAACGGGTCGTTGCGGCTGCGCGGCCTGGTCGGCAGCCCCGATGGCCGCGACATGATCCGCGACGAGATCACGGGCCCTGCTGCCGACGGGGTTGCGTTGGGAATTGAACTCGCCCGCCGCATGCACGAAAAAGGCGCCGGCCGGATTCTGGCAGCGGCAAGCCAGGGCTGATTCACGACGGTACGGTAACCATGGGGTAGTCTTTTGGATTCAAAATCTGGCACGCCCGCTTGAAGGGTGGGGTAAACGCGGGGGCCTTTGGGCCCAAAGGGTTTGAAGTCAAAAATTCGCCAACCACGGCCCACTTTGGGGAGCCTCGGCAAAACGGAACGAGTCACAAAGTATGGAAGATGCCGTGGGGTGGTGACCCCAGGGTGAACCTTCAAGAAGGGGAGAGCGGAAAAGCAAAGCCCTATCAGATCCGCCAAATTGTTGCGGCCATTGATGCGCTGTCCGCGAAGAAACCGAAGGAGACGAAATAAATGAAAACTTCAAATTCTATTCTCGTCGATAGGTATTCCTATCGTGTGTGCTGGTCCGACGAAGATGACGAGTTCGTCGGCCTGTGCGCAGAGTTTCCAAGCCTGAGTTGGTTGGCGAAATCTCGCGAAGGGGCACTGAAGGGTATTGTGGCGGTTGTGCGGCAGTGTATCGAGGATCTGCAATGCGAAGACCAACCCAGACCCCTTTCAAGCCGGGCCTACAGTGGTATTTTCAAAATTCGGATTCCCTCGCTCGTACACCGTAATCTTGCCGTCGAGGCCGCTGAAGCCGGGATTTCCCTCAACCGATTGGTCAGTGCAAAACTTTCCCACGGGGGATGAGAAAGCCTGCCACTTCGTCGAGGTGATCGACGACGGGGGCGCCGGTTGCAACCAGCCGTTCGCGGCTTTGGTGGCCGCCGAAAAAAAGGACGGCGCGACATCCTATGGCCTGGGGCAGTTCGAGATCGTGCTGGGTATCGCCTAACAGCAGGGTTTCGGGAGGGCACGCAGCCCCGTTGGAACTGGCGTTGATGTCGGCCCCGCCGCAGTAGTTGGGCAGATGGGGCAGCAGCGCGTGTGTCTCCAGCAAACGACCTAGAAGTCTGTTTTCCATGGCCGACACCACAAGCTGGGCGACGGCGCAGGCATGACCTGCACGGGCGGCTGTTGGTAGCGGCTGAGGAACGCGTCGGACAGGCCCACAACGTGTTCGCGCGTCACACCAAACCCAAGTCCCTCGTAGAAATCGCGCACCGGAAATCCAAACCGCGCCCGGTAGACCTCACGAGAAATCGGCGGCAGCCCCCGTTCGTGCAGCAGCGACGCCAGGGTCGCCACGCATGCAGCCACGTCATCCAGCAAGGTGCCGTTGAATGACGTGTCTGACCGGGGCGGGCGCCATTCCAGGCGCGGTTAGCAGGCGAGGGCGCTAGAAAAGTCCAGGTGAAACCGTTCCGACGCGGCGCCGGGGATCTTCCCAGGCGTTTGACGGCGCCAGTGATTGGACTTACAATATCGTAATATCGATATACATATCGCGTTCACGATATGGAAAACAATTCTCAGGCCCAAACGCTGACGTCCAGGCGGTACATCGCCAGGACGGTTCGCGCTCTGCGCAAGGAGCGCGCGTGGACCCAGGCTGAACTGGCGCGCCACCTCGGCCTGTCACAGAGCCGGCTCAGCGAGATCGAGAACGGTGACGGCTCATTCACCGCCGAACAGTTCCTCGTGCTGCTCAAGCTTTTCAACGTGACCACGGCCCGGTTCAGCGGCCAGCGGCCCGACGATGAGGCGCAGTTGCGGAACGCGTTGGCCCGTCTGGGCGCTCACCACCTGCAGGAAAGCCCTGACGTCGTCCCCCGTAGCGAAACAGATGACGTGGCCACTGTCGTCCGGGATGGGCTGATAACGGGCGACCCCCGTGTGACAACGGGGTTGGCGCCAGTCCTGGTCGCCCACATCGACCGCATCAGCATTGGCAAGCTGTTTTTGGATCTTGCCCGCATAGGACTTGAACGGCGACTGGCGTGGCTTGCTGAAAACACTGTGGACGCGATCCACCGCGAACTTACCGGCGCCCCGCCTCGTGCGTGGGCCTCTGGCGCCCGTCGCGCCGCTGTGGTTTTGCAGGCCTTCGTCGACGCGGCCGCGCGGGACGCTTTGGGTCGGGCCCAACTCAATCTTCCTCCCGATGTCCTCGACCCAACAATTCGCAGCAAGAAGACACTGGATGAGGTCGCCGCCGCGTCGACGGCAATCTCGCAAAAATGGGGGATCGTGACCGTGATAACGCCCGATGACTTCCAACAAGCCTTGCGAGGGGCGCATGTCGCTCGTCCGTGAGTTCATGATCGATCTGGACCGGCGATGGCCAGGTCACACGACAAACAAGCTGCGGCTTCACATCATCGGCTCCACGGCGTTGATGCTCCAGGCTGACTACGTGAGAGGAACCAAGGACAGCGACGTGCTTGAAACCGCGGATCTAGACCCGTCGACAAGGAGAAACCTGGTGCAGCTAGCGGGCCCGGGAACGGATCTTCATCGTCGCCACAGGATGTATATGGAGATTGTTCCCGCCGGGCTGCCACTTCTCCCCCAGAGGCCACGGTGGTCGGCGCTTGGCGAACTCAATGTACAGCTGGCAAGCCTCAGTTTGGAGGCGTTGTCGATTGTTGACGTTGTTATCAGCAAGCTCAGGCGGTTCCATGGCGACGATCAGCGTGACATCAGCGCGATGGTCGATCGTGACCTCGTTCTACATTGCGAATTTGTCGATCGCTTCAAACTGGCTGTGGACTATCATCTGTTAGATGCACGGGCACACGACCTGCCCAAGGTTGTTGCAAATTTCCACCGTGTCGAGCGCGACTTCTTCGGAGTACCAGAGACCGCGATTGATCTACCACACTGGCTATAGATGGTTGAGGCGCATGGCCGTCATTTCGGCGGCAGACCAGTCTTCAAGATCGAGACGGCAAATGCGTTGAAACTTGCCTTGATTCTTTCGAAATCAGGAAACTCTTCGCTCTTTAAATTGGTGAGAGAAGCCATCGAGAGAATCCTGAGACCGTTGGGAATCACGAATGCGTCAGCCGACTCTCGCCCCACCACGATATCTTTCAGATTTGTTTCGACCCATCCCGTGCGAACGCGCAAGTATGGAACGGAAGGAAGGCCCGTTGGACGCCAGATTGTTTGTGTTACGGCCGGGAATTTCTCCCACATGCCCAGAAACGCTGGAGAGGCGAGGTTTTCCAAAACGTCACAGGCCATTCCGTCAACCACTTCTTTGCCTTTGGCAGCGAGGCCGGCCTGGCTAAAACAGTTCTCCTGCGCTTCCGCGCACTTGAATGATTGCCTTACAATCGCAATATCTGCCCCCCGGCCGCCCCAGACAATCGCCCCGCCCTCTTTCGCTGTCGGATCGAATGACCATGTGAGGTTTTTTGCCGTGTCAACGAGATGGACAAAGTTAACGCCGTCAAGCTCGATTCTTAACCGCGCACCCAAGGCTCGAAATTTTCCGGTAATCACGCTGTCTTTTGGTTTGCCTTCCATCCTGAATTTTGCCGACCATGATTTTTTTGTATCGCCCTGTGCGCTCAGTCCGGGCGAGTCGGGATCCAAGTCATGGGCCCGTCCTAGCCTCGCTTCAACCAAAGAAAATTCGGAAGATGAATTTTTGGCGTAACGATCGCCCGGCAATCCGATCACCATCGTCGCAAGCTGAGGTTCTGAACTACGGGCCACATCGTCAAAAAATCCCTGAAACTTCGCCTTTTCGGCGTAGACGTTCACGTCGTCATAACTCGGCTTTCCATCGGCCTGGATGCCTCTGACTCTAAAAGAAAACATGGTCGGTCGCATTTTTGCGTACCCATAGTTGAAGTAATCATGCGGTTGAATGTAGGCGTAAACTAACGCCGTCCGTCCGACAAGCCTGGCGGCATCGCCTTTGATTTGCGTGGGTGATAGCGGCGGGCGGACAAAGGGAGGGTTCGCCTCGACCTGAGCCAGTCGGTCTGCTACGTCTTCAAGAATCTTCGCATCGTCGGGATCCGGGTACGAAACCCGAAATTTAGAAAGCCAGATTTTTGCGTTCTCAATGCTGGACTTGTGCTGTTTGTGGTCAACAGCAGCAACGCGGAGCAGACAATCGATCTTAATTTGAAAATTGCTACGGCCAACCGGGGCAAAAGACAGAAATCGGTCTACTCGTGAGCAGGCCTCGTCCCATTTTTTGGCATTGACAAGGTCGATCGAATTTTTACTGTGTTTGTAGAACGGAACGACACGCCATTGCTCGGCCTCGCGAACCAGGACGACTCCTTCCTTCTGGTCGTTCTTCCCATCGATCGAAGTGCCGGTGCAAAGGACTCTAACAAACTCAGGAAGCTGAGTCTTTATCACCTCGCACTGTGCGGCTGTAAGCGTTGGCTGAGCCTCGGAACCAGAGTCAGCGATGGCCACAAGTTCGCCAAGCGTATCCCTCGCTTTCTGGGAAACCATTGCCCGTCGGTTTTCGGGCGTGGCTGCGAGATAGGTTGAGGCCAGTTTTCCAGGAGAAGTGTCTTTGCAACCCGTGGTAGCCACGGCGACAATAAATCCTACGACTAGATTTCTGCTTATGTTTGGTGTCTTCGCTTTCATGTTCCCTCCCGCGCAATTTCCAGCTATCGCCCCGTCCAAATCACACTCCCATCTGCCGTCGTCACGATCTCGATCGCCAGGCCATCGGGAATCCAGACTCGCCTGCGGGCTGTTCCCATGGATCGAAAATCCGAGACGATGAATTTGGCCTGGCGGCTCTTGGGGAGACCTTTCCAGCTCCAACGAAAGGCCAGAGCGGACGGGTATTCGTCTGCTACGCGCGCCAAAATGGTGGCAGGAAGGTCGCCTAAGCGGAATCCGCAAAAATCATCGCCGTCATCTCCCCGTACAATTTTGAAACGTTTCCACAGACCGGCCGTCAGCTCGACCCCGTCGGGGTCGCTGAAGCTTCCCGAGATCAGGCCCGATGACAGCGGATCAACGGAGGGCGAAACACATTCCACGGACAGATAGAGAACGCCACGACGTAGGACCGGCGTCTGCCCCGAAGCCGCGGGCATGTAGAAACGCACGGCGGACAGTTTTTCGGCCGCGCGGCTGACCAAGCGGGCGATCCGCGTGTCGTGAAGAATCCTGCGGCGAATCATATCGGGACGCAGTGGTTTTGATTCGTCCTGTTCGGCTGCGTTCAGTTCGTCGTCACTGTCCTTGTCCAGGGTTCGTGCAACGGACAGAACGTCGCGTGTGACAAACGGGACCAATTTTTCGAACTCGTCGACCCGGCGCCCTTCCGCCAAACGAGGAAAGACCTGATCAATAGCCTCATCAAGTTGATTTTCGTCAACCTCCGCGACCGTGGGGCCAGCGGCAGCCCCTTCGCCCGTTCCAGAACCAAAAATTAGCAGCATCGCGACCCCGCAGGCGCCTCTGCGGCGCGCGCAGCTCCGTCCGCACCGCCCCATCTCCATTCGACTTCCGATCGTCATCGTGCTCCCTCTAGACCTCACGGACTCTCAGTGCATAGACGAGCAGGAGTAGTAGATTACAGACTTATCGCGCTTTCCATTCGAACGCACGTTTTTGAAGCCGACCGCCGCCTGCGACGTTGCCTTGTCAATAACAACGGAGGCGTCGGTGACTGTGCCGGCAAAGCGCGTTTTCTTCTTAGCCACAAGTCCGTTGAGATCGTTCTTCTCAACATGGTAGAAACTTGACGAGCGATTCTCGTTTAGAATTGTTGCTTTGAGTTTAGTTCTTGCGAGCACGAAGAGCATCGCCGGAAATCCTCTTGTTCCTTCGGTGCCGAATTTATCCCCGTCGTTATTCTCATACTGGTCGGGCTCGCAGCGTAACGAGAGACGCGTGATGGCCAGCCTTTGGTCACGTTCTGCCTGTTTTGAAGCAAGGCGAGTCGCTCTTGCCTCCTCCTTGGCTTCCTTGGCAGCTTTGCGACGAAAGGATGACGTCGCTTCGATGGCCTTCTGGACATCAGAGAATTCGTGAGCAAGTTCGGGATCTAGGCCCCCTGCCGATCGTGCCGTGGCAAGCTCTGTCAACGCCACGTCGGACTTGTCTTTTCCGGCTAGTTTCATAGCCGTGGCGAGGTGTTTTCTCACTGATGGCCTTTTGGATGCAGCCTCTGCTGCGTCTATCGACTCAGACAAAACTTTTCCCGCCTTTTCGCCGAAGGTCTGGGCCTTCGCGACTTCGGCTCGTGCGGCTGCAAATTCACCGTCCTTGACGAATGACCGCGCCATTTCGGCGTGGTATTTTGCAGCCGCAGCTTGAAGTTCCACAAGGGGAAGGCTTTGATTCTCCACTCGTCCTTTGATGTTGTTACCCGAGATGTCGAAGATGGGAACTATTGCCGATTGTGCCGACCAGACGTCGCTAAGCTTCAGAATCGCTTCTTTCGAAAGGACTAGGCTTCCGCTATTGGAAGTGCTCCCAAGAGGAATTCTGTTGCCTTTCACGATGGCGGTAACGCTAGCGCCAGAAACAAGCCCTTCGTTGCAGGGCAAGTCACGGCTTTTTTGACCAGCGACCACGCCTTTCTTCGTTTCGATCAGGTCGTCTGCGCGAAAAACGTTGGCTGTTGCGATGGCCGCCAAGGCGACGCTCGATATTGCGGTTCCGAGCCCAAGTTTCCGGGCCCCTGCCTGAGAGATGGGATTCATGGTCGTTCGGTCGCCGTCCGGAGCCACCCTGGACGCGTCAGCGTAAATTCCAATGCCGGCGACAAACCCAACCGCGCCGCCGAAATAGGCCCAGTTCGTCCCAGACGCAGACGTTCTCGTGACCACGGTCCTCTCCGTTACGATTTCGTTGGTCGTCTCCTTGCAAACTGATGTGTGGGTAAAAACAAGGGCTAGGCCCTGACCGCCTTCGCCGGGCGTATTCCATCGAACGGCGAGGGTTTGGCTGTTGTCCAATGGAGTCATAGAAACTGTTGGGTTCTCGGGAAGCCTCGTGGTTTGCCTGTTAACAATGTCCCCAGCACATCCGCTGCTGCCAACTCCGCTGGCGAAACCGAAAAGAACGACGGTAGTCGTCATCGGGCGCCACGATGAACGATCGGCATGATCGCTGTTGCAAGACTTCACAGGGCGCTCCTGCTGTAGACGATAGAAACGACGGCCTGACCAGATGAACTGATATGGCTTATTATAAGGTCGCTCAGCTTATCGCCATCGAGATCAACTGCCTCATGAATCGTTGGTCGCCGTTCAAATTCTGTCTTTTTCAGAAGTCGAAAATTTCCAGCCGGCGTGCTCAGCGTGAGACTAAGGGTGGTGCCCTCGGTGGTTGCGAGGTCAAGTAGCGTGTCGTCATTTAGTCGGGCGAGTTTTAGAGACCATGCGCTCAATGAAATTTTTTCAATGGAAATTTCATCGGCCTTCGGATTTGCGGCGACGCTTACGATTATGAATCCGCCACGGATCCCGCACGAAAAGAGAATTTCTGTTGCGCCGTCGCCGTTGATGTCGCCGACGTCCATCCCTGAAGTCACGCGTTCGTCGCAAACGCTGAAGGAGCGAGAGGCAAACCCTCCGCGACCATCTCCGGTCGCCAGAAGAAGACTTGTGCCCGATGAGTTTGCTTTGTCGCCCAGACTGACAATGTCTTTTCGGCCGTCGCCGTCAATGTCGTAGATTTGCATGAACGACGAGAAGGCTTTGCTGACGTTGAAGTTTGACAGAGCCCCAAATGTTCCGCGTTTTGTGGCAAGCGCAACTGACAGAGTGCCGGTGGCGGCTGGTCCGATGGTGCCGTTGGCTGTTTTTCGTGTTCCTCCTGCGAGATCATCAATGCCGTCCCCGGAAAAATCTCCCACCACAAGAGGCGAAAGAAATAGGCCATCTTTGGACGCCAGGGGTAGCGAGTCGAATCGCGCCAGAGGCATTCCTTGGCTGCTTTTGATGATCACGGCATCGTTTTTGTCGCCATAAATCGCGAGGTCTTTCAAGTTATCATCATTAAAGTCCCCGCTAACAATTCTTAAAGCCCCGAACTCGGGAAGAAGAGGTGCGGAGACTTGTTGGAAGTTGCCAAATGTGCCATTGGCCTCCGCATATAGAACGAAAAGTTCGAAGTTTTGCCGACCATTAATGGGGCGAAAGAATGCAACATCAATGTCCTTGTCGCCGTCGAAGTCACCAAGAGCCAGGGAGACGTCCCCATACGAAAGGTTCGTCGGGGACGGAATAACGAACGATTTGATCCGCTGGTACATAGGGTCCACCATCGGCCCGGTAGCTGGTTCCGGCGGGGTCATCCCAGATATGCCTCCCTCGGCAGGCATGACAAGTCTTACGGCCCCTGCGCCACCTGCCCCGACGGCCCCCCCACCGGCGCCCCCGACCCCTTCTGGTGCGATTGGCTGATTCAATGATGAACAGCTACTGCAGAGCAGACCGATGGTCGTGAAAAATGCGGCTGTTCTTCGTAGCTGATCAGGGCCCGTCAGTTGCACGGGCGTCAGCGGACGCCCGCGTCCTTCGTTTCCCTGGAAACCCCATTTGGGCGTCGCCTTGTTTGACCGCAACGGACAATTGGCTTGATCTTTTTTCCTGCTGTCGCTCACTTCACAAACCCCCCTAATTCGTTTCTGTGCCTCTGCGCCCCACCATCCCTGGTCGCCTCGCCCTGTTCATCTGCGTCAGGTACATCGGAGATCTGCACGCCGTACTTTAGTGCGGTGGTTGTGCTGGGGGCCTGGACCGACTCTGCGGGCTGTGGCCCGGTCTCGTTGCGTTCCGCCTGCTGTTGATGATGTCGCCCGTGTTGTGGGCGAATCGATTCGCCGTGCCCGGATTGAAGTGGGCAAAAGCCAGGAGGAAGCCGCGGCCGCGGCGGGAATCGATTACAAACGCTGGCAGCGGATTGAGGCGGGTCAGGTCAACACGACCCTGCGGACGTTGGTTCGGGTCAGCGCCGCCGTAGGCAGCGATTTCTGGTCAATCGTGCGGCGCGACCCTTTGTGACTCGGCTCGGCGAGCCGCTGTGCGGGTTTCCGGTGAACTGTTTATGAACGTTTTTCCTCCGGCGCGGGTCAAACCCTTATGATCGTGCTGGGGCTGCTGCTGGGGTTTGTCGAGACGTCCTGTCTTTCGGACGAGGTTGCATCCCCCACGCCCGCACCCGCCGAGGTCGCCCCCCCTGCGCCTGCCGCCGCGCCCCCTTCAGCAGAAACCCCGGCCCGGCCCCCGCTGCTTCCGCGTCAGGAAAGGGCCCGCTATCGCGTGGTTCATGCGTTATTTGGCGAGGTGGGGCAGATATCGGTGGACCTGTTGCCCGGTGCGGCGGGCACCCGGGACGTGCGGGCCACGGCCGCGGCTTCGGGATCGTTACTGGGGCTAGGGGCCTTCGACAAACGCATCGAGACTGAAGTTGATCCCACCTTGGCGGTTCCCCGGCGGTGGACGGCGACGCGTGTGCAATCCGGCAAGACGACAGTGGACACCGTTGATGTTCCGCGTGTGGGGAAAATCGTGTCGACGCGCACGCGTGCGGGGCGCGCTGACGAACAGGCGGTGTTGCGTCGTCCCCACGCCATAGGGGATGGCCTTAGTTTCCTGCTGAAGCTGCGGGCGGAACCGCCTACGGTCCCGGTTGTCACGGAAGTGCTGGACGGGCGGATGTTGTGGATCATGAACGTCGCCCCCGCCCGCCGGGGCGTCCTGCTACAGGGCCAATCGACCTGGCAAATCGAAGTGCGCGCCACCCCCATCGAATGGGATGGCAGCCCTGATACGGACAGGGAAGAACATTCGTTCAGCCTGTGGCTGTCCAACGACGCCCTTCGGCTGCCGTTGCGCATATCCCTGCCGGCACCGCTAGGCCAGGTGCGCATCGACCTTGTGGCGGTGGATCATCCGCAACCGGCGGTGGCGACGAAACGGACGCGGTCGTTGACGGGGCTCGTGGACTGGCTGCCCCGCGCCCGTCGCAGCGCGCGTTAAGGGCGAAGATCCCGCAACGTTCGTTCTATGGCCGCCAGCAAGGGCCCCGTTTTGTGGCGATCGCAGGCCGCCACGGCGATGGTTCCTTCCCGGCTTTCCCACAAAAGTTGTTCCTCGGGCGGCAACAGGTCCATTTTGTTCATGACCAGCAGGCGGGGCGTGTGGGCCAGATGGAGGTCGCCCAAGATTCGTTCAACCGCCTGGATTTGCATCTCGTGGTCAGGATCCGCCGCGTCCACTAGATGCAACAAAAGATCAGCCTCACCCAGTTCTTCCAGTGTTGCGCGAAACGCGGCTATTAGATCCGTGGGAAGCTCGCGAATGAAACCCACGGTATCAGCCAGAATGACCTCGGCGCCGTTATCGACCGGAAACGGCAGGCGTAGCCTTCGGGTGGTCGGATCAAGGGTCGCGAACAATTTGTCTTCGGCCACGACGTCACTGCGGGTCAGGGTGTTCAAAAGCGTGCTTTTCCCTGCGTTCGTGTAGCCCACGATGGCAACGATGGGGATGCCGCTTTTTGATCGCATCGATCGACGTTCGCTGCGTTGTCGACCAAACCGTTCGATTTCCTGTTCTAGGCGGTGAATGCGCGCGCGCGCGCTTCGGCGGTTTTCTTCCAGTTTTGTTTCACCAGGCCCGCGTCCCCCGATGCCACCGGTCAGGCGTGACATCATCGTGTTTTTTTCGTGCAACCGGGGCAATCGGTATTTCAGTTGTGCCAGTTCGACTTGCAGCTTGCCGTCACGGCTTTTTGCCCGCTGTGCGAAAATATCCAGGATCAACATCGTCCGATCGATGACCTTCAAATCGGTGAAATCCGCGATGGCATGTGCCTGGCCCGGGCTCAGTTCGGGATCGAAAATCAACGTGCTGGCGTCTTGTTGCATCGCCCGCACCAGGATTTCCTCTAGTTTCCCACGGCCTACCAGGTATTTCGGATCCGCTTCGGGGCGTCGCTGTTCCATCACGCCCCCGACTTCGATCCCGGCGGTTCGACACAGTTCGCGCAGTTCGGCCACGCGGCCTTGCATCGACGTACGCAGGGCGGTGTCACCGCCTGGGATCTTCGGGCCTCGGCCTTTTCGTAGCTCGACCACCACCAGCACGGCCCGTCCTGCGCCTTTGGTGGACACGGTGGCGGGGACTGTGCGTTCAAACTCTTCTTCCAACGCCGATATCAAAGCCGCCGCATCGACACGCGCTTGATAAAACGGCACCGGGTCTAAAATTCTCCACGGATCCTGGTCGGGCTGTGGGGGAACCATATGCGCCACATGCAGATCGGCCGGGGTGCCGCTGTGGGTGACCCCGAGGGCCGCAATCAGATCCAGCCGCAACAGGGCCAGATCGACCAAGTCATCGCGCGACAAAATTTCGTTGCGCAAGTGGGTGTGGACCAGCCGCAACCCGCGAAATCGCCCCCGCCCGGCCCGGATGCGCCCAAAATCCGGCAGCATCAATTTCGACGAATCACCCACAAATACATGTTCGATCCCGCCCCGCCGGTTCACCAGCAGGCCAATCTGTCTTTCCAGATCGCGCGACAGGCTGCACATATACGTCGCAAGCTCTGCCGACACGACCTCTTCGGGCAGCAGCCGCCGCCGGTAGATCCGTTCTAACGCCTGCTTCTCGCTGGGTTTTAACCCGGCGAGGTTCCCGGTCAGTTCTTGCAATCGTTCCGCACGTTTTTTAGGACGTGCCGCTTTCGTCACCCGAAGGTTTCACGGCCGGCGTGGATGTCCCGGCCCCACGTTCGTCCAGCAAGGTCAAGGCGACGGCCAATGCCCGTTTGGCCCGGTCGATCACCTTGTCGTCCGACTTCAGTTTGGTGAACACCCGCAAGATTTGATCTTCGTATTCGGCGGATTTGGTTTCTTGTTCGGCGGCCCGATCACGGGCCTGGGTCAGCTTCACTTCGCGGTCGCGCAAATCCGCGCGGACGCCATCCAGGTCACCGTCCACACGGGTGATCCGCCGCCGCGCTTCAGCCAGCTCTTCAGTCCGTGCCGCCAATTCACCCTCGGCCTTCGCTGCTCTGACATTGGCCTGGTCCAGCTCCTGCCGGTGCCGTTCGGACAGTTCGGCCTTCTCGTCGAAGTGCCGCCGGTCCAGCTCGGCTTGTTTGGCGTGGTGTTCGTCGTCGCGGCCTTGCAGCTCTTGTCGTCGCCGCGATTCAGCCGCTTCTAGTTCGCTGACCCGGCGGGTTTCCGCGTCGCTGCCTTCGCGCTGCCGTCGATCTTCTGCCGCCTGCTGCTCTTCTTCGTGGCGTTTGCGCGATGCCAGCAGTTCGTTTTTGTGATCCCGCTCTTTGCCTTCGACGGCTGCCTGGTGCGCCTGCCGTTCGGCCGCCACCTGCAGGGCCTGTTCTTCTTTTGCAGCGGCCAGGGCCTTTTCGCCGTCCCGCCGCAGCCGCGCGTTTTCCGCCGCCAGCCGATCGTCCAACAGCCGCAGCTCTTCGCTGCTCTTTTTTTGCAACGACTCTTGATCGGCGGCGTGTGTGGCTTTCAGCCGGGCAATTTCGCCATCGTAAGAACTCTTCAGCGATTCTTCGGTGGCGACCTTTTCGTCGGCCAGACGCCCGGTTTCTTCGTGATGGGCTTCTTTTAGCTCCAGAATCTGTGCTTCCAGATCCCCGCGCTGTTTCTCACTCTCGGTACGAGCCCGATCTTCTGCGGATGCCAGGCGTTTCTTGGCGCCTTCGACTTCTTCGTGAGCTTTTTGAATTTCGGTCAGCGCGTCGTCCAGGCGTGCCTTGAGGCCCTTTTCCCGTTCGGTTGCCCGATCTTTATCCTGGCCCTGGGCGGCAATTTTTTCCTGGGCGGCCATGAGGCTTTTTTCCAGGCCCAGCATCTTGTCTTCGAAGTCGCGTTTGCCGCGTTCGTTTTCACGAATGCGATCTTTGGTATCTAGGATCTGCCGATCTTTGGCGTCTAGGCCGTCCCGTAGATCCAGGATGTCGCGTTCTTTGCGGTTGATGATCTCCCGCAGCGACAACACTTCTTTTTCTTTGGACAGGGGCTGGGTGGAAACCTTCTGACGGGCCTCGTCCAGTTCCTCTTGCAGGCTGGATCGACTGGTTTGCAAGGCCCGAAGCTGCGATTCCAGTTCCTTGACGGTGCTTTGCAGTTCGGCGACGCGGCCATCATCCACCGGGTGGGGCGTGTGGTGTTCCACCTCGTCGACCGATGGGGCCAGGCCCACATCGGAAATGAAATCGTCGGCCCCTGGGACAAAGGGGCTGGCGGGAACCGGCGACGCGGGCTCTGCCAGGTTCAGGAACTCAAGCGAATGGACCGCGTTGGTTCGTTCGCCCTCCCAATCCGATGCGGGGGCAGGCAAGGGAGCGGTCGGTCTTGCGGCCAGGGGTGTTTCCAGGGGCCCCGTGTGCCCTATCTGAAGGGCATCGAATGCGGCGTCCGTTTCCGCCTCTAGGTTGCCGCCGTCGAAGGCAGGGGCAACGGTGGTGGGGGGGCCCCGTTCGTCCATCACGATGTCGCTGTCTGATACCGACAGTTCTTCGCCATCGGATCCGATGATGATCTCCTCATCTTCAAGGTCGCCCTGGGGTTCACCGAGGGCCAGGACGGATCCCAATTTCTTCCGTAGGTCTTCAGCCAAAAGCGGCTTGATGATGTATTCGTCGGCCCTTGATTTCAGCTTCTTATGCTGTTCAAAGGTCTGTTGGGTTTCCTCGGCCGACGTCAGGATCAGTGGGATCTTTGCCAGTTCGGGGCTGCGCTTGATCTTGTTGCAGATCGCGTACCCGATCTTGCGGGGTTCGACGCAGACGATGATGGCGGCGGGGTTGTTGGCCCGCGCCCATTCGATCGCTTGCTCGCCATTCGGGATGCTCTGCACAGAGAGCCCGTAGGGCGTGAACACCTTCTTGATCTCAGCCACCGCCCCGCCGTCCGGCTCAACACAAAGCAGGATGCGACTTGCCATTGGGTCTACGAACGTACACGGAAGCGCCGCAAAAGGCCAACGTTGCCCGCAAAATTAACAGCCCCCCAAATTAACAAGAACTCAGGGCCGGAACGTCGTCGTCAAATAACTGGCAAGCCAGTCTTCGTCCGCGTCCACGGTCATAACGTAGTTCAGGCCATCACCCCCCCGAAACGCCGCCGTTGACGCCCCCCTGTCCGTCACCATGGTCAATTCCCGCCCTACCAGCATCCGCCGCAGGGTCGATTCCTCGTCGGCATCGTCGTCGTAAATCATCAACCCCAACC
Organism: Myxococcales bacterium; assembly: GCA_043754455.1. Classification (GTDB taxonomy): domain Bacteria; phylum Myxococcota_A; class Polyangia; order Fen-1088; family Fen-1088; genus JAYUUT01. The sequence continues at coordinate 37,724 of JAYUUT010000390.1, forward strand.
GTTGTCCGCCCGCCCCGGTCAGCACCAAATACGCCCCGAACCGTCCCCCCACATTGACCAGCCGCCCTCCTTGACATGATGCGCCTTTGGTCTGGGCGGGTGGTTTTACGGGGAAATCCAGCTTGCCGCGAAACCAATTGGCCACCGCCAGGCAACTGGAATCTACGACATCCAAGGGAACCCCCGCCTGCAGGGTCCGGCGCGCCTGTTCCATCACAACCGGGGTTTTGGACCGGGCCACCAGCACCAACGCCGCCAGGGCCCCAGCCGCCATCACGGCAGGGCCAAGACGGGGGAAACGTTCCCAGAACCAAGGTCGGGACGCCGCCGTCGGGGCGGCCAGGCCCTGCGCGATACGCGCCTGCAACCGTGCCGACACCAGCCGCGGACCCAGGTGCCCCCGGACCGCCGATTTGAACCGGGACTGCAACCGCGACGCTTGGTTACATGCAGGGCAGTCCAGCAGATGGCGTTCGTACGAATCCCGTTCCCCCTCGGCCAATTCGCCGTCGATGTAGGGGTGGATCAGGTTATCCGCCTCATTACATTTCATGGTTGTCATGGCCGCCCCCCGCCGTGGCTGCGGTGCTTGCGGAACGTGGCCAAATCTATCGGGGCCTCGGCCGCTGGGGCCTCGGCGGGCGCCGGGATGACGCCTTGATCGACCGCGTATTGGAATAGGGATTTTTGCAGCATTTTGCGCCCTCGGAACAGGCGGCTCATCACGGTGCCCGCGGGGCACCCCATGATCTCGGCGATCTCGTTGTACGAGAAGTCCTCAAGATCGGCCAAAATAACCGCCATACGGAAATCGCTGGGGACCGCCGCCAGGGCCCTTTCGACGTCCTCTGACACCATGCGCCCCAGCAAGGCCGTTTCGGAGTCACGCGACAGATCGCCCAGGAATTGGCCCAGATTGGCATCGGACGATTCGACCTGGCTAAGAATTTCCCGTTCCCTGTCCCGCTGCCTGTACCGGTTGCAGAATGCGTTGTTCAGGATGCGGAACAGCCAGGCCTTGCAGTTTGTGCCCGGTTCGAATGAATCGAAAAAACGGTAGGCCCGCATGACGGTTTCCTGGACCAAGTCGTCGGCATCGCTTTCGCTGCGTGTCATGCGCATGGCGGCGCCGTGGAGGGCCCCCAAATGAGGCAAGGCTTCACGTTCGAAATCAGCTCGGGAGGGGCGGCGAGAAAATAGGCCCATGGGATCTGTCCTTGGAACCAGGGGTGGGGGCGAAATATTCCACAGATGGCGAGGTCAGAGATTCGAGCCGCAACCGACCTTGATCAATACGCGTTTGCGCGAAACGTCAGTCGAAAAGCCACCTGCCTGGGGCTTGTCGACATACGTCACAAAGAAACCGCCTTGCATGGGCCAGGCTGACAGGGGCCCGCTTTCGCCCTGTAAGGGCAGGAAAAACGTCCCGCCTTTGGGGGTCCCGCGGTAGTCAAACCTGTCCACCTGCGGGCTGTTTGGGCTGGCGTAGGTCAACGCGTAATCGGTCCCGATGGGGGCCAGGCAGGCCAAAGGCGGCTGTTTTGAGGGGCCGCCAAAACGAACCGCCGCCTTCACGATACGCGAATACGTTGATTGGCGGTCGCCCCCATCCGCGTCCGGTTCGGTCTTGAAATCTGCGAAGTAGGTTCCCACGGGCGTCTGCCAGGCGATGGAATACCCCTTCACTTTGGGCCGGGGCAGATTGGGGGTCACCACCGGGCAGTCCATCGTGTCGGTTTCAGGTGACACCGCCAACGCCCAATCCAGCCGACCATCGTCAGCAAAATCAAGCAGATGCCATTCGGGTTTGTTGGCTTCCGTGGCGGGGGGAACCACCGCACTGAGGCTGAATTCGGTGCGTGAAGGTACGAAGGCCAGGCAGTTCCAAGTGGGGCCGATCTGTTTGACAGAGGTCGGCATCGCGGCATCCCCTAGGGCTTCACCATCCGGGCGCATGATCAGCATCATGGGCGGTACGGGTTGCCCGTCAAACCCCCACGCCAGCGCGGCCCGTTTGCCGTTGACTGACGTGCCCATGACGAGGCGAAGTTTGGTTTCTGCGTCGGGAAGTGCGGGCAGATCCAAAAGGCGTTTGGGCGCAGAAGGTTCGCCGCCGGCATCCTGGGTGATGGTCTGAACTTCGATAAATTCACCCGTCCCCGCCGCCTTCGGAGGCCGTTTAACGCCGATGACCACCAACAGTTGATCCCCCGGGGCGGCCTTCCCCGTCAGAGCGAAAAACGGCCCCACCACCCGCGCCGGAACCGTCATCGTGGTTTCTTTTTCGATGGCGCCCCCGGTTTCCCCAATTTGACCCCAGCGGATCGTGTCCTTGTCCAGTCCGACGAGCCCAAACGTGGCGCCGGTGCGAATCAGTTTCACGTTTTCCATGGCCGCAAGTGGCGAATCTTTGACGTCGAACACCCCATCGGACGCGCAGCCGACGGCCGGATCGTTCTTGCATCCGAGTCCAGAAAAACCGAAGGCCCAGCTGAGGCCTGCGATGATGATAATTGGCGTTCTTTGTGACGGACGGGTTCCCATGCGCTCCCCTTAAGAAGGCTGACGCACGATCATAGTTGATGGGCGCCGTAAGCGAAAGTTGTAAGACCTACGGGGCATCTACCCCGCTGAAACCCCGTGGCACTTCTTGTACTTTTTGCCGCTGCCGCAGGGGCACGGATCGTTGCGGCCAACCTTGGGGCCTTCGCGGCGTTGCGGCTGGGCTGTGTCGTCGGCTGCGGCGTCTTGCGCTTCACCCCCCCCGGATTCGACCATGCGGCGGGCGTTTTTCTTGCGTTGCTCCGGCACTTCGGGCTCTTCGCCTTCGCGTTTGACCTGCACATGGAACAGTTTTTCGCAGACGTTTTTCTGGATGGCGACCAACATCCCCTGGAAGATGACAAACCCTTCCTTCTTGTATTCTTGTTTCGGATCTTTCTGGCCGTAGCCGCGCAGGCCGATGCCTTCGCGAAGCGCCTCCATGGCGCGCAAATGTTCGATCCAGCGGGCGTCGATTTCTTCTAAGAAAAAAGATCGGGAAAGGTAGATCAGAAGCGGCAGTCCAAATTCGGATTCGCGCGCTTCGACGATTTTTTCCAGTTCGCCCCACAGGTATTCAGCCAGGCTGTCACGTTCGGCAAACAGTTTGGACGCGGACATTTCGAAGCCAAACCGTTCCTTTACGCCCGCCACCAAGGCGGACATGTTCCAGGCTTCGGCGTGGGCGCCGCGGGGGCAAACCTCGTCCAGGAACTGTTGCAGCACGTCTTCGGCAAGATCCAGCAGGCGTTCGCGCTGCTGCAACATCGACGACGCAATTTCGGTGCTCAGCCGATCAAGTGTCGCTGTGCGATCGTCCAGCATGCCGGTGACGTCGGGATAGGTTCCAAACTGCCGGTAGATCGACGACCTGAACATTTCCACGTTTAGGGGAATTTCCAGCATGGGGGCTGCGGTGCCATCCGCGGTCTGCGCGCCCTGGGTGTGAGACAGGGCATCCGCCATCTTTGCAAGCTGAGGCCGCGCTGATTTGGTCAGGGCTTCTTGTGTGTGTTTTCCCGACGCATCCGCGGTTACAGGTTTTTTGCCCGCCTTTTTTTCTTCGGGGCTTAGTTCCCGCGCGTACCGGCCTTCGAGCACCTGGCGCCGCAAGGCATAGATGCTCTTGCGTTGCTGGTTCATCACGTCGTCGTATTCCAGCAGGTTCTTGCGGATATCGAAGTTGTGACCTTCGACCCGTTTTTGCGCGCTTTCGATGGATTTGTTGATCCAGGGGTGTTCGATGGGGACATCTTCTTCCATCCCCAGCCGTTCCATGAGGCCCGTTATCCGTTCAGCCCCGAAAATGCGCATCAGATCGTCTTCGAGGCTTAGATAAAACCGTGATCCGCCCGGATCGCCCTGGCGTCCCGCACGGCCGCGCAATTGGTTGTCGACGCGCCGGGATTCATGCCGTTCGGTGCCCAGGATTTGCAGACCCCCGCTTTCGATGATCTCCTTCTTCTGACCTTCGCAGTCGTCTTTCCAGCGGGCAAAGGCGGCCTGGTATTGGGGTTGCAACTCTTCGACGATCTCGTGGCCGATCTTGGCGGCGTTTTCAGGATCGACCTCGGCCCGGGCCAACATTTCGGGGTTCCCGCCCAGCAAGATGTCGGTCCCGCGGCCTGCCATATTGGTGGAAATCGTGACCGACCCTTTGCGGCCGGCCTGGGCGACAATCAGGGCCTCGCGTTCGTGCTGTTTGGCGTTCAGGACGCTGTGGGGGATTTCTTTCTTGCGCAGCATCGACGCGACGACTTCAGATTTTTCCACCGATACGGTGCCGACCAAAACCGGTTGGCCCTTCTGGTGGCATTGTTCGATGTCGTTCACTAGGGCGCGGAATTTGCCCTTTTCATTCTTGTAGACGACGTCGTCGGCATCCTTGCGGACGTTGGTCCGGTTGGTCGGAATGACGTTGACGTCCAGTTTGTAGATCTTGGAAAATTCTTCGGCTTCCGTGTCGGCGGTGCCGGTCATGCCGCACAGTTTTTTGTAAAGGCGGAAGAAGTTCTGGTAGCTGATGGTCGCCAGGGTCTGGTTTTCTTCCTGAATCTCGACGCCTTCTTTCGCTTCGATGGCCTGGTGAAGGCCGTCGGACCAACGTCGGCCCGGCATTTTGCGGCCGGTGAATTCATCAACGATGACGACCTTGCCTTCTTCGATCAGGTAATTGACGTCGCGTTTGTACAGCGTGTGGGCGCGCAGCGCCTGGTTCACATGGTGCAGCCAGGCGATGTTTTCTGCGTCGTACAAATTATCGAGTTTCAGGCGCTGTTCGACCCGGTCGACACCCGAATCGGTCATCATCACCGAATGGGCCTTTTCATCGACGGTGAAATCAATGTCCTTGCGCAGCCCCGGAATGATGCCGTTGACCTGCGTATATAAATCCGCTGATTCTTCGGCAGGGCCGGAAATGATCAGCGGCGTTCGCGCTTCATCGACCAGGATTGAATCGACCTCGTCAACGATGGCGTAATGCAGATCGCGCTGCACGTAATCTTCGATGCTCAGCTTCATGTTGTCGCGCAGGTAATCGAAGCCCAGTTCCGAATTCATGCCGTAGGCGATGTCGGATCGGTAGGCGGCCTGCCGTTCAGCGTTGGTGAGGCCGTGGACGACCACACCCACGGTCAGCCCCAGGGATTTGTAGATGCGCCCCATCCATTCGGCGTCGCGGCGGGCTAGGTAGTCGTTGACTGTGACGACGTGGACACCCTTGCCTTCTAGGGCATTGAGGTAGGCGGGCAAGGTCGCAACCAGGGTCTTGCCCTCGCCGGTTTTCATTTCCGAGATGACCCCCCGGTGAAGGATGGTCCCCCCGACCAACTGCACGTCGAAGTGCCGCATGTTCAGCACGCGCTTACCGGCTTCCCGGCAGGTGGCGAAGGCCTCGGGTAAAAGGCTGTCCAAGGTTTCTCCGCGGCCCAATCGCCGCCGGTATTCCCCGGTCAAGGCCCGCAGATCCTCGTCGGACCGCTTCTGCATGGCGGGTTCAAGTTCGTTAATGCGCGCGACGAGGGGCGCAATGCCCTTCAAAACGCGGCCGTTTTTTGTACCGAAGAGCTTTTTGAGAATGTAGGAAACCACGCTTGTCCTTGTGCCGCAGGAAGCCAGATAGGTCGGCAAACTTAGGGCGCCCCGCGCGGGGAGGCAAGCCCAACGGTAACCCCGGGGGGGGCGCCACCCCGATTTAAGCAAAACGCGTTAAGTGCCGACAGTCCTTGACCGTGTCTTTGCCCCGCCCCCCGACAAATGAGGCCGTCTATGGCGACAGGTTCGAAGTTATAGAGGAATCGGGTGCGGGGGGGATGGGTACGATCTTTCATGCCCGGGACCGCCGGACGGGGGGTGAGGTGGCCCTGAAGGTGCTGCGGGACCGGCGCGGGCCATCAACAGAACGGTTTGATCAGGAGGCGGCCCTGCTGGCCGAATTGCACCATCCGGCGATCGTGACGTACGTGGCGCATGGGTCGACAGCGGCGGGGGAACGGTTTTTGGCCATGGAATGGTTGGCGGGAGAAACGCTGGAGGATCGGCTGCTGCGTGGACCTTTGGGGGTGGTGGCGACGGCGCGGATGGGGCGTCGCATTCTTGAGGCTTTGGCGGTGGCGCATGCGCGCGGGATTGTGCATCGGGATCTGAAGCCGGCGAATTTGTTGCTGCCGGGCGACGATCTGGACGCGGTGAAGCTGATCGATTTCGGCATCGCGCGACGAATGTTCGACAGCCGGCGTATCACCCTCGTGGGGTCGACGTTGGGCACGCCGATGTATATGTCCCCCGAACAGGCGCGGGGGTCTGGGGACATCGACGCACGGGCGGATCTGTTTTCTCTGGGCTGTGTGATTTTCGAATGTCTTTCGGGGCAGCCGCCGTTTGTGGGCGAAAGCCCCATCGCGGTGCTGGCCAAGATCTGTCTGGACGATTCGCTGAACGTTGCCGAACGCTGCCCAGGCCTATCGCCTGTGTTTGCGAAGCTGCTGACCCAGATGTTGGCAAAAGATCCGGCCCACCGACCGCCCAGCGCCGACGAACTGGCGGGGGAATTCGCAGATCTGTGCAACCACCTGCTGGCAGACGGGCACGGTGATGACGAAATGGTGGCGATGCGGTCGCGCACGCCAGCGCCCGTTTCCGAAGCGGACGAAGCGCGGGTGTTGTGTGCGGTGATGGTGGCGTTTCCTAGGCCGTCGGGGGGACCGTTGCCAGGGGACAGTGGGGCGGGCCTGACGCTTCTGAACGGAACGACGGGCGTGTCGACAGAGGCAAGTGGGGCCGTGAAGCTGGAATCGCTGCGGCGGCTGCTTGCGCCCTGGGGGGGGAGGGTTGACAGGCTGCTGGATGGATCGATGGTGGTCACGTTGGTGGATCGGGGCATCGCGGCGGCGGTGGAACAGGCGGCACGGGCGGCCCGCTGTGCCTTGTTGCTGAGGCAAGTGTTGCCTGGGGCCGCGTTTGCGTTGGCGACGGGGCGATCGCCGCATGCGGGGGTCTTGCCGATTGGTGATGTGCTCGACACGGGGGCGCGCTTGTTGTTTGGCGAACCGCCAGGGTCAATATGTGTCGACGATTTGTCGTCTCGGTTTTTGTCGTCTCGGTTCCAACTGGCGGGCGGGCCCAAACGGCACCTTCTGTTTGAAAAGGGTCCGCACGATCCGCCCCGCGTCCTCCGGGGGAACAGCGCACCGTTCATGGGACGGGATCGGGAACTGGGCACCTTGGAAGCGCTTTGGGACGAATGTGTGAACGAACGGGCGGCGCGGGTGGCGCTGGTGACGGCGCCTTCGGGGGGCGGCACATCCCGACTGCGCCAGGAACTGGTCGAACGGATGATGGCGGATGGCAATCCGTTCGAATACCTGCACGGGCAGGCGGAATCATTGGTGGCGCGGATGCCGCTTGTGTTGTTGGGTTCGGCCTTGCGAACCGCCGCGGGTCTGTCAGGTCGCGAACGTTCCGAGCAAGCCCGATCCTTGTTTGAAGCTCATTTTTCGCGCTGTCTGGCCCCTGCCCGCGCCCCTGAGGTGGTTGCCTTCTTGGGTGAGATTGCGGGCGTAAGATTTCGCGATGACGAGGTCCCCGCCCTTGAGGCCGCCCGGCAAGATGCCCGGTTGATGGCGGACGGATTGCGGCTTGCTTGGTTGGAATGGCTAGAGGCGGCCACCGGCGAAGGGCCTGTAGCGTTGGTGCTCGAAGACGTTCACGCCGCGGACAGGGCCAGTCTGGGCCTGGTGGATGTGGCGCTGCAGGTGTTATCCGATCGACCGTTGTTTGTGCTGGCCCTGGGTCGTCCGGAATCGGTGGCCCCTGTTGATGAAGCCTGGTCAAACCGCGATGTGTTGCGGTTGCCTCTGCCCCCGTTGACGTCCAAGGCCTGCCAGAAAATGGCGATCGGCACGGTGGCGGAACTGGGGGACGAACGTGCCGCCTGGCTGGTCGAACGGGCGCATGGGCTGCCCTGGGCCATCGAAGAGGTCTTGCGGGGCGCGGATGTGGCCCAAGGTGAATCGTCCCCGGTGCCAAGCGATCTCGTGGCCAGGAGGCTGGGGCTGCGCGACGAGCGGACGCAACAGATTCTGGGGGCGCTGTCGGTTCTGGGGGCCGGATGTTCGGCGGGTGATGTGGCGGGGGTGCTGGGCCTTGCGACACATTTTGAAGTGGCGCCCGCACTGGCTGACCTGGTGGCTGACGAAACCTTGCACAGCTTTCGGCAGGGGGACGAAGAACTGTTTTCGTTCCGCCAGGTTCTGACCGCCGAGGTCGTGTACCGGGGCCTTCGCGAAGACGAACGGCGTGGCCTGCACGCGGCGGCGGGACGGATTTGTGCGGGACGAGGGGGCGCGGACACGGCGCGGGCGGCGGCGCATCTGTCGCGGGCGGCGGCGGCGGGGGCTGATGCGGCCCTTGTGGCGGTGGCGGAACGGGCGCTTTACGCTGGTGATGCGGTGACCGCGCGGTTGCTGGCCGAGGCAGGATTGCACAGCGGTCCCGAAGAAGAGATCCGGGCCCGGTTGCGCCTGTGTGAAGCCGAGGCGGCGCTGGCCCAGGGACATCCCCGCGAGGCGGAGGTTGCTTCGCGCGAGGCCCGGGATCGGGGGCGTGGCGCGGTCGTGCTGGACGCCGCTCGTGTGTGTGCAATCGCAGTGGCGATGCAGCGTCGATGGGACGATTTTGACCAGGCCGTGACGGTCTTGGCCGATCGGCACGCCTCCGGAGATGATGAAGTGCGCGCCTTGCACAGGGGGTGGGTCGAGCTAGCCGCTGTGCTGATTCAGCTGGGGAAACCCGAACGCGCGGATGTATGGTTGGACCGGGTGGAGGTGGCGGGCCGTAGCGTGACACCGCTGCTTGCGGGGCGGGCGCGGGCGCTGCGGGCGGCACTGGCCGAGCTAGCGGGAGATACGGTTGCGGCGGTGGCGTCTTACGAAACCGCGTCGCGTATGTTGGAAGCGGTCGGTGATGCGCGACGGGCGGCGCTGGTTCGAATGGAACTTGGGCGCATCTTCGCGGCAATGGGTATGGTGGATTCGGCGGAACAAAATCTGCGGCGCGCCCTTTTGGTCATGGAAAGGTTGGGCGGCACGGACCAGATTGGGCCCATCCTGCTGGATCTGGGCAACGCGTTGCTGGCGATGGGGCGCAGGTTTGAAGCACGAATGTTTGCCGAACGGGCGATGGATCAGGCAGTCGGACGCGGTGACACCGAGGCGCAGATCGGCGCCGCGGTGTTGATGGGGCAGGTGGCGTTAGGGGACGACGATCCCCTTCGGGCAGAAAATCAAGCGCGAGGCGCGGTAGAAACCGCCAGGAGTGTTGGATCTCCTCTGCAGGCGCTGGCTTTGGGTGTGTTGGCGCGGGCGCTGCTGGGACAGGGGCGGGTGCCCGAGGCGCGTGAGATTGTCGGTGATGCGAACGCGAGAATGGAAACCCGGACGCGCAGTGGGGCGCCCCGATCTCGGCCGTCGTCGTCAACGGGACTGCCGATCGTGACCCCAGGTGCGGCGCTTTCGCTCGCGGGACATCAGGCTGCGTGTCCAGGCGAAAGTCTGGTACGGCTGGTTTGTGCGGAGACGTTTGCGGCCTCTGGTGAAATGGCGCTGGGACGTCGGGTGCTGGAGCGGGCGTGCGCGCGATTAGAAGAGAGGGCCGCCGCATTGGGAAAACCGGAATGGCGCGCAAGCTTCTTGCAGCGACTGCCAGACAACGCCCGCACAGTCGGCTTGCGCAGCCAGTGGCGTCTGGGGGCGTGACAGACAGCCAGGCGCTGCGGCTTCGGAGTGTTTAGCTACCTAAAGAACGACACAAAGATGTTGTAGAGGTTTGGATCCGACATTTTCTGTGTGTAGTCAGCAAATATCCATGGGACAAGCGAGATGCCGGTCGAGGTTGTTGCGATAGAAATGGGCCACGAAACGGCTTGTTTGGGCTGTTCAGCTATCGTGACTTCGGGCTGCCACCCCTTGCCCACAACAAATTGACGGGCGACCAACGCTATCGTCAACGCGGGATCATCCTTGACCTTCCTCCATACAACTTGGGTGTTTCCAGTCGCGTCGCTTGCAACATTGTGATGTAGGAGTTGTTCGTAGTCATTGGAGTTGCCCTTGGCGAGGTTGTTCTGTTCCAAAAGCTGCATCATTCCCCATCCGCCGGCGGGGTCGAAACGGGTCGCGGCCGCCTGGTAGCGGTTATTGGCAAGGCCAATAGAAAAGGCGACGGTTGCGCCCCCGCGATCGTCGATCGCCAGTCTGGGCCAGGTGATGCTGGATAGTCCCTGCACCTGCACGGGGGCCGTGAACCCATCAGATGGGGCAAACCGGCTTGCGACAATTTCTGTCCCGTTCATGTTTTCGTAACGTTGGGTCCAGACCAAGAAGCCCTTGTCCCCGGTCGGGGTCAGAGCGGTCGTAAGGTTTTCCGAGTAGTAGTTGTGGGTGCTGATAATGCGAGGTGCGGCAAGGGTGGCGCCGGTAAACTGGGCGACGTAGACATGGTTCTTGTACCCATCAGTGACGGTCGGGGCTGGTTGTTGCCAGCCAATGAAACCGGATCCGACGTTGTCGATGACCACGGACACCTCGCGCGAGTTCGAGGTATCCATGGCGTCAAGCACTTGGGTGGCGGGACTCCAGTTGGCACCGTCAAAATAGGTTGTATAGACCCTGTTGATATTGGCTATTCCCTGTTCGAATACCGCGCGCGCCCGCCCCGATGGGCTTATGGCGACACTTGGCGTGTAGGAGTTGGAGCCCGCATGAATGCGAATGGGTGGCGTCCAACTGTTGCCCCCGTCCGCTGAATGCGAAACCCAGATGCCCAGCAGCGCGGCCTCGCTGCTGCGGTTCGCCCAAATTGTTATGGCCTTGTTGTTGCGGTCTACCGCCACCGTCGGACGGTCGGGACTGCCCCGGTTGTCCAGAACCTTCGGCGTCCCCCACACTTTCGTTCCGGCTTGGTAGGACAGGGCCTTCACACTGCCGTTTTCTTCGAATACCAGTACCGCGTCGCCCGTCAGACGGTTAGCCGCGACCTCGACCCTGTATTCTCGTTGAAGGAGATCGTTTTCGACGTTCTCTGGTTTCGTCCACATGGCCGGCACGGCATCCGGGGCTGTATCGGGGATTGTTCCCGGGTTGGCTCCGCTGTCAAGGTTGCTATCTGCGCGGCTGTCAATCACGGACGGGCTGTCCACGATGGGTCCTTGATCGGCCCGGTCGGGACCGGCACCATCGACATTGGCAGCTCTCGCGTCGGGATCTGATGAAGGTTTCCCTGGAACATCGGCCTCAGGACCCGCCCCAGAATCGGGGTCTCGAGGTCGTCCATCGCTTTGGCCCATAGGCGCTGAAATACCTCCGTCGGCCGATCGCGTAACCGGGGGGGCACCCGCCAGAATCGTCAGTTTGACGATGTCGGAGGATCCCCGTCCGTGCAGGGTCACCTTTGCCGGTGCGGCGTATCCCACCACCTTGCGGCTAAGGAATCCGGTGGCGTTCACCTCAAACTCGCCGGTTAAATCCGTGGAGACGCGCAATCCAACCTTGAGGGGTCCGGACATGGCGCCCTGCCAGGGAACAGTCTTGGTGCTGACGGGCTGTTTGGCCTGAAGGATCTGAAACTCGACCGAATCAACTTCCCCCACTTGGACGTCACGAATGACATCAACCAGGACCAATTGATCGCTCTTTTCGGCGCAGCCAAGGGCTAATCCGAGAGCCAAGAGGGTGGCACTCAGGGGCAGATGCGATCGGGCGAACATGACGTCTCCTTTGACTTTGAAAATACCGTCAACCCCAGCACTGTCGCAGCGGTGCCTGCCACGACAACCCCTAAGCCTATCCACACCCAATTTGCTGTTGTTCTCAAAGGGGGCGGGGCAGCGGCGACCGGCGTCTGCATGAGGATGGGTGCAGGAGGGGGCGCGTGAGCCGTGTTGGGGGGGGCGGCAGCGGGTCCGGGATCTTTGACGGTGGGTCTGGCGACGGCGCGTTCACGCTTGAGGGCCAGGGCCTCCATTTCGGTAATATACCCATCTACCTCGGTCCGATCGTCGACCTTGAGATCCTTCGCCTTGCGCAGATAGTCCCGGAAACTATTAATCGATTTTTCGGGATCGTTTAGGTACTGGTAGCAACGTCCAATGTTCCTAAGGTAGTTGGGGTGAAGGGTTTCTGCGTAAAGCTTCGCGAAAAGTTCAAGCGCCTTGCGGTGGTCGCCAGCGGCGAAGGCTTCACGGGCCTCCAATTCGCGCGGGTCGGTTTTCGCTGCGGGAAGGGCGCGGCCCGACCGCCCCGAGGGCGTTCTCGGGGCCGCTGTGGCGGACGAAACGGAGCCGATCGCTCCGTGGAGCAATAGGGCCACGAAAACCAAGTCCCACGCAATTCTGGTCCGCGCCTGTCGGGGTGACAATGTCATTGTTGCGGGGATTGTAGCCTGTCTTGTTAGAAAGGAACGCACGCCCGGAGGACCCCTGGGCCCAATCGGCTAGCCGGTCAGGCCGTTGTGACGAAGCAGGGCGTCCACGCGAGGAGCCCTGCCGCGGAAAGCCGCGAACACCTCGGCGGGGTGACGGCTGCCGCCCAAGGCGAGGACGGTGTCGCGAAATTTTCGTCCCACCCGGGCGATTTCGATAGGATTTTCAAGACCCGCTTCTTCGAACGCGGCGAAGGCGTCGGCGCTGAGGACCTCGGCCCATTTGTAGCTGTAATAGCCAGCGGCGTAACCGCCCGCAAAAATATGAGAAAACCCGCACAAAAACCGGTCTTCGGGCAACGGGGGCAGAACCGTGTTGTCAGCGGCGATGCGCGCCTGCACGCCTAAAACGTCGTCGGTGGCGGGATTGAACCTGTGGTGCAGTTCTAGGTCTAGGGTCGAAAAATAGATCTGCCGCAGGAACTGCGATCCGGCCCGGAAGGTGCGCGCGGCAGAAATGCGGTCGAACATATCCACCGGCAGCGGGGCGCCGGTTTCGAAATGCCGGGCAAAGCCCTGCAAGGTCGGTCGGTGATAGCACCAGTTTTCCATGAATTGGCTGGGCAATTCGACGGCGTCCCATTCGACATTGTTGGTGCCTGCGGCCTCGACGTAGTCGACGGTTGTCAGCATGTGCTGTAGGGCATGGCCGAATTCGTGGAACAGGGTTTCGACCTCGGAAAAGGTCATCAGCGACGGACGACCATCAACCGGTGGTAGTTGATTGCACACAACATAAGACACAGGTGGCCGCACGCTGCCGTCTGCCAGCCGTTTTCGATCCAGGCAACCCGACACCCAGGCGCCGCCGCGTTTGTCGGCGGGACGGGAATAGGCGTCCAGAAAAAACGACGCGCGCAGGGCACCGGTTTCATCCAAAACTTCGAAATGTCGAACATCCGTATTCCAGACCGGTTGTTGGCCATCCGCCGCCCGGAATTGAACGCCGAACAGCCGGCCCGCAAGGGCAAACAGCCCTTCTAAAACGCCGGGCAACGGGAAAAACGGCCGTAGGGCCTCCTCGCTAAAATCGTATTTCTTTTCGCGCAGACGTTCGGCCCAAAATGCCACGTCCCACAGCGCAAGGTCTAGGTCAGCGTTGCCCGATTCCGATCGTGCGAAGGCCTGCAACTCCTTTAGTTCCCTGTCGGCGAAGGGCCGCGATGCCTGTCGCAAATCTGACAGCA
>JAYUUT010000391.1:0-4788 GCA_043754455.1 Myxococcales bacterium
TTGATGAAGCTCATGCCCGGCTCCCGCTGGTCGTTAACAGGCTAGTCATTGAAAAGGTTGTCGATGTCGCTGTCGGTGATTTCACCGATGGGTGAATGGGCGGATCTGGATTCGGCCTTTTTAGCCACTTGTTCAAATAGGCGGGTGAATTCCTCGGTCGCCTTTTTGACCCGCAGGCGCACCAGGCCCAGCGACGATCGTTGGTCGAAAAGCACGACCAGGATGCCCTTGCCCGCGACCAGCGTTATGTGGACGTTGGTTTTTTCGCCCTCGTGAAACTGGCTGGTGAAATCCTTTTCGCGGAGGATTTGCGAGATTCCGCCCGTCGCGGCGACGTTTCCGGCCGTTAGCGACGACAACGACGTCACATCCAGCTCTTTAACGTCGCCGGCGTCGGCGATCTGCTGGCCGTCGCGGCCAATCAGTAGGATGGCCTTGGCATTGGCGTCCCTATGAAGCCGCAAACAGACCGCTGAAATCAGCGCCTGCTCCTCAGGGAACATCACATCGGGTCCGCTCATCTATCTCCTTCGCGACGCGTGCCGCTGGGTTTCAGCATTATCATCGGGTGCAGGCGTCGGCAAGTTTACACCTGTTTGGCGATATTATAGATCGCGACGTCCTTCGATGGCCCGCGCCAAAGTCAGCCGATCGGCGTATTCCAGTTCGCCGCCCATCGGAACCCCGGTCGCGATGCGCGTCGCGCGGACGCCGAACGGGCGCAGCAGCTTGGCCAAATACAAGGCCGTCGCCTCGCCCTCGACGCTGGGGTTCGTGGCCAAAATGACCTCAGAAACCGCGCCATTTCCACATCGGCGCAGCAATTCTTCGATGCGCAGATCATCGGGTCCCAGGCCGTCGAGAGGCGACAAGACGCCGTGAAGGACATGGTACCGCCCGCGAAACCCGCCCGTTCGTTCAACCGCGACCACGTCCTGAGGGTGGGCGACCACACACACCACAGTTGAGTCACGGCGCCCATCTGCGCAAAACGTACACGGGTCGGCCTCCGTGAAATCGCAGCAGACGCTGCACAGGCGAACCTTGGTGCGCACATCCTGAATCGCGGTGGCCAAGGCCGCGGCTTCATCGGCAGGCGCCCGCAGCAGGTGAAAGGCCAGGCGGGCGGCGGTTTTTTGGCCGATGCCTGGCAAACGACCCAATTCCTGAATCAGGCGGGCAATGGGGTTGCCAAATGGTGTCACAGGATTCCGGGCGGCAACGGCAGCCCGGCGGTCACCCGGGCGACGTCCGCCTCGGCCAGCTCGCGGGCCCGATCAAGCGCCTGATTGACGGCACCCACCAAAAGATCCTGAACCATGCCCCGGCTATCTGGGGCCAGCAGGGACGGATCTATCGACACGGACAGCAAATCGCCTTTTCCGTTCGCGGTACACGCCACCAGACCACCCCCGGATTCACCAGATACGGTTTTTGCCGCCAGTTCGATTTTCACGCGGGCCATTTCCGCCTGTACCCGCTGCGCGGTTTCCAGCAGGTTCTTGAAGTTTCCGAAATCGCTCATAGCAGTTTGGTCTCCCGGGCGTTGACACCAAAAATTTCCTGGGCCCGTTGGATTACAGGATGGGCCCGGGCTTCGTCGGTGCGTCGTTTTTTTTCGTCCGCGTGCGCATCCGCTTCCCGGCCCACTTCAGATTGCCGTGTGGGCATGGTGGCATTCAGGATCGTCTTGGCTTCTTCGATCACAACCCGCACGGGCCCCCCGGTCACGTCCGCCAGCGCTTGTTCCAAAACGGGTCGGTATTTCTCGAGGCGGTCGACCAGCAGTTTGTCGCCGGCGCGCAAAACCACGCGCCCCTGTTCAAACGCACCGATCTCGGCGTGATCCAGTGATGCGGCTATGGAGGGGCGATCTTCGAAACGAAGTCGAACGAGGCGCCAGGTGTCTTCAGCCGTCACCGGACGGGGGGCAAACACGACCCTGTCGGCAACGGCCAAGGCCGTGGCAGCCCGGGATAATAAAACCGGGGCATGAACAGTGGGAGGCGAGTCAGCAACGGCATCGTTTGCGGGAGCCGAGGCCATCGACACCGGGCGACGGGTCGGGGTCGACCCCGGAGCACGAGCCCCAGGAGCGCCCCCATCGGTCAAACGGCCTTCAAGCTCTTCGAGGCGTTTGAGCAAATCGCCAAGTGGCAACAGGGGTTCGGCGGCACAAAGATCAAGCAACGCCATTTCAAGTATCAACCGAGGCACAGGCGACCGAGCTGATTCGTCCAAGGCGCGCGCCCATCGGTCAAAAAGTGCCGAAAACAGGCCCTGCCCCGCCCGGGCCGCCACCGCCTTGGCTTCCACAAGTTCGTCCGGGGTGATGTCCAAAATGTCCGACGGGTCAGCAACCACAGTGGCAATTTCGACGTCATGCAGATGGGTTAGGAAGGCGCGGCCCAATTGCGCCAAATCCACCCCACGGTTCGCCGCCCCGTCAAGCGCGCGCAAAACACCTGGAGCGTCGCGCGCCACGATCAGGTCCAGCATGCGCGACAACAGCGTGCGATCGGCGATTCCGAGGACGTCCGCGACGCGGGCGTGGGTCAAAGGGTCTTTGCCAACAAAGGCGATGACCTGATCGAGAAGTGACAATGCGTCACGAACCGATCCGGCCGCCTGCCGGGCACACAGACGCACCCCGTCGGGTTCGAAGGCGATGGATTCTGCGTCCAGAATTGTCCCCAGATGTTCGACCAAGCGCGCGGTCGGGATCAGTTTGAAATCGTAACGCTGGCACCGCGACAAGATGGTGGTCGGGATCTTGTGGACCTCGGTTGTGGCCAAGATAAAAACCACGTGAGGAGGCGGTTCTTCCAACGTTTTTAACAAGGCATTAAAAGCGTTGGTCGACAACATGTGGACTTCGTCGATGATGTAGACCTTGCGCCGGCCCTTGGACGGCAGGTAGCGGACGCTGTCCCGAAGGGTACGCACGTCATCGACCCCGGTGTTCGACGCACCGTCGATTTCCAGCACATCGACGGATTGTCCCCCGGCAATTTCGACGCAAAAATCGCAGGTGCCACACGGGATGGCGGTGGGGCCACTGGCACAACACAGGGCCTTGGCCAGAATGCGGGCGGCGCTGGTCTTGCCCACCCCACGGGCCCCCGTAAACAGAAAGGCGTGATGGACCCTGTCCAATTCAATCGCGTTCGTCAGCGTGCGGGCGACGTGTTCCTGCCCCACAAGGTCAGCGAACCGTTGGGGTCGGTATTTGCGCGCAAGGACAAGGTAGGACACAGCCGGAATCTAATGGAAGTGGCAGCCGCGTGCCACGCCGACAATGTGGTATGACAACTTGACAAGTGGTAAGACGACTTTGACTGAGATCAACATGCCCTCCCCCGCTGACCAAACAGGCTCCGCTGACCAAACCCCATCCCGTCGTTGGGCGGTGGTGGGCCTGTTGTGCCTGGCCTTCATCATCGCCTTCGTGGATCGAGTGAACCTGTCCGTCGCGCTGGCGGACAAGGCATTTACGACCTTGTTTCGGCTGACGGACAGTGATCGAGGTCTGCTGTCGTCCGCCATTTTTTGGACCTATGCCGCCCTGCAGATCCCGACGGGTTTCTTGGTTGATCGTTTCGGTGCCAAATGGAGCCTAGGGGTCGGGTTCGCCATGTGGAGCGTGGTGTCTGCGGCCACGGGATTGGCCAATTCGTTTGCGGTGCTGTTTGCTATGCGCCTGCTGCTGGGAATCGGGGAATCGGTCATCAACCCCGCTGGGATGCGCTGGATCCGATACAACATGCCAGAGCACCGCCGGGGCCTGGCGATTGGTCTTTTCCAGGCAGCGGCGAAACTGGGCCCCGCCCTGGGAACCCCCATCGCCTATTGGCTGCTGGTCAACCACGGTTGGCGGTCGATGTTCGTGTCACTGGGCCTGGGCAGCCTGATTTGGCTGATTCCGTGGTTTTTGTCAGTGCGAAACGACGATCGGCAGCGGGAATCGGTTGAACGTAAGGCCAGCCCCGGGTTGACGGTGTCCTTCGGCGCGGTGGTCCGCAGCCCCGCGATGATAGGAACGTTGATAGGGACATTCGCCTATCAGTATTTCAACTATTTCTGCCTGACGTGGATGCCATCATATTTTGCCGAACAACACGGCATGAAACTAAAAGACAGCGCCTTGTTCACGGCGGCCAGTTACGGCGGGTTCGCCACGGTGGCCATCGTCGCCGGGTGGGCAGCCGATCGTTTGATAGCGCGAGGACGGGACGCCGTGCGTACCCGCAAAACGTTCATCATCGCAGGGCTGCTTTTGGCTTCGACCGAGTTGATTGGTGCCTTTTCGGGGCAAAAAAACGTCGCCTTGTTTTTCGCGATCGTTTCGCTATCGGGACTGGGCCTGGCAACGGCCAACTATTGGGCGCTGACCCAAACCTTGATTCCCAACGGCCCCGTCGGACGAATCGTGGGGCTGCAAAACCTGGCCGCCAACATTCCCGGCATCGTCGCGCCCATCCTGACCGGCTGGCTGGTCCACGCGACTGGCGGATATGGCGCCCCTATGGCTGTGGTCGCGGGGTTGCTGCTGACAGGCGTGGCGTCCTATGTGTTTTTGGTCCGCGCGGAATATGCGCCAAAGGCTGGCGCACCTTAGACTGTTCATCGTGATGCGCGCGGAAGATTGCGAGGTGCGGATTGCCGGGGAGTCCGATCTAGGGGACGGCGATCTTCAGCACCTGCTCCAGACCGTGTACGTCCAAGAGGGCTATACAGATCCGATCCTGGCTGCGGCTCTTTTCGAACCCGGCGCCGTGCGAGCCCGAG
>JAYUUT010000392.1:0-13620 GCA_043754455.1 Myxococcales bacterium
TCGGCGCGTGCGGCCCCACGGACGCCCCAGACCATCGATAGAACGGTCAGCGCGCGCGAACAATATTGTCTACGGCCCCGCGGGCCGATCTCCGCGGCCAACAGGGCCTTTACCGGGCCCATGGTTGTCTCCCTACGTGATCGGGGGCAGGTATCCTGGCTTGGCGATGTTTCAGGCTTGCACCTGAATCGGGGACTCCGACCTTCCCGGGTTTTCACCCAGTGGCCTAATTTGGCGTCACCTCTCTCCGTTACAGTGGCGGGACCGCGCCGGATTCACACCGGCTTCCCTTGGGATGGCATTGCCACCCCTTGACCCACGATCAATATTTGGTTGTCAGAAGTCGCGGACCCTAGGCCCGGGTTTGTCTGAAGTCAAGACGGATGCAGCGCCAACAGCACGACGATTTCGGTGGCCTGCGTAGTGGCACCCAGAAAATCCCCTGTGATTCCGCCCGCCCGACGCCAGAAAACCATGCCCAAGACCATCGCTAAAATTGGCAAAGCCATCAGCCCCCGCAGCAACGCCGTGGCGGTGAACAGTTCGAAACGGATCGCGCCAAGCCAAAAAAGGACGGCCAATGCCGTGCCCCCAAGCACCGGGAGCCAACCCGGTCGTGTCACGGCGCCCGACCGCGCAGTAGCGGCGGGCGTGACATAAGGGAGAGTCCCCATCAACCACAGGGCGGGCAGGCGCGAGAAGGTTTGAGCCGCGACCAATACCAAAGGACCTTTCGCATCCAAATTTTCGAGCGCGCCAATTCGCAAAGCAACCGACAGAATCAAAGCCAGCGCGCCGAAGGTGCCGATGTGACTGTCTTTCAAAATGTCGTGCATACGATCACGGTCCCGGGTGGCACCTAAGGCGTCGGCCGTATCGGCAAGTCCGTCTTCGTGAAGCGCTCCGGTGACAAGGGCTGTTGTGGCGATCGCCAACGTGGCAGACACCCACCCCCCCAAAGCTGAACTGAAGTGCAACACCGTGGCGCCCATCAGCCCCACGCCCAACCCCACAACGGGAAACCAAATCCCCGCGAGCCGCGAAGCCGCCGATGAAATCGGACGGAGCCCGACTGGGATTCGGGTCAACAGCGCCACCGCCGCCCGCAGGCTATCAAAAGCCAGCAGCACTAAAAAACGATCCGGATGCCCAGAACAGGACGGGTCACCGTGCAGTCTTGCAAATCCATGCAGAATTTTTCGGGAAGGAGGCGCAGGATTTCAAACCCGATTTCGAAACCTACGTTTCCGGTCATGAACAGCGCGCTGATCCCACCGCCGAGGCCAAACCCACTGTCGTGGTTAGAAATGAAGAACCGCCCGGCTTTCCCTGTGACTGCTAGCGCGAAGGACTGAAGCCGCAGGGGCACAAGCCGGAGGGTGCCGAATACGTCCCCGAAGGTGCGGCCAGAATATCGATAGACATCCGCTTCAACCCCGGGCGCGACCCCTGACAAGACGAAATAGCGCCCCCCAGCGCCCACGCCGAGGCCACCTGATCCGGCGGCCAGCATGACCGCAACTTCGACCTGTCCGCGGTCGCCGTAGCGGGGGACCTGCGCCGCTTCATCGTCCGCCCCCGCGGGGGTCGACGGCAAAAGGATCGCCAACACAAGGAATGCCAAAATAGATGGTTTCATGCGCCTTCGATCCTACCAGGCGTTCCCACGTCGGATCAGCCCTAACGGATTTTTCGGGCCTCCAAGTAGTAGCGTTTTTCGTGGGCTTCCCCCATCGAGAAGGCTTTGCGTGGCAGGACCCCGTCCCGGATGACGGTTTTGAAGAGATCATTTTTTGGCATCGGCGGCAAGAAGAAGCCCACATGCCGGGGCCGCGACCCCAGATCGGTAACCACGTCATCGCCGTGGATGTAGTCGATAGAACCGCCTAGGGTTGGCAAGATGGTGTCCAGAAATCCTTGCAAGGTTCCCACAGGCAAGGTGTGCGGTGGGCGCGTCAGCTCGACCAGCCCCCATTCGCTGCCAAAGACGTACGAAAATCTTTGCGGACCTGGCCCCACGATGGACTTTGCGGCCTCAGGCCCGGCCTTCACACGACGGTACCCAACGTCCAGGGCGCCGAAATGGGCATCCATTGCTGCGAACAGCGTCGCCGGTTCAACATCGAAAAGCACGCGGTGAATGGGTTCAAATATAAGTCCCTTGTCATGGACATTGACCACTTCGACCAGGGCGTGACGGGAGGGGTGGTCCTTGACGTTATCAAATCCGTCGGAGAGTTTTAGCGATTCCCAGATTGATTTGGCGGTAGCCAGGGAATGGTTCCCGTCACCCATCGCGAAAACAAAGACGCCCCGATCGCCGGTGCCGTATTTTTTGACCATCTGTTCGGGCTGCGCAAGGGCCCCGATCGCCCGGGCGATGTTTTCGATGATTGTGGGGTCGGAAATGAAGCGGCCCCGGATGTGTCCGCCCCCCTTCATCAGTTCCACGTCGTAACGAACCGGAAGGGACAGTTTGTCAAGGGGGGCAATGACGGTGTCATCGGGATCATCGATGAGCACCATGATGTGGGGCAATTCGATCGGGGCGTGGCGACGGATTTCGATGCGCGGCGGAAGGCGATCCAAAATGGTGCCCTCGGTCGCGCGAATCAGGGAACGGGCCCCTGGCCGAAAATCATAGTGTTCCAGATCCAGGGCCACCACAAGCCCGTGCCGTGTACCAGCAGGGTGGGTTGTGCGTTCCACCAGCATGAATCCAGGAGGCTGGGGTGTTAGGACCCCATCGTTGAGGTAGGCCGCCATGGTCGCGTTGATGCGCGCCACGCGGTTTGCCATGTCGGCTTCGCCCAGAAAAATTTCGGGCAAGGTCACCCGCAGGGTGCAAGGTTGCGTGCCCGCCAGGCGTTCGACGTCTTGCCAGTAAGAAGGTTGGGCCGTGTACTGATCGCAGGCCACAACCGCCCAGGTCGCTATGTCTACGCCGGGTCGGGGCAGAAGTATGGTGGGGACGCTAAGGGCGACAGACGACAGCAAGGTGGGGTCGGTGGTCATGGCGTGATTCGCTTCTTGTTGTTGGTTTTCAAGAGTCCGAAAGCCTCTAAGAGGTATGTCTCCGACATTTCTTTTTGTTCGGTACCCGTGGCGTGCCCGGTTTCCAGAGCTAGCACAAGACGCTTGGGCGCCCCAATGACATTGTAGGCCGCGTACATGGAGGTGGGGGGGCACACCTCGTCGTTGTAGCCAAAGGAATAGAACCCCGGGATCTTGATTCGCCGGGCAAAGTTCACGACGTCAAAGTAGGTCGCCGTTCTGAGTTTTTCTTCGGTGCGGGATGTCTCGTGGCGAAAAAGAAATGGCCACCCACCGGCCCGCCCCTGCACGAATCCCGCGTGATCTGACAGGGCTGGATAAAACGCAACCAGGGTCTTGATGCGCGGGTCAAGCCCAGCCCCGATAATGGACAGGGCCCCCCCTTGGCTGCCGCCCGTAATGGCCAGGTGTTTCTTGTTCCAGCGGGGGTGTTGAACAAGGAAGTCGACCGAACGGACAACCCCCATAAAGACCCGTCGGTAATAGTACCGGTCCCGGTTGTCCAGATTGAAGGTTGGGTAGTTGACCAATGGGCCCTTGCCCAGATCTTCGTAGACGCTGTCGGGCAGATTGACGGGGATGCCGTGAATGCCGACCTGAAAGGTGATGACCCCGTGTTCGGCAAGCTGTACGTCGCCCCCATACGAACGAACGCCCGCCCCGGGAACCTCAAGGGCTATGGGAAAAGGTCCGGGTCCCTTGGGTTCGCACAAAACCCCATAGAATCGCGACGGTGGCGAGCCCTTACCTAATGGCCCTGCCGGGGCCGACGGCAGGTTTTGTAGGCTGACGTCGTAACAGTCCACAAGGCCGTTCGACCGGGCCTCCCTTTTTATCAGCTTGGCGTCGATGGGCAGCTTTGCCAATTCCTTTTTGGCTGTCGCCCAAAATGCGTCAAAATCTTCTGGCGACGAGGACGACGGGGTGATCAAATGGGGTGCGAACCCTGCTGTGCCAACGGCGCGATAGGTCCGGTCAACGACCTTCACCTCGGCAGCGCAACGCAAGAAGCCCGGCACGTTCAGCGAAAGAGGGCCCACGGTCAGCCCGTCGGGCGGAACTGGTTTGGTTTCGTCTAGCGTTGGCAGCACCTGTTCCGGCCCGCAGGTGACGTGAGCCGAGGCGCCCGAAACGGGGTATCCGTCGCGGGTCACCAGCACACGAAATCCGGCTTTTTCGTCGACCGCGTAGGTCCAGTCCTCGCGATCAGGCAAAACCGTCACCCGAATCGTGCCGGTTCGTTCGGACACCGCAGGGGCCGCGAAGGTGGTGCTGGCCCCCGCGATGGGGGCGATGGCCCCGGCTAGGACTAGGGCACGCAAAACGTGGGTGGGAAGCCTCATAACGTTGCTCCTACTACCTAAGCGCGGCCCCTGTCTACTGGGGCGTCCCTGGCCCCAGGATTTCTCGTTAAAGGCCCCTGCCAATTCCCGGTGCCCGGGTAGGTGTTACATAAATTATTTGGCTTGGTTAATGGCGAAAAAAAGATTGAATCTTTGTTATGGCACCGTTCCGCCGGCATAAAATCTTCATGAATTCGTCGGCAGGCGGCAGTTGGGGCCCTTGGTCAGCCCGGCTGGCTATTTGTGCGGCAATTTCCTGTACGGGGGCCCTTGCTGCCACGGGTTCGTCCACGCCGGCGTTGGTGAGTGGGCCTTCGCCTGCGGGACGTCCCCATGTGCATCCAGTTGCTGTCGCTGCGGCTCCGGCATCGGGCACCCCCGGTTTGCCTGGTGCCGCCCTGGCCGCCGCGTCAGGGCTGCGGCGGTTGTCAGTTCGGGAATATGACAACTCGCTGCAATATTTGCTAGGCGACCGGACCCGTCCCGGTGCCCGCCTTTTGACCGACGATCCCCGTCGGCCCTTCGACAACGACGCGACCTTGCAGGTTCCGTCAAATGCGCTGGTCGAAGGGCTTGATTTTCTGGCTCGTGAGGCGGCGCGGCGCTTGCTGTCTGACCCTGCCCGACGGGATACCGTGGTGGGATGCAAACCTGCAGGGCCGGGTGACGGTGCTTGTTTCAAAACCTTCGTCGTGAACTTTGGCCGACGCGCCCTTCGCCGTTCGCTGAACGCCGACGAAGTGAATCGCTTCTTGGCGCTGTTGGCCCTCGGAACCGAATCCTCGGACTTTTATGTGGCGGTGGAAACCGCGCTCGTGGCCTTCCTTCAGCACTTCGATTTCGCGTACCGGGTTGAACTTGGTACGCCCGTTCCTGGGCAGCCTGCCTTGTTTCGGCTGACTCCCCATGAGACGGCTTCGCGGCTGTCTTTCTTTTTGTGGGGGGCGCCCCCTGACGACGCGCTTTTGGATCTCGCGGACAAGGACGCTTTGTCATCGACCGATGATCTTCGGATCGCAGCCACCCGTATGTTGAAGGATCCCCGGGCGCGGGAACTTTTGGGACGATTTTTCGCGATGTGGTTGGGATATGAATCGTTGCCGTTCGCCCCTGACCTTGTCACCGGGATGAAGGCTGAAAACGCAGCTTTGTTGAATCGGGTGATATTCACCGAACGCAGGCCGTGGCGGGATCTGTTTCGGATGGATGAAACCTATGTCAACGCTGACCTCGCCAAACACTACGGCCTGGTGTCGGCGGCGACGCTTGGGACCAATCGTCAGTGGGTGAAATACGGTGATGGCCGGGCGGGGTTGCTGTCACAGGGTGGGTTCCTTTCCATCGGTGCCAAATTCGAAGACACCAGTCCAACCCTGCGGGGTGTATCGGTCCGCGAACGGTTGTTGTGCGAGGACATACCGCCGCCGCCACCGGGGGTTGATACGGACATCGCGCCGGGAAGCAACAAGACAGACTGTAAGGAAGCCCGGTATGACGAACATGCGTCTGGGTCGTGTGCCCGCTGTCATGAACTCATTGATCCCATCGGATTTGGTCTTGAACGATTCGACGCCTTGGGTCGCCCCCGCACCAAAGAGGCGAAAAACAAGAGCTGCACCATCCGGGGCGAAGGTGAAGTGGAGGGGCTGGGTACGTTCCGTGGCCCGGGAGAATTGGGCAGTCTTTTGGCTAAGTCCGGTCGGCTGGAGCCCTGCCTTGTGCAACAGATCTACCGATTCGCATTGGGGCGCCATGATTTCGACCCCACCGATCTGGCCCTGATTGCCATTATGACCAAACGGGCAAGTGCAGCGGGGGACACCCTGCGTTTTGACGACATCATTTTGGATCTTGTCAGCGCCGAAGCCTTCCGCCACCGCCGCGAAGAAACCGCCGTTCTGGTAAAGGGAGAGAAATGAAACCGTTGTTCCTGTCTCGACGAACCTTGTTGCGTGGTGCGGGCGGTATCGCGGTTGGGCTGCCAGCCCTTGAAATTATGGGAAACGCGCGCGCCGCCACGGGGGTTCGTGCGAAACCTCCAAAACGGTTTGTCATCTCTTTTGGGGGCATCTCGACGGGACAGGGACACAATGGCGATCTGGTCGTGCCCGACAAAATCGGCGCTGGATATGACGTGAAACGTGGGCTCAAACCCCTGACTGATATGGGCCTGCGGGATGACGTGTCGGTGGTATCCGGTCTGGTCTTGCCATGGGAACAGGGCGGTGTGATGCCACCGGGGGGACGTTCGGTGAATTTTCACTTCAACACCATCGGCCCGCAACTGTCGGGCACCAGGGGGGGACCGAAATTCAGCGGAGCTCCCAAGGGGCCGACCGCGGACCAGATCGTCGCGGACGCCATTGCGGGCACGACGCCCCAGCGGTTGTTGGCCTACCGGATTCAGCCTTTTTCATACGCGGGGTCCAGCACGACAGCCGGTGATTCCGGACGCCAGTCCTGGCGGCTAGAAAAGGGAAAACTAGGGCCGGTCGAACCAACCGTCCACCCGCGCCTGGCCTTCGAATCCTTGTTCTCCGGCTTTGCCGCGACTGATAATGGTGAGGCCGGGGCCAAAATACGACGCCTGCTGCACCAACGTAAAAGTGTGCTTGATCTCATCGTCGGCGATCTGTCGCTGTTGACGCCGAAGCTGGGTGTCGTGGATCGGGCGCGGGCCCAGAAACATCTGGATGAAGTCCGGTCGCTGGAACGCAGGTTAGCCGCTGCCCCTGCCACGCTTGGAGGAATCTGTAAGATCCCGTCCATTCCTTCGCAGGAGCTGGCCCTTGGAACCGGGTTTTCTCTGACAAAAGGGGGCGATGGCCTCGCGTACAACGCGTCGGCAGGATACAGCGACGAGGAACAGCGGGGAGATCTTCTGTCGGATTACGTGGCGATGGCGTTCGCTTGTGATCTGACCCGCGTGTCTTCCTATATGATCACTCTGTGGAAATGCTGGATGAACATGTACCCGGTTTCGGGCTGGAAATCCGACATGCACGAAATTTCACACGGTGCCGGTCCCGCCGAGGCGATGGCAGATAACGTGGGGTTTATTGTGAAACAGTTCGCAAAACTGGCCCGTAAACTGCGGGATCTCCCCGAAATCGATGGGCGAACCGTGCTGGACCACACGGCGATGGTGTTGTTGCTGGAAGGGGGGCATGGCTATGATCCCGAAACCGGGAAGAAGAAGAGCACCCATTCCACCGAGAACATGATCGCCCTCGTGGCCGGTGGCGCCGCCTGTGGCCTGCGGGCAGGACATCACGTCAGCGCCCCGGGCAGCCATCCTGCCAAGGTCGTGATTTCTGCCATGATGGCCGCCGGGGGACCGGCGAAACTGGGCGAAATATCTGGGCCGCTTGCAGGGTTGATGGCGTAAGCGATGGATCAAGGCTCCGAGTCCCGGCTGGACGCCGATGTCGCCGACGCCGTTGCGGCAGGCGACACCGAACTGTTCGCCGTGCTTGTGCAGCGGCATCAACGTGCGGTTCGCGGGGCGGTGTCGTGGCTTCTTGATCCCGTTGCCATTGAAAATTTCGTTCAGCAGACTTTCGTCAACGCGTTTGAGAAGTTGGATCAATTCCGTCGCGAAGATGATTTCGCGCTGTGGGCACGCGGAATTGCGCGCAATTTGGTCAGACAGGAAATGCGGCGTCGTTCCCGAGAAATTCACCACCTGTCGCTGTACCAGACCTACGTTCTGCAACGGTTGGACGGCCAGTCCGACGATGATGCGGAATTTGAAAGCCAGCGCGCCACCTTGACGGCCTGCCGTAAGGAATTGATCCCCGCTGCGGGGCAGGCAGTCGAACTGCGGTACACGCAGGGCTTTGATATGGAAACCATCGCCCGCACGATGGGGCGATCGGTCCCAGCCACCCGCCAGCTTTTGCATCGCGCCCGCCTTCTGTTGCGGGATTGTATGCAGCGAAAGGCGGCTCTGACATGAACCGCCCCGATGAACTGTTCCTCAAGGCCCTAGACGACCAGTTGGGGCCTGATGAACAGGAGGAAATGGCGGCTTTATTGCGCGCAGATCCAGCGCCGGGCGCGTTCACGGATCTGTTGCAGGTCGAAATGTTATTGCGCAGCGATCGGCAGGCCACCGTGGTCGAGCCGGTGATGGCGAAAATCCGTGTTTGTGCCGAGGCCCAGACCGTTCGTGGGGTCATGCAGCACGTTCGACGGCGGCAGATCGTGGTGAAGCAAAGGCGTGGGCGTCGTCGGCTTGCTGGGATCTTGGCCTTGTTCTTGGCTCCGTTGGCCTTTGCTGGCTACCTCGCGTGGCATCGAGATGTGGCCGCCCCGCGTCCGCCTGTGGTCTTGCCACCGGCCCCGCAGGCCCGATCGATCCCGGCCTTGGACCGTCTAAACGTGGGTCCGTCGCCATCACCCTTGGCGGTGTCTGGACCTTCGCTCCCGACGCCCGCTGCCCGTGAACGCGTGGTGGTTTTTTTTGATTTTGAAACCGAGGCCTCCACCCGACCCATCTTAAGTGGGGTGGCCGTGCAAGGGGGGCCGGAACGTCCGGGCAGCCGCTTCAGCCTGATCGGGGAATTGAGCCATTGGGCGCCTCAGCTGAATCTTGTGGCGGTTGAAAAACGTGCAGGCTTGTTTGTGTTCAATCGCAACCAGGTCATGCGATTCTGGTACTACGTCGACAACGACGCCGATTTTGTCATCGTCCAGATCAAAGGCCGCGATAGCGACAAAAACCATTCGACAACGCTGAAGGACGTGCGACGAGGGGGGTGGACCCAGGCCAGTGTGAGGTTGTCCGATTTGCAGCCGGTCCTGGATGACACCAAACGGTTGGAGGACGGCGAGATGGTGTCAGATTTCACGATTTTGGGGGGCCAGATGGGAGCGGGTCCTCTTTATATTGACGACGTTGCCGTCGTCGAGATTCTCAAGGGACCCATGCCCCCATCCACGGGAACGTTTCTGCCGACCCGTTGATCTTGTTCACGGCCGTCCTGTGCCGTATGAACCCGCATCCATGCGGGCGCTGTTACCTGATCTCTTACCGCCGTGGCTGCGCGTGACCTTGCCGCCCGGCGATCAACTTCTTAGCTGGGCCATCGTCAACGGAGGGCGCCGTCCCGCGGACGCCGTGGTTTGGCTGCAAGTGCGAGACGCGGATCTATCACCCGAATTGGACGCGGCCGGGTTCATGCGTGAAAGGCTGGCCGCAAAAGGCTGGTCGTCGGCGGTGGGATTCCTGACCAGCCGGCCGCTTGACGGATTTGTCAGCGCCCAGGCCTCGGTGCAAGGGGTGGTGGCCGAGGTTGTTGTCACAGTTGGGCTTGGAAATGCGCTGCGTGTGGGGGATGCCCCTGGCGCGCCAGCACACGCAACAATCAATATCCTGTGTCGGGTGTCCCAGCCTTTGCAAGAATCAGCGGCCTTGGAAGCCCTGTCGATCGTGGTCGAGGCGCGCACGACCGCGGTTCGGGAAGCTGATTTTCCCAGCTCCCAATCGGGCCGCCCCGCAACCGGGACAGGAACCGACTGCGTGGCGCTGGCCTGGCCCACACAAGGGGCCCCTGCGGCTGCGTACGCTGGCAAACACACGGCCCTAGGGGCGGCGATCGGCCAAGCCGTGTTGTCGGCAGTGGGGCAAGCTGTGAAAACCTGGCTGCAGGAGCATGCGTGTCGTCCGGGCGATTGATTCTGGTGGGCGGAGGTGCGCGATCCGGGAAAAGCAGCTTCGCGGCCCTATACGCAAAACGCCTGGCGGCAGACGCGGGGCTCAAACCTGTCTTTGTCGCTACGGCGCAGGCCTTTGACGGGGAAATGACCACGCGGATCGAACGTCACAAGCAGGAACGCGACGGCGCCTTTACAACCGTGGAGGAACCCCTTGACGTCGTCGAAGCGTTGGCCGCTTTACCTGGTCACGACATCGTGCTGCTTGATTGTCTGACCTTGTGGTTGTCGAATCTGTTGCTGGCCTCCCGCGATGACGTCTCGATTCTGGATTCGATCGATAGGCTCGTCGTGCTTGCCCGTGCCCGTTCGGGCCCCCTTATTGTGGTCACCAACGAGGTGGGGCTGGGCCTTGTGCCCGAATCCTCCCTTGGTCGCAGGTTTCGCGACCTTGCCGGAATATCCCACCAACGGCTGTCTGCAGGGGCTGACGAGATCTATGCGGGTTTATTGGGTTTGATCTTGCGGCTTGCCCCGGCGCCTATTGTCAGCCTGCGGTCCGGCCAGTTGCCATGATGATGACGACGTCTTCGATGGCCGCCCTGGTCTTGGCCGTGTGTTGGGATCGTTTCTGGGGCGAACCCGCAACATGGATGCACCCCGTTGTGTGGATGGGAAAACTCATCCGGGCGCTTTCACAACGGGTGCGCCGCGGATCGCCAAGGTCTGAGTTTTTTCAGGGCACGCTGCTGGTGCTGGTGGTGCTGTTTATCAGTGGCTCAGTGTCGGCGTGGCTTTTTCAAGTTCCGGATCCGGGCCTGCTTCGCCTGCTCGTGCTGACGTGGGCGTTGAAGTCTTGTTTCTCGTGCCATGCCCTTGGGCAGGCGGCGACAGAGGTTCGGGTGCTGCTTGAACAGGGGGATCTTGCCGCCGCCCGCCTGTCCCTGCGCAATTTGTGTTCGCGGGACGCAGCTGATCTTTCGGCTGCGGAGGTGGCGGCTGCGACCGTTGAATCGGTGGCGGAAAACGCATCGGACAGCATCGTTGCGCCTCTATTTTATTTTGCTTTATTTGGTCTGCCTGGTGCTGTTGTGTACCGGGCGGTCAACACGATGGACGCCATGATCGGGTATCACGGCAACTACGAGTTCATTGGAAAATGTGCCGCAAGGCTGGACGACCTTCTGAATCTGATCCCGGCCCGCCTGACCGCGTGGCTGCTGTTGTTGGCCGGGTTCTTTCAGTTTAAGGACTGGCGACAAGCACGTGCGATCTGGCGCCGCGACGCCCATCTAACCGAAAGCCCCAATGCCGGTCATCCGATGGCCGTCATGGCGGGGCTTTTGCGTGTGCGTCTTGCGAAACGCAACCACTACGCCCTCGGCGATGATACGACCCCGGTGACCCCGGGAACGATTGCCAGGGCCTGGTCCCTGGTCCTGACCACCGCTTTTCTGATGTACGCTGTGACTGTCGCGATGCTGGCCGTCCAGGGCGGCCACAATGGCTGACGAAGGACGCGTCAGCCTCCACGGCGGCGTCAACGCGAGCGAACTTGCAGGGCTTGGCTTGTCCCGCAACGATGTGCTGGATTTCAGCGTGAACGTCAACCCTTACGGCCCTGATCCGGCCATGGAGGCGGCGGTTCGCGGGGCGGCCCTGGATGTTTATCCCGATTCGCGTGGGGGCGACGCCATTGCCACCCTGTCGTCCTTTCTGGACGTGCGCGAAGACCAGATCATCCTGGGCAATGGCGCAGCCGATTTGTTGTGGTCGTTGGCTCGGCTTCTTTCGCCGCCGGGAACACCGGCTCTTATGGTTGAACCGACGTTTTCTGAATTTCGTCTCGCCCTGGCCAGCACGGGGGCCCGGATTCACAACTGGTGTGCGACCGCTGCAGACGGGTTCGTTTTTGATGTCACGGCCATTGCCCGCGCCGCCCGGGATTGCGACGCGCGTGTCGTCTACTTGTGCAATCCCAACAATCCAACGGGAAGGGTATTGCCCCTTGCCGCCATCATGTCCCTGGCAAACGATTTGCGTGGCGCGATTCTGATTCTGGACGAAGCCTTCTTGGCACTGTCTACGCGCGCATCCGATCGCGATATTGTCTTCCCTGCAAATGTCATTCGTGTCAGATCCCTGACCAAGGAACATGCCCTTCCCGGGTTGCGGGTCGGCTACGCGATTGCGCCAGCGCCCGTCATCGCGGCCCTTGAATCGTCCCGGCCCGCCTGGACCACCAGCTCTGCATGCCAGGCGGCCGCAGCGGCCAGTGTCACGCTTGAACCGTTTGTCACGCACAGCCGAGATCGCCTGCGCCATGACATAGCCGCGCTGGGGGTGGCCTTACAATCGCTGGGCCTGCAGCCGCTTGCCACCGACACCATTTTTGTTCTGGTGCCCACGGGCCTCGCGACCGCTTTGCGATTCCGGCTGTTGCGCGATCACGGGATCATGGTTCGCGATTGCACGTCGTTCGGGTTGCCTGAACACATTCGCCTGGCCGCGCGCCCACAGGCCGATCGCCTACGGCTCTGCGCCGCCCTGGCCGCCTGTTTGCCGGGTTAATAGGGTTTTTTACTGGCGGCGGCGCGTTCCTTGTCGGCCAGTTCCGCCGAATGTATCCAGGCTGTGTACCAAAAATCCCGCAAGGCTGTCGTTCCATGGGCCAATCGTTCACAAACGAATTGTTTGTGCCCCGCGGGTTCCTTCCCTGCCCCAAATGGCGCATCTTTGTCCAATTGATAAACCCGTTCCATCTGGTTGTGTGATTCGCGGGCGTGTTCCATCACTGCGTCCAACCACGGGCCCCGTTCGCGTGTGGCCCCCAGCAATGGTTCCACGTCCTTGTCCTGAATCGCTTGGTTGACGAAATCGGTTTCGAACCGCCGGTGGATGCCCGTGCCAGGTCCCGGGTAGGATTTCGGATTTGGAATACGCTCCAACCAACCGTCGCCGTGAATGCTGGTATGTAGCGGCATCGCCAGATCCGCCACGAAGTGGCCTGCGACCCCGGCGATGTGAATGCAGTTGTTTTCGATCTGTTTTTTGATCTTGCGATCATCGGCGGTTTTCTGTGGGGCCAGGCGCCACAACATGAAATTCACCGTCAGCATTTCGAACCCTTCGGCGATCGCGTACGGCGCGTATCCCAGATCGCGCGGCCCGACGGTGCCCTTGCCATCGGCCTTGGGCTTCCCTGCATGGGCCAGCAAATATTCGTAACGGGTTGGGGGCAGGGGACCTGTCTGTTCTTCCAGCTTGATGATGTGATCTTTGTCGGCCAGGCCTCGCAACGCGGGTTCACGCTTCTCGTTGCGCCACCTATCCGGCTCGGCATTCAGGTAGCCAAGCTCAATGAATGCCGCCGTGAAAAAAGCGGGCATATCCTTGGGCAGCTTTCGCGCTGCCATCCGGCCCGACATCATATGGCCCTTTTCGCCCCAGGCTCGGGCCTGGCGGGCTTGCATTGTCAGCGTCGCGCAAAACAGGGTCCAGAAGACAAACCGCTGGGCGTTCATGCCGCCCATCCTAAATCAGTCTTTGTCAGTTCCAGGTCGAA
>JAYUUT010000393.1:0-13244 GCA_043754455.1 Myxococcales bacterium
GCGCGCGCTCCACGCCCACGCTCCACGCCCAAGCGCGCGCTCCACGCCCACGCTCCACGCCCAAGCGCGCGCTCCACGCCTGCGCACTCACGGTGCAGGGGCCCGTACCACGATTGGCCGCTTCTTGTTCGGGTGGTCAAGAACCCGCCTAAACGCGCCCACTTGTCACAAGTGAACAAACGAGACAGCGTCCGCGTCCAAACTTAGACTTGTCGTGTCAGAGCGAAAACACACAACCGCTAAAGCGCGTGAGCGTCTTCGACGTGAGGCACGAACAGACGCCACCACCAGCGTGGCCGCGTGGATGCTCGTCCGGTTGGATGCGATTTCCACAGGCGACGCGGACTTTGCCAACGCGCGTGGTCCGCAAGATTCTGACGACGAACGGGCCGAGATTGCCTCACTTGCTCAGTCGATCGCTGAAACAGGTCTTTTGCACCCCGTGGTCGTTGTTGAGACCATTCAAGCGCAGTATCTGTTGGTGGCGGGCTTTCGCCGATTGTCGGCGATGAAGTTGCTTGGCCGGACCGAAATACCGGCAACGGTCCTCAGCGCCGGAACGTCGCTGCTCGGGCAGAAGTGGGTCAACCTAGTCGAAAACCACCAACGGAAGGCGCTGACACCCTTCGAGCTGGGGCGAAGGTCCGTCGAGATGACGGACAAGCACACGGTGACTCCAGCGGAGATCGCACGCCGCCTTGGCTACTCCGAGAGCCACATCGCTAACCTGAGCCGGTTTTGTCGACGTCTACCTCTTCGCGTCCTCGCGGATTGGGAAAAGGGCGATCCAAGACTCACCTTCCTATTGCTGGATCGTCTTGCCCAGATGTCACCTGACGACGCTGAACGGACGTGGCTTCAGGAGATCGGCCTCGCCCCGAAAGGCCCTCCGGTAAGCGACAAGCCGCGCGGGCCCCTCCGACGCGCCACGATTCTCTCACTGATAAAGGTTGAGCACGCGATTCACGCAAATCCGGAACTCGACGAGCGCACCAAACGGCTCCTTGTGGATTTCGTACATTTCGCGCAGGGAACCAGGAAAAACATTCCCGGAGTGTACGATGGTGCAATCAAGCGGCGTCTGCGGCGGATCGCTGCCCGGGAATTGCATCTCGTTCCGATGGTCAACCATGGAAAGAAAAGGGTGCCATGACAAAAAGGAGATCATCGGTCGCGAAGCGATCTACCTGGAGTTGGCTGGCCCAAAGTGCTTTTGAGCAGCTCGGCATTAGGATCGATGGGCTGCGGTCGTGGCTGCAAAAGGTGGGTGCCATCCCCCGGCGGATCGCTGACAAACACAACCTCGTTTTTGGTCGGGGCAGTGCTGCCACGCACTGGTTTCCAGGTTCCCATGCCTCAGATAGAGGCAAGTGCAAGATCTGCGCCGTCTATCAGGTGATTTTCGGTGTCTACCGTGAACTCAATACCCCTAAGGGCGAGCTTGAGTTCGCGCGGGTTCACGATCGCTTTCTACGTGCAGCCGAAAACAAGATGAGAGCTCTTGCGGCAGGAATTGAAGCGGCTCAAGCCAAGTATCAAATCCAGCGGGCGGGTCTAGTGGCGAGCTCATTGGCTCGTGCGATGGGTGTCAAAGAGGGAAGTCTGGACCCAGCGATGGTTTCTAGCTTTGTAAACCAAGAAGCTGCGCCACCTGCCAGGCTGACAAACCTAGTGAAACTGCCCATTCGTCGTATCCGCCGCCTGCGTGACGACGTT
This sequence comes from Myxococcales bacterium, assembly GCA_043754455.1. Lineage (GTDB taxonomy): Bacteria > Myxococcota_A > Polyangia > Fen-1088 > Fen-1088 > JAYUUT01. Next base: position 1,717 of record JAYUUT010000393.1, read on the forward strand.
CTTGTGGACCTTTCCCAGCCGATGGCAGAATCCCGGTGGTCGCCTGAAAATCGACCGCCGTCGTTCGTGACGCGAGCCCAAAGGACTCTTTTCGAGGCAGGGTTCTCACACACTCAGATCCGCGAACTCATTAAAGATTCGGGCAGTACAAAAAGCGCCGCTGATGGAGGAGATAAACTTGTCATGGAACAGGATCGCGTGCGGAGGCGGACGTGGGCCCTCAGGAATAGGCCGTTTGCGTCACCACAGGATGGGGCTCCCGCGGATGGAAGGTTGACCAACGTTCCATCCGCGGATGGAACGTTGACCAACCTTCCATCCGTAGACAAAAAACGGGCTTTGGAGAATCGTGCTCGCCACGATGACAACGCACCAATCAGACCACCAATCAGACCCCCTGTGGACCTCAGTGCAGGTAGCCAACTTCCTCGGCGTAAGCCGAAGTTGGGTTTATCAAAAAACCCAAGCCGGCCTCCTTCCCGTGGTCCGGCTTCCGGGGAGCTCTCTTCTTCGGTACCGGCGCAGCGAGATCGAGCGGCTCGCTCAGGAAGGAAACGCAAGATGACCCTAAAGAAAAAGGGGACATAGCGATGGCCCGACCATTTCGACGGGGCGACGGCCGATGGCGCCTGCGGATCCGCGACCGTCGTGGACGGTGGATCAATGTGGACTCAAGTGCGCAAACGAGGGGCGAAGCTAATCGCCTGAACCAGGAGCTCCAGATCCGCGAAGATCGCTACCGTCTCGGCGTCGAGGTACCGCCACTGGAAAACCAAGACGCCACCTTGGGCGCGATGATCCAGTGGTGGATCAGGGACCATCTGGAAGGCAGCCCGGGCTACAGCCGCTCGATTGGCACTGTCCGAGGTCACCTCCTCAATTCGGATCTGGCCCTTCTGACCCCCGCGAGGGTCAGCTCGGGGAGGATCGAGGCGTTTCTCAATGCAAAAGCAAAGCTTGTCAGCCCTGCAACCGTGAACCATCTGCGATCGTACCTATCCCGCGTCTTCGGCCAGGCAATCCGGACGGAACGCTTCTTCGGGGTGAATCCGGTGACGAAAGTTGTGAAACGCAAGGTGACGCGGCGATTGCCGACACCGTTGTCGATGGACGAAGCGCGGCTTGTCATCGCGGGTGTCCCGGATCGCTGGCGCGATCTGTTTGCGACCGCCTTGTACACCGGCTTGAGAAAGGGTGAGCTCTTTGCGTTGCAGAAGCAGGATGTTGATTTGTCCAACAGGCTGCTGCATGTACGCCGCTCCCATGGGCGCGACACCACTAAGGGCGGCCACGAGGATTTTATCCCGATTCATTCCGAGCTGGTGCCGTTCTTGGAAGCGGCTCTGACCCGTTCGACATCACAGTTGATCTTCTCGCGGGCAGATGGATCGCGGTACCCCGAGAACACCGATCTTGTGTCGATCATTCGCACCGCACTTCGTCGCGCAGGGAAGGTTATTGGGTACCTTCATAAGTGCCGACGAAAGGGGTGTGGTCACTGCGAGGAGTCGCAAGATGGCACTGATCGCCGCTGCCCCAAGTGCAACATGAAGCTTTGGCCTACGGCCCAGGTCCGCAAGGTCCGCTTTCACGACACACGTCACACGACGGCCTCGATCTTGATTCTCCTTGGGGCCAGTCCGGCCGCAGTTCAGAAAATTCTTCGCCACTCTGATATCCGAATCACGATGGAAATCTACGCCCACCTGAACCCAACCTACGTCCGTGAGGAACTAGAGAAATTGACGCTTGGAGCGACCCCTTCGCCTCGGCCCGTTCACTTCCCAGACGTCACATCGGTCGCACCCGTTACCACGGGTTTTGCTCCGCCCGTGCTCCACGTCCGCAGCGGCGACGAAATCCACCCCAACCACGCTGCCCCCAACCTAAACGATATCAAACGGTTAAATCAGTCGGGGTGGCCGGATTCGAACCGACGACATCCTGGTCCCAAACCAGGCGCGCTACCAGCTGCGCTACACCCCGAAGGCCGGGTAGTGTACACGATTTTGTCCCGAACGCCTGTCAGTGATTTAGGTACCGGACGACCCCGGCGATTATTAACGACGTTCCCAAGACCGCCGCCCCCAGCGCCAACCGTTGGCGCAGATCGACCTTTCGCGAGGCCCGGTCGGCGTCCTGATAATTACCGGCAGATGCGGCTGTGTCCTGGGCCGCGCGGGCCCATTGGTAAAGGCCGAAACCGACGGCCCCGGTGACGACCCCCGAGGCGACGAAGATGTGTCCTAGCTTGTCCTTGCGCCAGGGTGTACGCAGCGTCTCTGGCGGCGGGGCGGCGGGGGGCATTGTGAGCGGCAGGATGACGATAGGGGAATCAATGGGCGCGACGGGCGTCGTTGCCATGGGGCCTCCCGGAACGCCGGGCACCGGGGCGGCACCGGGGGCGGGTTCGCAGCGTTCCAGGTTTTTTCGGGCGCGATCAATCTCGGTGGCGGGGGGGGCTGTCGCGATGAAACGCCGGTACAGATCAGCGGCGCCCGCACAGTCGCCACCCAACCGCCGGGTCTGGGCCCACATGTACAGCAGGTCAGGGCGTGGTTCGATGTTGTAGGCCGCTTCTATCTGGGCGGCGGCGGCAATGAAGTCTTTGTCTTGATATAGGCGCAGGCCGCGATCGAACAGCGTCCGGGCCCGGGCGTCCTGAAGCGGGCGTGGGCCTGCTGGTTGGGCGTGGGCGGCCCGCAGGCATACGCGTGGCAACAGGGGCCCTGCTGCACACAGGGCCAGGGCCAACGCCACAGCCCAGGCGCCCGGGCGTGTTGACCGGCTACCGCGGCAGGGGCGCATCAAGATCGGTTTCGGCAGGACGTGGACGGCGGGTTTCGACCTGACGGCGCCGCGCAGCGGGGCGTGCGCGCGCCGGGGTGGGCGCAGGCGTGGGGGCGGCGGATTCAACGGGCACTGATTCACCGGGCAAGGGTTTGACAACAGGGGGTGGCGGGACAGGGGCCGGATGCGCAGGGACAGGTTGCGCAGCCAACACGGGCGTCAACGGCGCGGGCCGACGGGTCATCCCCCAGGCGATGACGGTCAACCCCACAGCGGCCACGGCCAATCCAATTGTGCCGCCCCATTTTCTTTTTTTGCGCCGTGACACGCGGACGAACGTGGTCGACAACTGCTGCACGTTGGCCTCGCCCACCAGGGCGGCCAGGGCCTGGAGGTGTTGCTGTCGCCTATCGCCAAAAATTTCTTCCATGTACCTGGCCACATCGATCGCGGACAGATTCAGTCCCGCATCGCGAGCGAAGGTTTCTAGGTCGACCTGCATTTCCTGGGCGGTCGAATACCGTTCGTCGCGTGACCGCCGCAGGGCCCGCATGCAGATGGCTTCTAAGGCGGGCGGATAATCGGCGCGGATGGTGGTGGGGGACGCCACGTCTTCGTCGACGACGCGGCGGATGATGGCGTATTCGTTTTCTTCGTCGAAGGGCACGACGCCGGTGGTCAGTTGATACAGCAGGATGCCGATGGCGAACAGATCGCTGCGCCGGTCCAGGGCCTCGCCCCGGCACTGTTCGGGGGACATATATCCGGCCTTGCCCTTGATGGTCCCGGTGCGGGTGGCGGCGCGGCGAACGGCGGCCTTGGCGATGCCAAAATCTACCACCTTCACGGCCCCGTCGTAACTTATCAGCACGTTGGACGGGGACACGTCCCGGTGGACGATGTTCAACGGGCGTCCGGCGCTATCGCATTGTTCGTGCGCGTAATGCAGCCCCGAGGCGACGCCCACCACGATGGCCACAGCAATTTCTAAGGGCAGGGCCCCCTTCGCGGCGCTTTGCACCTCGCGCAGGTCGGCGCCGTGCACATATTCCATCGTGAAAAAATGCAGATCCCGTTCACGCCCCACATCGAACACCTGCGCGATGTTCGGGTGGGCCAGGGTTGCCGCCAAACGCGCTTCGTCCAAAAATGCGTCCACCCAGGACTGGTCGCCCGCCCGTTCAGCCAGAATACATTTACAAACCACTAGTTTTTCGAAGCCGTCGATGCCCTGGGCGCGGGCTAGGAAAATTTCCGCCATACCCCCCACGGCCAGCCGTTTGATTAACTGGTACCGCCCTAACCTATCACCCGGGACCAGCGCCTTGCCGCCGGTGCCCGGCAGCGTCGCGGCCAAAAGTGATGGCTTCGAGCCCACGGGGGAATTGTAGTCGAAAACCTGCCCCTGCGGGGATTGGGCTTAGGTGGCATCATGGCTTGGTGCAGCTAACGACGCGCTGAGCCCTATGAAATGAAAGTCTAAGTTTCGTTTCATGCACTCACGAGATAACTAACTCTAGAGCGACGGAAACGTGGCGGTATTGGTCAGCTGACGAAGCACGTTGGCCAGCCCGGGCTTGTCGAGTGCGTGCGCCGCGACTTCCATCATTGCTGCATATAGTTTTTCCTCGGGCTCTGGATCGTCGATCTCGATCCCGTTCAAGCCCAGAAAAACAAGCGCGGCGCCAAGCCCTGCGCGTTTGTTGCCGTCCACGAATGGCTGGCTTTCGGCGATGTGGAAGGCGTAAGCCGCAGCCATATCGAAAAGCGTGGGGTGCAGATACTGGCCTGCGAATCCAGCCTGTGGCGTTCCGACGGCCGATTCCAACTGAGCGCGACTACGCACACCGTCGCCACCACCGAATCGGGTGAGGGATTCGGCGTGGATATCCTCCACGTCCTCGACGGTCAAGAAAATCGGATCGCTCACCTGGCGAGCTTCTCAAACGTTTTCTTGTGCTTAGTCAGGACATGGTCGATGACCTTTTTCACGCGCCTCCGATGGTCACCCGCGTCGCCCTTGGGGACGATGTGCAGAGCACGACCGTCGGTGGTGATTTCCAGTTCCGTGTCCATCGTAATGCCAAGCAGATCCATCACCGGCTTGTCGATCATGATCGCCTGGCTGTTCCCTACCCGGGTAAGGCGTTTGGTCATCATTCCAATGTAATAACAAAGTAAGTCCAATCGCGCCAGTCAGATGCGCGGCGTTATGGCGGGAAGGGGCGAACTCATGTCGTGCAGAGAGTTGCCTGCCCACCGAATCCCCGAAGGTTGCGGGCCTTCGGCACAATCTAAAGGGAGCCTGGCCCGCAGGCGCGGTTTGCGACCGGATTCTCCGCGTGATTTTCCAGCCGGCGCCCCACCACGCCCAATCGACGGCACATATCCGATAGGGCACCCTGCGTCTTCAACCTGCCCGTCACAGCCGCTGCCCCCATATCCACGCCCTTGCGGACAAATCCGCGCACGCGCAAGAGCCGACCTACTTCATGCAGCCGGGCTGTAACGCCTGCGGAGGACATATCAATCACGGCTGACCTCCTTCAGACGCGCGATGTCGACCAGGTCCTGGGGACGGGCGGCGGCCAGTTTCAGGGATATCAGCCCCTCCCGCGACACCACGCTGATGCGGCCATTTTCAAAATTGGCGGTCTGTCTGTCGGCCCAGATCGATTCAAGGGGGCCCGTCACCAATAGGACATCCAGCATCAACGGCTGACCTTCAATCAGCTTGGTGAACCGCTGGATGGTGACGCCGCTTGAAAACTCCATAGGCAGACTTTCAAAAATGAAACCACAGGCCCGCGCGACCTGGGCCAGGCGTGTCAGATTTTCTGGTCTTACCAGCAAATCAATATCCTGTGTCGCACGCGGCGCCCCATGAATCGCCAGTGCAACCCCACCGCAAAGAGCGTAGTCAATGCCGGCCGCTTCTAGGGCGCGCACGGTCTGGGTTAGTTCGCCGAAAAAATCCACGACTCCCCGATTGTACCGCCCTCTGTGGGGATCGGGGCTATTCCACTTCGCAGATGAACGGGTAGGGCGTGTCGCAGCGGCGATCGCGCCAGAATTTTTCCGCCATGACGACGCAGGCCTGGCCCGTTTCATTGGGGTTGCCGGCCTCCCACGGCGCGTATTTGATGGGATCGCCGGTGACCCATTTGAAGGTGGTTTCGGTAGGCCCCCGGCTGGCGCCCAGCCAAAACGTGCCAAACAGCCGCGAGATGACGAACCCGTGCTCTTCTGCGTCAGCGAGGGTGATCAGGTGGGCGCCCAGGGCCTTGCAGGCGGCGCGGGCTTCTTCCCAGGGCAGGCGCGTGAAGAAACCCCGGTAGGCGTGATTGTCCACGGTCCGAATCAACCAGCCAGGTTTTTCGCAGATATAAGGCGCCGTGGCCTCGTTGCAGGTCAGACCGATCCACGGTTTCATCCCGGCCTGGACGAGGCACGTTCCCATCCCGCGCCCCATCGCGGTGCCGCGGGCAAATCCTGTCAGGTTGCTGCGATCAAGGGGTTCTCCCGTAATCCAGGCGAACGAACCGTTTTTGGCTTCGTCGCGAAGGCCCAACCAATGAGGCCCCAAGGCGGCGGTCAGGTTCAGGCGGGTGGTCACCGCGGCGGCCTCGGATTCCTGGAAATACGTCACCAGATACCCGTCTTGGGCGACGCAGGCGCGGTCGGCGGCCTCCCAGGTCAGGGCTTCGGTTGATCGTGTGTAACAGTGCCCGTTCTGATCCCAGGAAAAACTGTCGGGGGTCCCGCAGCGCAGGCAGGTCGAGCTGCATTGGTCGTTGTTGCGTACGTTGCCATCGTCGCATTCTTCGACCCCCGCCCGCACGGCGCGATCGCCACAGACGTTCCATTTGCAGGTGCTGACACAGGCATCGGTATCGTCCGCGTTGCCATCGTCACATTCTTCGCCCGGATCGACGTGTTTGTTCCCGCAATGGGTGCATTGTTTGGATTCGGCGGGGCTGGCGTGCCGACCAAACCTTCGGCCTGTCGGGCAGGTGGGATCGGCAAACGTGCAAAACCCCGGTGGTTCACACACGCCCTGTTCATCGCCAAGGATGCACTGCGCGTTTTCGTTGCAAACGAATTCCATGCGCGTTTCCAGGCAGGCCGCCAGGAACCCACACACAAGGACGGTGATGGCGTTGACGAAAGTCCGCAAGGGCATCCAGGGGGAGGCGCAAAGACTACTCGATTCCCGCGTTAGCCGTCGTTCTTCTGGGGTTTTGACCCGCGCAGGACGGGCGTCTGTTCAGCATCGGCCAGATCCGCCGTCGTTACGGCTGCGGTCCCGAAACGCTGGTTAATGCGGTCAACCGCCGCGTTCAACCGATCCTGGGAAGCCGGTTTCGGACGAAAAAGCCCCAATTGCATCTGCGTCTGTGGCAGTACCAGATCTTGTGCCGAAACCCCCGTCAGCCGAATCGGGGCGGTGGGCGGCGACCGGGTCAACAGGGACATCGCGGTGCGATAGATGGTCTGGCCGTCGTCGGTCGGATCGGCCAGGGTGGTTCGCCGGGTGGTTAGCTGAAAATCGCTGTCTTTTAGTTTCAACTGCACAACCCGCGTCCGAACCTGGGCCTGGCGCAGGCGGGCCCCCACGCGCAAGGCCTGGGCGTGCAAATGGGGCCGCAGCGATTCGATGTCGGTCAGGTCGTGTTCGAAGGTGTCCTCGGATCCGATGCTGCGGGCTTCGCGATCGGTCTGCACCGGGCGTGGATCGATGCCGTTGGCTAGATCCCAAAGGCCCTGGGCGCCACCCAGTTTTTTTTGCACCCACGAAGGATCCAGCGCCGCCAGATCGCCAATCGTGCGGACCCCCAAATCACGCAGTTGCCGTTCGGTTTTTTCGCCCACGCCCCACAGGCGCGTGATGGGCAACGGGCGTAAGAAGGCCTTCACATCGGGCGCCTGCACTTCGTGCTGTCCGTTGGGTTTGGCGATGTCGGATGCAATTTTCGCGACAAATTTCACGCACGATATGCCGGCTGATGCGGGCAAATTAAGGTCGCGCGCGATCTGATCCCGGATGGTTTGGGCGATGACGGCAGGGGCGCCGAATAGACCCTGCGAGGCCGTCACGTCTAAAAACGCTTCGTCCAGCGATAGGGGTTCGATCTGGGGCGTGAACCTTTCGAAAATGCTGAACACGTCAGCGCTGGCTTCGGCATAGGCCTCGGGGCGCGGCGGCACGACGATGGCCTGCGGGGCACGGCGGATGGCCTCGACCATCGACATGGCGCTGCGAACGCCGAAGGGGCGGACTTCGTACGAGGCCGCGATAACCACGCCCCGTTTGGGATGGCCCCCGACGATGACGGGCCGGCCCATCAGGGCGGGGTTGTCCCGTTGTTCAACGGACGCATAAAACGCGTCCATATCGACGTGGATGATGGCCCGCGACACCGGGTTCATGATCTCATCTTTTGGACGGGATGGACACCATCGTTTCGGCTGCTTATTCGTCTGTGTCCCGGCCCAATAGGGGCGGTTCGTCCTGCCTTCGCGGGGGCTTTCTGCCTCGACGCCCCGGATTTGCCCGTTGTTTTGTGATCAGCGCGGCGAAATCTCGCCACAAATGCGTGGCACACGTCTTGCGGCAAGTTCTGTTCGATGGGAGATCTCAGCACGCATCGCTTTCTTCCGTTCCGCCGTTGGGGGCCATTCCTGATGGTGGTGCCACTGTCCTGGGCGTGTGGCTCTCTTGCGCCGGCCACAGCGTCGGCGCCTACGATTTCGCCGGGCGCCGGCGTGGTCGAATGCGCTTCCGGTGTTTGCGGGGCGGTCGTCGGATGGATTGAACATAGCGGCGAGGTCGAACTTGGTTTACGACTTTCCACACCCACCCAGGTGACGCTGCGGAACGCCCACTTGGCAGGAAACAACACGCCCGGGTGCGGCAATGGCTTGGCGGTCACCTGGCTTCGTGTCGATGACAAGTTATTTCCGGTTGGCCCCGCGCCGATCCTGGGACGGCGTAACGTCCTGTTGAGTTTCTTCGGCATCGGGGAAGGCGTTCTGCAGATGCACTACGGTTTCGTCGACCTCACGTTCGGCGGCGAGAATGGCGCCTCGTTCTGCCTGAGGGTCCCAATTGGAAACGCAGATGCGTCCAGGAAACCGGGCGAGACGCTGTGAAAAATTCAAGTCGGGCCGGGTTTTCTCTCTGCGCGGTGATCTTTTTCATCGGCCGCAGTTCATTTGGTGCCAATCCTGATGTTCCTCGGTCGACCGGTTCCATTGCCACGCTGAGGTCACACGAGAGGCGCGTGGACGAAAACAACATGGCTCGGCTGACGTTCGAATCACTAAACGTGGGTGGCTTTCTCGTTCCCGCGGGTCGGATCGAAATTCCTGGGCGTCGGCACCACGTAGCCCCTTTCAATGCGGAAGTGGCCATGGATTCATCGGGGATCCGTTTTGCAAAAAACTCCGCGTCTCCCGTCGGGATGAACCTGTTGGTCGCCCGCCTGGAAGCGTCGCGGCCCCTCGGGATCACCAACGTTGCGCTGATCCCGGCTTGCGGTCTTGGCTGCGGCGCCGCCTTCGTGCCCTATGAGATTCTTATCGACGGCACGATACACTGGGAGCGGCCCATCTCCCTTCAGGGGGACCACCAGATAGGCGTTGTCGTCGCCGAGGGAATTTTCAGCGAGGATGGTCCGTTCCACGCGCCTCTGGTCTTGTCTGTGACCGTGGTGTCAGACGATGGGAAGACGATCAACACGCTCCGTGTGCCGATCACGAAACCCGATCCTGACGGGCGTTTTGAAACCGGAGACTTGGTGTCAGTGGGGTTTCGCCTCCGTTTTTTCGGGCAGGTGGTGGATGGCGATGGCCCCAGGGCCCACGGACTGACAGTGGCATTCGAAGTGGGACGTTGGATGGGACCGCTGCGTCTCACGGTGGGATTCGGCGTCGGCGGAACGGACGCGTCCCGCGCCCTTTACCGACAAATCACTGACAGCAACAAGGGCACGGTCTTCTTTTCTGTGGCGCCCACGGTCGCGGGCACCCTGTTCGCGTATACCGGCCACGCCGTCCTTGCCGAGGTTTCTTACGAGGGCGCTATTGGTTCGACCTCTAACCTGCCCTCCCCTGGACTGACCAAAAGCACGTCCAACTACGCTGCGTTTTTTCACGGACCCCGGGTGGGAGTTGAATGGGTGAAAAATCTTACGGAAGTGATGGGCGTACCCCGGCACATCCCGCTTTCGTACTACGGCCTCGAAGTGTCAGTTGCCCGACAACGATGGCCAGGGATGTTGCCCACCGTCCCCGCCGCGTGGAGCGTCGGGATCGCGCTCGTGCTTTTCGGATCCAGTTGATCACCTATCATTGAGCGTCGATACCGGGTTCATGTCATTTTTTGGACGGGATGGACACCATAATCCCGGCTTCCTGTTGTGATCGGGCGGCGGCTTCTAAGATCTGCGCCACACGCAGGGCCCGATCTGTTGACGTCCGGAGCGCCGTGAAAAAATCCACCAGGCGGGCCGCCAGGGGGGCGGCTGTGGCCAGTGACGGAGAAAAGGGAATCAGAAATTGGGTGCTGGCGACGACGCCACGCGGGCCGCCTAGGGCTAGGGTGTGCGTGCCCACGGCTCCGGCCAACAGCACCACAGTTGCCTGAAATCCATGATCGTGATGGATAAGGCAGGCCCCCGGTTGGCTGGCCAGCCGGGCCACCATGTTGTCGATCATCAAGTCTTGCGTGCGTCCGTCGTCAACCGAAAGACCCTTGATGTCGTCACAGCGGGACAGGGCCGCGGCCAGCAGGCGCCGGGGCCAGCGTCCGTCCTCCGCGGCGGCAAAAACCGCAGCCCCAGAAAGAAATTGCAGCGATTTTAGGGGGCGGGGCGGACCGGGCGCTTCGGTCACCGCCAGCAACGCGTCGATGACTGTGCCTCCAAGATCCTTTGCACCAGCGGGTGCGACCAAGACCGCCTGCGTGAACTTATTGTGCGGGGTCAGATCCAAGGCGGGTAGGCGCGGCGCCACGCCGACAAGCCCCGCGGTTGCGATGGGGGATCGCCATTTTTGGCCATATTCCAGGCACAACATGGTCGTCGGCAACGTGCCCAGTGACGGCACAGCAAATACCGGCAACGGGCGGCCCACACGATTCAAGGCCCCTATCAAACGGACGAGCGCCGCATCCCACGCCCCGGCCCCTGGCGCGTCCAGCCCCGACACGCTGTCGGTGTCCGCGACTAGGATTAGCCCTTCAACGAAGCCTTTTCTTTCGGCGATTGATTCCAGATCGGTGCTGACAGCTTGGCCGTGTAGGCGGCCCAATTGTTCGGCGTCGGCGCGCGATTCGGGACGCGTGGGGCACAGGACGGCCACTTCTAGGTCGGGCCGCACCCAAAAACCGTCGCGGGCAAACCCCTGCGCCAGCGCCTGGGTCAATGCCCGGGCGACAGTTCGGGGGCCAAACGCGGGGGCGAAAAGGGCAAGGCGTCTTTTGGGCACCGAATTACCCCCGCCAAAAGGTCGAGGCGCGACTTGCGCTGTAGCTGATGTCTTCTAGGTGGGGCGTTTGTAACTGTTCGCCGCCCTGGTGCAGGCTTTCCAATCCATGGACCAGTTCGAACGTCAGTCGCACCCGTATTACGCCAGTGCCCGCCTGTGGGACGACGGCGTGATTGACCCGGCCGACACGCGGCGCGTGCTGGCGCTGGGGCTGGCGGCGAGCCGGCATGCGCCTATTCCCGAGCCGA
>JAYUUT010000394.1:0-2004 GCA_043754455.1 Myxococcales bacterium
AGAAACCCAATGCCCCACACATCAAACGCCAATCGAAACGGATTGTCCCGCACCTGCTGGATGGCGGCGGCCCCATATCGTTTGTATATGCGCGCGGCAAACGCGGGTGACACGCCATACCCTTGCAGAAACACCATCACCCGGCGGATCTCGCGTTGATCGCTCCAGGCCTTTCGCACCGACTCTGCACGAACCCGCCCAATTCCCGGCACTTCCCCAATGCGCCACGGTTCGGCGTCCAATATTTCCAGGGTGCGAATGCCGAACCTGCTGACAATGCGGTTGGCGAATTCGGTGCCGATGCCCTTGATCAGCCCTGAACCCAAATATTTGCGAATCCCTTCGATGGTCGCGGGATCCAGTTCGGTGTAATGGGTAATACGCAGTTGCGGCCCGAACCGCGCGTTGGTTTCGAAATGCCCCCGCACCCGCAGCCGCGCGCCCACAGGGACGCCCAACAGACTGCCCACGACCGTCACGGCTTCGGCGCGATCATCGACCTGCAACCGAGCCACGCTGAACCGGCCATCGGGCGCGGCGAAGACAACCCGTTCGACAACGCCTTCAAACGCGGCTTCTGGGGATTCGGCCGCGCGATCGTCGGGACGGGCGGGATGGTTTTTTGCGCGTTCGAACAGATCCATGTGACGACTACAGATCTCGCGGGTCGGGGCGCAGGGGAAAATCCCAGCGTTTGTAGACAAGACCGCCCGACACCATGGCAGGAAGGGGCAGGGTGGCCGCGCGCCTGTTCACCGCGCGCAGGACGCAGGCCGCAAGGAAACTGTCCCCGAGGAAGCCGCCCGCCCGCGCAGACAGTTTGTTTTCGGCGCCGTCGTCGTTGGATTCGCCGGTCGCAGGCAGGCGCAGCCGCAGTTCAAGATTTCCCGATGCCGGGTACATCCGGTAGCATTTTTGCAGCACCTGTTCCCTGCCCATGTCGTCCAAAAATCGATCGATGACCGTGCCTCCCGCGATGCGATTGGGATCGGCCAGTTCTAAATACCGGCCCTTAAGGCAACAACTGCCGCCGCCAAACCTATGTCGGAACTGGTCGTCGTGGTCTAAAATTTCGCTGAACCCGTAGTCCTGTGGGGTGGCAGGTGGGGGCAGGAGGCGACAAATGTTGCCCCTGCACATGACGCTGATTTTGTTGTCCGGCCCCAACACGCGGCGAATCTGCGCGCCAACATCGGTGGTCAGGGGAGGATTGGCCGGAAATTCAAAAAAACGCGCGTAACGGGGCACGTCCTTTTCCCCACCCAATTTCATCACCGCGATTTCCGCCAGCAAGGTTTGGCGCGCGGACTCGCAGGCGGCCACAGTTTTTGGTTCGACACTTGGGTTGGCCTTCGCGCCATCGACTTTAATAAAGAGAGTGTGTTCCGACGCGTAGATGCCTTGCCGATCGCTGGCGATTGGCAGTCGTGGCCGAAGACCAAACCCGCGCCCGATAGATTTCACCGTGGGATCTGCCTGCAAGGCGCCCAGCCAGTCGCCGTTGGGTTCACCGTCGATCTCGCGTACCACCAACCGACAGGCCCACGTCCGGCACCGCAGTTCCCAGGGCGGCGCCTTGTGGCGTTTGGCCTTGAAAATGGAATCCACCACCGCCCGCATCCGGGTTTCAAGCTGGGGGTTGTCGACACCCAATGGGAACGCGCGTTCAGGCCGGGCGTAGGAATGGAACGCGACCGCCGCTGACCGCTGTTCATCCCGCAAGGGTTGCAAGCTGTCCTGGCACAACAACAGATCGTCAGCCGCCGCCGAGACTGGGGCGTTGCTAGCGCATACGGCCAGCAGGATGGCCGCCACTGCGCTCCGATTTGCGTTGAAGGTGACCATCGCGCCCGGGGGCGGAAGTATAGGTTGGTGGCCGCGGCGGGTGCCATGCCGTCATGCGTAGGATGCCGGTGGCACGGGGTAGATGCTCCACAGCACCTGATAACGCAGGCGGGTAAGTTGGGTGCGGTTCGAAAAAAGAAACCGTTCTAGTTAGGGCTC
>JAYUUT010000395.1:0-12532 GCA_043754455.1 Myxococcales bacterium
CCGCCGCCACTTCGGGATTGTCAGAAGCCACGGCGCTTGACACCACCAACACATCCGCATCCTGAGCATGTTCCGCCAGGTGGCCGACAAAAATCCGACCGCCCAAGGTTTGCAGCCGACGGGTGACATCCGTCTGCCTCAGATCCGTCCCTGATACGTGGTACCCCAGATTCAGCAACACTTCGGCGATACCGGACATACCAATGCCACCTATGCCCACAAAATGGATGGCCACGTCGCGTTTACGGAACATGCGGACTTATACGTCCACAGGCGGGATGCTACAAACCCGACGTGCGCCCCACCGTCCTGCTTTTCGATATTGATGGCACCCTGATCAGCACGGGGGGCGTCGGCCGACAGGCCCTACGCGCCACGTTTGAACGCCGCTATGCAGCCCCTGACGCGCTGGATTTCCCCTTCGACGGAATGACCGACCACGCCATTGTCGGGCAGGGCTTGGAACGCCTAGGGAGGCACACCGTGGCCGACGAAATGGCCAGGACCATCGCCGCCTACCTGCAGGTGCTGCGGGAATTTTCCACAGCCGCCACGACGTTTCGCGTTCACCCCGGTGTCGAATCGGCCCTGGACGCGACCGTGGGGCGCACCGGATTCGCGGTTGGGCTGGGCACCGGCAACGTCATCGATGGCGCCCGCATCAAACTGGAACGCGTGGGGCTGTATCACCGATTCGGCTTCGGCGGGTTTGGCAGCGACCATGTGCTGCGCCCAGAACTGATTCGCGTGGGGGCCGAACGCGGGGCCGCCCAATTGGGCGTGCCGCGCGCCGCATGTCGGGTGGTCATCATCGGCGACACGCCCAAGGACATCGCCGCCGCCGCTGCCATCGGCGCTGAATCAATCGCGGTGGCAACCGGTTCGTTTTCGACTGACGTTCTATTGGGCCATGGCGCCACGCGGGTTTTCGCAACCCTTGCGGATGAAGGCGTGGCCGCCGCCCTGTTGGGCGAACCGACTGGTTAGACGGGACGGCTTTGGACGGCTGAAAACCGTCTTTTCATGCGCAGAAACGGCCTTTCGAGACCGTAGTAACTTACCGTTGCAAAGCCCACGGTCAGCGACAACCCAGCTACCAGATAGGCGACCCACCGGGCAATCGTGGTGTTGTGCGTATAGTTACCCGCCACCAAGCGCCCGGCGACATACAGCGCTAGCTGATGAAAGACGTACAGACCGTAGCTCAGTTTGCCAAGCCAGGCCAAGGTCGGCGTCTGAAGCCACCTGACCCCCGTCGTGGTCACGTTGGCCGTGACAGCAAACAGCACCGTCGCAAACGCGAGATCGACCACCGGAAAAGCCCAAATGAACGCGTGCGGCAGATGCCCCGCCGCCATCGGATCGTAGGCGACCACCCCCACAAGCATCCCACCCGACAAGGCCAACAGGCCCGCTTGCACGATTGGCGTCACGCTAAACCTGCGCCAAGAAAACGCACATGACACCAGCATTCCCAGCGCAAAAGCATCTAGCCGCGCCAGTGTGAAAACCCACAAGAAGATGAAGCCCTTGTCGAATGCGACCGCCGCCACCCGGACCAACAACGCCAACCCGACGAAGCCAAGGGCCGTCCTCACCTGGCGCCGCCTATCGCATAGGGCAATCACCCAGGGCAGCACCAAGTAAAACTGTTCTTCGACTGACACTGACCACAAGGGCGCCAAAATGTGCGATCGCGGGTATCCATAGGCAATGATGGACTGGTTGCCCCCAAACAGCGCGAAAGGCAGCAGGTGTTTCCCTACAAGATCGCCCCAGGCCTCCAGCCCCTGCCCGCGCCCCGTCCCATAGGCCAGGGCGGGCAACACAGCAAATCCCAGCAGCAACGCGACAAAGTACAAAGGCCAAATCCGCAGCGCCCGGCGAATGTAGAACCTTCGGATGCCAACGGCCCCGGACTGTTTTTCTAGGTTCAGAAGTTCTGTCAGCAGGTACCCCGACAGCACGAAAAACAGATCAACCCCAAACCATCCATAATTGTTCAGCCTGATCGCCATCCATTTCAGCGCGGTCGCAAACGGAAACCAATCCGGCACCAGCGACGACGGTTCAGGGAAATGCTGGAAGAACACCAGCAGGAATGCGAAGAAGCGCAGCCCATCTAGTTCAGGTCTATAAAAACGAGGACCAGGGATCACACCCGACACGGCGGCCATAGTCAGATCCCGAATCTAGCCGTTGCCCACGTAGGCAACCAGGACCGTGATGTTGTCGTCGCCGCCGCGTTGATTGGCGATGTCGACCAACGCCTGTCCGGCGTCGCTATAAAAATGTGCCGTCAGAACCCGCCCCAGTTCGTCCGTCTCAACATAGTTGGACAACCCATCACTGCACAACAGCAGGCAGTCACCGGGTTCAACGGCCAGGGTTTGCAGATCCGGTTGCACATCCGGTTCAAACCCCACGGATCGGGTGATGATGTTGCGAAAACGCGTGACCATCGCATCCTCGGGGGACAAACGGCCCGCCCGCATCTGTTCTTGAATCCAGGAATGATCTTCGGTCAACTGGCGGATTCGGCCATCGCGAAACAGGTACAGCCGTGAATCCCCGACGTGGCTGACGCTGACCTGGTCGCCATGAAACATGATAGCCGTCAGGGTCGTCCCCATCCCCGTCAAGTCGGGCTGCTGGGCCGCTTCTGCAAATATCTGCTGGGCCGCCTTGCGGGTCGCATCGCCCAGGGCCACCGCCACGGGATGTGCGGATATCACTGTCCCGCCCGCCGTCACAACCGGGGCCTCGTCCGTCGCAGGGGCTGTGCCGGACGCCGTCCGCAGGGCTGGATGCCGCAACGTAAGCTCGTGTTCCACCACGTCGACGGCAACCCGGCTGGCACGTTCGCCCCCCAAATGGCCCCCCATGCCATCGGCCACCGCGAACAGACCTAGGGCCTGGTTACACAGGTAGCTATCCTCATTGTGGTCGCGGCGCCGACCCACGTCGGTCACCACCCAGGCCTTTACCAACACATCACCGCGTCCCACACCGTCCTGCCCGGCGCCCCGCGCGCTATTCCTTTTCCTTGCCTGCGGGCGCCTTTTTCTGGGCGCTTTCCCGGGATTCAACGATCAATTCGACCTTGGTCGCACCAGCGCCCATTCCGACCGCCTTGATCCGCGCCGCCACCACGCCCTTGGTTTCCAGGAACCGGGCGATGGCATCAGCGCGGGACTGGGTGTCGGTCTTGGTGGCATTGTCAGCTGAAACCTCAATGCGTAATTTCGAGATGTCGGGGTTGCCCCGCATGACCATGGCCACCAGATTCGCCACCACTTGACCCGTGGGCGACAAATTGATGCCCGAAAATCCAATGCGTTCGCGCAGTTCGATCTTGTCGCCCACCAGCTTCACAATTTCAGCACCCGCATCGGGGCAGCCATCTTCGTCTTTGTTCCCATTCAAGGTTTCAGCCTCGGCCGGGCATTTGTCGACCGCGTCCAAAAGCCCGTCCTTGTCGTTGTCGGGATCGGGACATCCGTCAGCGTCCTCCACGCCGTCAGCGTCTTCGGCCTCGTTCGGACAGCCGTCGAACTGGTCAGGAATGCTGTCGTTGTCGTTGTCGACCTCGGGGCAACCGTCATAATCCTGGAACCCATCCCGATCTTCGGGTTCGTCCGGGCATTTGTCGCGCGCATCGGGGACGCCATCGCCATCGCCATCTTCGGATGAAGACGGGCAGCCATCCTTGGGCCGCTTGCCCTTGCCATCCTCAGCCGCGTTCGGGCACGGATCTTTGATATCGTCGATCCCGTCCTTATCGTTGTCGGCCTCGGGGCAGCCATCGTCGTCCTGGAATTGATCGAAATCTTCAGCTTCGTTCGGACACTTGTCCTGCCCGTCTAACAGGGCGTCGCCATCATTATCGACCTCGGGACAGCCATCAGAATCTTTCCAGCCGTCCGAATCTTCGGGTTCGTCTGGACAACGATCCTCGACATCAAAGATGCCGTCCCCATCCTTATCCGAAAAATCTGGCGCCCATGCGAACCCGAGGAAACCGCGAAACCCAGGGGCCCCGATGCCCTTAACCAAACCAAAACCACCGCCCAGCGTGACGCTGAACTGCCCCGGCAGGGCCACACGCAACCCCAGATCCAGTTCGGCGGGGTTGGCATCGGCATACCGTTTGAAAAAATCGTTCAGGCCACTGCGGCCAAAAACTTCGGCCAGCAACGACACATCCCGGCGCGCGAAATATTCGCCCGCCACAGCGTAGGTCAACTGGTGCCCGACCTCGGCCTTGAAATTCTGGGACGACTGCCGGAACACAAAACCCATGCCGGCCGCCAACCGAAAATCTTCCAGCCGCATTTCCAGCACGCCCCGCAGGCGGCCTGTCAGGCTTTTGTCGCCCAGGAATTTTTCCTTGTTCCCGATTGGAACGGAAATGCCCGGGGACACAGCAAAGGCGAATTCGTTGTGATCCCCGAATTCCGCGACCTTGGCCTTGCCTTCAATGCGCAGGTCGCCCAATCCGCCACCGGATATTTTGCCCCCCGTCGGTTCCCCCTGGGCGTTGAAATCATCCCCCTTCATGTAGGGCGAATACGGCAACGCGAACCCCAACTGAAATTTATCCTGGATGCCGATGGCCGCGATCAATTCGCTGGTCATCATGTGTTCAACAGGTGCAAACGTGGTTTCTGTTCCTGTGTCCTGCGACAGCGACGAAATCACGAACGGACGCTGCATATAATTTGACGACAGCCCCAGGGCGAACTGTTTGTGGCGCGGCACCTGCGCCCCGTCCAGCGTGAAATACGGGCGATGGCCAATGCCCGCCTGGAAAAGCTGAACGTCGATCGATTTGTCGGTGGCGGGCTGCGCCTGCGCCTCGCCTTGCCCCCCCCCAAGGACCACCGCCACAGTAGCTGTCGCCAGCGACCGGACCAACCATCGTTTCAAAAGGATGTTACCGAAGGGCCGTCGAGAGGTCATTGAAATTCCGCCCGAGTGTAGACCTTCTGGCCGACCGTGTCTATCCCGCTGTTTATCCCTTCTTCTTGCGCAGGACCGCGCAGAAGAACCCATCGGTGTCGTGGCTGTGGGGATAAAGGCGCATGGTGTTGCCATCGCCCACCCGCAGCGCGCGCTCCTTGCTCCATATCTCTTTGAGCGGAAACAGGTCAAAATCAGGGCGTTCAGCCAGGAATCGTTCGACGACGCGTTCATTTTCGGACGCTGTTACGGTGCAGGTCGCGTAGACAAGCCGCCCGCCAGGGGCGACCATCGGCGCGTAGGTGACAAGAAGGCTAAGTTGGCGCGGGGGGAAGGTGGCCACGGTTGATGCCGTCAGCCGCCAGCGGGCCTCGGGGTTGCGGCGCAACGTTCCCAGGCCCGAGCAGGGGGCATCGACCAGCACCCGATCCCAAACGCCTGGCTTGGCCTCGCCGGGCAGGGTGTTTTCCTTGATTTCGCGGGCAGCGACGTTGGAAAGACCCGCCCGCCGGGCGCGGCGCCGCAATTCTTCCAATTTCTTGCCCGCCACATCCAGCGCCAGAATCTTGCCCTTGTTGGCCAGCAAAGCGCCTAGGGCCAGGGTTTTACCGCCTGCCCCCGCACATGCATCCAGCACCCGGCCCCCCGGCGGCGGCGCCACCATTTCGGCCACCAACTGGCTGCCCTCATCCATCACTTCGAACAGACCTTCTTGAAACGACGGCAGCGCGAACGCGTTGATCCGCGTGTCCAGCACCAGACCTTCCGCGCTGATGGCCGTGGGATGGGTTTGTACCCCTTCTGCCAAAAGCCGCGCCTGCAACGCCGCCCGATCGATACGGGCCGTGTTCGTGCGAACGGCCATAGGCGCCCGCAGGTTCATGGCTGTCGCCAGCTTCAGCGCCTCATCATGTCCCATATCGGCCACGAAGGTTTCCATCAGCCAGGTCGGGTAGGACAGCCGAACAGCGTCGCGATCCAGGCCTTCGCGTTCATCTAGGCCCGCGTCCGGTGCACCCAATTCGGCAACAGGAGGCTCGCGCCGCAACAGGCGCTGCAGGTCGGCGGCGACCTCAGCTTCGGGCACGCCGGAAAACCGCAGTTCGTAGACCAAAAGTTTCACTTCGGCCAAGGTCTGTGGGGACAGGCCCTCGACCTTTTTTCGGCCCCGGGTCAACACCTCGCCCAAAATGGCCTCAAGGCGGCGTTCCCACCTGACCATGCCGTAGACGGTTTCGGACACCAGCCGACGTTCCGTACTGCCCAGCGACCGGTTGGTGCGGAACGACCGGCTCAACATGTCGGTGGTGTACCCCCATTCGGCGCGCGCCTCCGCAACGACCTGCAGGGCTAAAAGCCGGGCGTTTCCGCGAAGACGGGGATTGGGGGTGGTCATGAAATATGCGCAGTTTTTGGGGCCAAGGGACGCGCATGGTACTCTAAAAATGCCATGGCTGAACCCTCGACTTCTTCAAAGCCGAACCCGTACCAGGTCGCCCAGCAACAGTTCGAAAAGGCGGCTGACTTCTGCAACCTAGCGCCGACGGTGCGCGAAATCCTGATGCAGCCGAAAAACGAGCTGATCGTGAATTTCCCGGTGCGGCTAGACAACGGTGAATACAAGTTATTCAAGGGCTATCGGGTCCAGCACAACAGTGCCCTTGGGCCATTTAAGGGGGGCATTCGGTACCACCACGAGGTCACGCTGGACGAGGTGAAGGCCCTGGCGACCTGGATGACCTACAAATGCGCACTGCATGATATTCCGTTTGGCGGCGGCAAGGGCGGCATCAAATTCAACCCCCGGGATCATTCGGCCGGTGAACTGGAACGCATCACGCGGCGGTTCACATTTGCGCTGGGCAACAACATCGGTCCTGACTACGACATCCCGGCCCCCGACGTGGGCACCAACGCCCAGACCATGGTCTGGATGATGGACACGTACGCGTCGTTTGCCGACACGTCAAACCGGGGGGAAGCCAAGGCCGTTGTCACCGGGAAAACCCTGGCGACCGGCGGATCCCAAGGGCGCGAGGCCGCCACCGGCCAGGGCATCGTCCATTGCATCACCCGATGGGCCGAAGATCATAAGATCAACCTCAACGGCGCCACTTTCATGGTGCAGGGTTTTGGCAACGTCGGATCACACGCGGCCAAGATCCTGGCCCGCACAGGGGCCACGTTAACGGCGGTTGGGGACTGGAAGGGGTACATCTGCAACGCCGACGGCATCAACCCCTTCAAACTAGCTGATTTCGTCGTAAAAACCGGCACTGTCGTCGGGTACCCGGGATCACAGACCATCACGCGGGAACAGTTTTTCGCGACCGAGGTCGATATCTTCATTCCCGCTGCGTTGGAATTGGAAATTGGTGAAGCAGAAGCCAACGCCCTTCGCTGTAAAGTGATCGTCGAAGGCGCCAACGGCCCCACCGAACCCCGCGCCGAACCCATCATCGAGAAGAAAGGCATCGACCTGATCCCCGATATTTTGGCCAACGCGGGTGGCGTCGCGGTCAGCTATTTCGAATGGTTGCAGAACAAACGCAGCGAATCGTGGGATCTGGACGAAGTCCAGGCGAAGCTGGAAAAACGCATGAAGCGCACGTTTAACGAAGTCAGCGAATACGCTTCGACACGCAAATGCGACTGGCGCACGGCCGCAATCGCGCTG
Source organism: Myxococcales bacterium (assembly GCA_043754455.1). Classification (GTDB taxonomy): domain Bacteria; phylum Myxococcota_A; class Polyangia; order Fen-1088; family Fen-1088; genus JAYUUT01. The sequence goes on from JAYUUT010000395.1 coordinate 7,640, forward strand.
GCCCTGGGTCGAATCGCCAAGCCATACCAAGAACGGGGTATCTTCCCTTGACCCGACCCGATGGCCTATCCCCATAAAAGTCTAAAAATCGCGGAAACCATCGCCCGCTGGTTCGAAAGTGGGAAATACCGCCCCGGCGACAGATTTCCATCGGACCAGGAACTGGCCCGGGAATTCGAGGTCAACCACGTCACCGTCCGCACCGCTGTTAAACGATTTGTCACAGCGGGGTTATTGGAACGCCGGGTGGGCGCGGGCACGATCGTGCGCGATCCCAAACTGGCCCCTGCGACCCGTGGGATCGGATCTGCGGTCACAAACCACGGCGTGGCATTGTCGATTCCCGACGCCACCCATTCGTTTTTTGGCGAGATTCTGCGGGCTGTCGAAGGGGCCCTTCTGGGGACCGGCCGGCCGTTGCTGTTTGGGCATACCTGGGAATTGGGACAGCGTGAAGAACAGGTGATCGACGCTTGGATGCAGCAGGGCATCCGGCTGATGATCCTGACGCCCCCGGTCCTGGATCCGGCGTTTTATAGAACGATCGTGGCCCGTGGTATTCGGCTGGTCTTCGTTGACCGCCGCATCGACGGCCTGGACGTGCCGTCGATCACCAGCAGGGACCAACATGGCATGGCGGATGTCGTGAAACACCTGGTCGCTTCCGGGCACCGGCGTCTGGTTCATCTGGGGGGGCCCGCGACCATTTGGACGGGCCGCATCCGGCGCGAGGCTTTTGCACAGGCCACCCGGGATGAGGGATTAAGCCCCCAAGATGCCGAAACGGTGTCCGCAGGATTTTTTATCGAGGACGGGCATCGCGCCACGCTGGCGCTGCTAGACACAGGTCCGCCCCCGGACGCCCTTCTGGCCGCCAACGATCCCGCCGCTGTGGGCGCCATCCGCGCGCTGAATGAACGGGGGTTTCGCGTACCCGAAGACGTCAGCGTGACTGGGTTCGGTGACACCGACCTAGGTCGCAATTTTGGCCTTACCACGGTTCGCCAGTTTCCCGACCGCATGGGTGCCGAAGCGGTCCGGTTGATCCTGGAGCAGCCGGCGCCAGGGGCCGCGGATTCGATCGAACTTGCCCCTGAATTGGTCTTGCGATCATCGACCGCCGCGCCCCGCAGCCGTGTGGGACGAAGCCACAGCCCCACCTAACGATTTGGCCCATCTTGCAGCTATAAAACCGCGATACACCGGGGCGGCCCTGGTGCTGGCACTGGTATCGGCCATGGGCTGCCGGGGTCCAAATCCGGCCTACGATCCACAAGATTCGGCGCCTGGTGCGGAAGGGCCATTCGTCGCGGGGCAGGACGCCAACGTGCAAGAGGTGGCCGTCTCCGTTGGGGCCCCAACCCGCGATGTCGGCCAGCCTGGCAGCGATGTTGCCTATGTTCCTGCGCCGCCCGATTTGGTCATGACGGGTTTGATCGATGGACCTGCTGTGGTTTCGATCGACGTGAGGCAAACCCCCGATCGGCCGGCGCCGGTTCCGCCGACCCCGGATGCCCCAGGGGACACGCCGCAGTTTCTTGTGCCTGACGCCCCTTTCGCAGTTGATCTGCTGTTGGGTGTTGATCGTCAAATTGAAATGGATACGCAGCCCGACGCCCCTCCCGATCTGGGACCTTCGGTGGATCTGGGCCCTTCCGTCTGTTCGCCCTGGTGGCAAACAACCTTCGCGACGCGCCTGCCCCTGAAAATCACAGCCCCTTCGATTCCCATCGCGGGCACTGAATGGGCCCAGGTCACTTTCGACCACCAGGCCCTGGTGGCATCTGGCCGTGCGCGGGCGGATGGATCGGATCTGCGCATCGTGCGAGAAGTGGCGGGTTCATTTGCCCCACGCCCGGTTTTTCTGGACGAAAAATCCCAGTTTGGCGCGAATTTAACGACTGTGTGGTTTCAGATCGAATCGGGCATCAACGCGTTCGAAATCGACACCACTTATTCGATCTACATCGGCAATGCGCTGGCCCCCGCTGCGTTCGTGGCCCCGTCCGCCATTTATTCCGGCGTTTTTGCCGGGTCGATAAGCAATTCTGCGTCGGGGTGGACCAAGGTCGCAACGCCCTATTTTGACCCCGCCCGTTCCTTCGTCGTGTTTCAAACCAGCCACGACAGCAACCGCCCCGTGGGATCGATTCTGCAGGCGCGGCTGTCCGATGCGGGCGAATTGTCCTTCTTGCGGGTCACCGACGAAGCGGCACCGGGAATCATCGACATCAGATATTCGGTGGTCAGCGCGCGCGCGGGCCTTCGCGTGCAAAGGCGCGTGGTCGATCTGGCCACAACCCCCGCCACCGTCGCCCTATCGCCCCTGTCGTCGACCGATCGGGCCTGGCTGCTGTGGTCGAAAACCGCGGATCCGTTAAGCCACGACTGGAGCACAAACGATCCGTTGTGGGCGACCCTACCCACTTTAGATAGCCTTCAGGTTCGTATGTCGGAAACGTACATGGGCCACGAAAGCACGGTCGAGGTCATTGAAGCCCCAAGGCCAGGGGACATAGACGTGCAGCGCGGACAAACGTCGCTTGTCAACAAGACCCTATCAACCACGGTGACGCTGCCCCGTGCCGTCGATCCTAGGCGATCTTTTGTGATGGTCGGGTTCACCACCGAAGGAACCGGCGCGGATGTGGGGTCGCGCATGATCAGCGCCGAACTGGTCGGCGGTACCAGCATCAAGATATTGCGTGGCGCATCCGGCGATCTGGATGACATGGCCGAAATTGGCTGGCAGGTCGTGCAACTGGGCGGCGGCGCCACCGTCCAGGCCGGGGCTGTTGATCTGCCTGCGGGGATGCGATCCGCACGCGTCGTCCTGCCGACCCCTGTGGTCACGGGTCGATCCTTAGCGTTCGCATCGGTGCAGGTCGGCGGCGGCCAAAATATGGGGTCCACGCCATACATCATCGACGATGTCATCGGCGTGTGCAGCGTGACCTTCGCCCTAGATGCAAATGGCTTCACGGCCACGCGCAACAACGCGGCTTCTGATTGCCACGTGGGCTGGCAGGTCGTGCAATGGCCCGGCTATGCCACGGCCGCAGCGGGGGGTGCCGAAGACCGCCTGGCCGGTTGTCCCTGATTGCACTAAAAAGGTGTCTGACCAAATGGATACATTCATGGCGAATCAGCCGCGCGTGGCCCTGATCACCGGTGCTGGGTCGGGGATCGGGCGGGCGGTGGCCCTGGCGTTCGTGCGCGATGGGTACCAGGTCGTGTTGGCCGGTCGTGGCCCGCAGGCCCTTGACGCCACCGCCACGGCGGCAGGCCCCGATGCCGCGGTGCTGGTGGTGCCCACTGACGTGACAAAACCCGATCAGGTCCAGGCCCTGTTCGCGCAAACCAAGACAAGGTTTGGGCGCCTGGACGTGTTGTTCAACAACGCGGGTCGCAGCGCCCCTGCTGTGCGACTGGAAGACATCAGTTTTGAAGACTGGCAGTCCGTCGTGGATGTGAATCTGACCGGCATGTTCCTGTGTCTACAGGCGGCGTTTCGGATCATGAAGGATCAATCCCCGCAGGGTGGTCGCATCATCAACAACGGATCCATATCGGCATCCGTCCCCCGTCCCGATTCTGCGCCCTATACAGCAACCAAACATGCGGTGACCGGGCTGACCAAATCCGCATCGCTGGACGGGCGCAAATACGACATCGCCTGCGGTCAGATCGACATTGGCAATGCGGCCACCGACATGACAGCGCGCATGCCGACAGGCGTGCCCCAGGCCGATGGATCGCGCGCTGTCGAGCCGCGCATCGACGTTGACCACGTCGCCCGGGCGGTTTTGGCGATGGCCAACCTGCCCCTGGCAGCGAACGTGCAGTTCATGACGTTGATGGCGACCAAGATGCCGTTCGTCGGCCGGGGCTAATCACACCCCATCTGGGGAGGTGGTATAATCCGAGACAGCAAGAACATGACGTCGCAGACTGATTCAACGCTGTTCGACCGCCTACGCGCTGTATTGGCTGTAGGGCCGCGCCTTCATGCGGCGCTGATATTCGGTTCGGGGGCACCACGCGACGGGAGCAGGCGGTTGCCAGATTTGACTGCAAGGTTAGTTCGTCACCCAAACTTAGTTCTGGATCGACCGGCAGCATAGCGATGTCGATGTCGCGGACCATGGTGGGCGCGAGATCCAGACGCACCAGATCCAAGGTTGCCAAATACGGCAAACCGCTGTGCGAACTCACGCCATTTGCAGTTGCCCGTTTTCTTGCCGGGGCCGCCGCCGATTACTTTGATTTTTCGCCGGCGTTTGACCGTGCGGGGGAACGGTTCCGGCTGCGGCTCGCCGCGCGCATACCAAAGGCAACTGCGTGACAGATCGTGACGTTGTTCTACGAAAGCTCAGCTCGATGACCGAGCACATGTCCCGCATCCGACGCCTCCGCTGCGACACGTTCGAATCGTTCCGATTGGATCTCGATCGGCAGGATGCCTCCGCGATGAGCCTGCTGGTCGCTGTACAAGATGCCCTGGATATTGCCCTGCACATCGCATCTGACGAAGGCTGTCAAACATAGCGACCTTAGGGATGTTATGCGTTTCTTGTAAGGTTCATAATATCAGTATAAATAGCTAGGCGTGAATCCCGTAACAAATCCTTACGCCCCGGGGGCAGGGTCGGCGCCTCCAGAGCTCGCCGGACGAAATGAATTGCGTCAAAAGCTGCGCATTGCACTAGAGCGCATACGCAGCGGACGCCAGGCCAAGAGCATGATTCTGGTAGGTCTTCGCGGCGTGGGCAAGACGGTGCTGCTGGACCGAATGCGTGACGAGGCGGAACAAAGTGGTTTTCATACGGTGCGCCTAGAGGCCCCCGAGGGCCGATCGTTACCGGCCATCCTCGCTCCGCAACTGCGTAAGGC
>JAYUUT010000396.1:0-10193 GCA_043754455.1 Myxococcales bacterium
TGCTGGTCATGGCCGCAAGGCTGGGGGCCGATGAATTGAAGTTCAGCCGCACATACGCCCGCTGGTCGAAGGCGCCCATGGCGGTGTCCAATGAATTTCGCAGTTCGAAACTAAGTTTCACATCCGCTGCCCCGGCGATGGGTGCTGTCTTGTTCAATTCGTGGACTGCGGTGCTCAGGGCGGTGGACCCTGTGTTGGGGCCCATGGCAAATGACAGCACAGGGACGCCTTCGAAATCCGACAGGCCCGAGGTCTTAAGACCAAAAGGTTTTGGTTCAACACCACCCGCGATGGCCAGCATCTTCTCGCGAATCAGACCAAGGTCGGCCTTATAGGCGGTGACCGCCACATCCCACGGCATGTACCCGGGACCATTGATATCCAGCATGACGCCGGGGCCAATAACGGCGGCCCATTTGTCGATGTAGCCGCGCATCTTCGCCACGTCGAAATGGGTGTCCAGAAGGTCTTTGATGGCGGCCGGCCATTTTGCGCCTGCGGCACCCGTAAGGCCCCGAAAGATGGGATCACAGGCGGGTTTGCTAAGCCAGTTCCCCGCAACCTGGTTGTTGGTGGCGCAGGTGGGACTGGCCATATTCCAGGGCCACACGGATTCCCACCAGGAATAGACCCCAAAGGTATTGTCCATATCCCACGGGATCAGATACAGCCGATCTTCGGATTGGGATTCGTAGATGAAATAGTTGTGGTTGCTGCCCTGGCCAGACATGGCCCCTGCGTAGAAGGTTTCTGGGCCGTCCCAGTTGGTGACCGCCCGATCGACAGCCAACAGTTTCAGCATGTAGTCCAGGTTCATCCACTGGGACACGACGGCAGGTAGGTTGGCCCCAGCGCCGTTGATGGCGCTGGCCGCCTTAAGGATTTTTGTCGGCGCGACGACCACCTTCATGGGATCCAGGGGATCCGGTTCGTTGGTCTTTTGCTGTTTGACGTAATAGTTTCGATCCGCAGACAGGGGCCAAACCTCTTTGTACAAATTGCCATCGCCTTGACCTTTGGCAAACCAATAGTCAATGAAACGGCCGTCGATGACTTCAGTGACCCCGTAAAGGCCGACATAGGCGCCGTTGACCATAACTTTGGCGTGTGTGGATCTTGGGGAGGGAACACCGGCCAGGCGAAATAGCTGATACGCCAACTTCTCGTGCAGATGCGTCCGATCGGCCCGCTGCGAATGAAGATTGAGCTTCTTCAGGCCGTGAAACCGTTTGTTGGGCTCGTATTCGGCGAAATCGATCTTGTAGGACATTTTTTTGCAGATGTTCACCCCTGTGGAACTGCAGCTTTGCAAGGTGCCAAAGGCGCCCTTGTAGCGAATCGCAATCTTGCCCACGTCTTCCTTGTCCACCTTCAAGGTGGCCGGCACGTTGATTTCCTTTTGACTGATGTCGGGGTTCAGCAGCGCCTTGTCGATCTTGGCCAGGTCGGCGGCTGTCATGGTGACCTCCCAGGTTCGCAGGGTGCGGTCATCGAATACATAATCCGTGGGATGGGCCCGACCGCCGCCGGGGGCGCCAATTGCGGGGGGCACAGCGTTGGGGTCGCTGGGAACCGGCGCCCCGCCATCACCCGTGGCCATGCCAGAAGGGCCTGCAGGGCCACCGTCTGTTTTGGCCCCCGCCGCGCCGCCGGGGCTTGGTCCCCCGTCACGCGCGCCGGAGGACCCGCCCATCGACGTTCCCGGCGCCCCACCCGCATTCTGGCCCGCCGCGCCACCCGAGCCCGGTGTTCCAGGGCGCGCCGGAGATCCACCTTTGCCCGTCACAGGAATAGGCGAATCGCCTTCCATCACGGGATCAGGACCCGAAGAGGTCGGCGTACACGCCACCGCCAAAGTACCCAGAAATAGTGCCGTCGTCAGTCGCCGCATCGAAATCCTCCCAAAGGACCTAAAAAGGTTAGAGGGAGGTTAGACGGTGGTCACCCAACGGGAAAGAGGTATGGGGTAGGCCTACCTTCGAAAACTGTAAACCAGGGAGAACATGGCACGGGTGGCCATCGTCAGCCGGTCAGCCGAGTTCGAGGACGCGATCCATGCGTTGGGCTACGTCCTTCAGTTCGGCCTCGCCGCCGCCCTTTACTTCTGACGTCGCCCAGCCCCGGTATCCGATTTCGCGCAGAGCCTTCAGCACCTCGGGCCAGTTCTCGTCGCCGTCCCCGATGTCCACCCATTTCTTTTCAAAGCTGTAGCCCTTGAAGTCGAACTTCAGCATGCGGTGGCCCAGTTTCCGAATCCAGGTGGCAGCCGGAACCTTGTACTTCAGCATGTTGCTGACGTCGAAGTAGGCCCCCACCAGCGGGGTCTTGAACTCGTCGACGTATTTGACCAGTTGTTCGGGCGACGTCAGAAAATCGTTCCAAACAACTTCGATGGCGATTTTGACGTTCAGTTTTTTTGCCAATGGAAGCATTTTTCGAATTTCAGCCTGCGATCGCTGCCAGACCTGATCAAAATTTTCAGTCTGGGGATCGCCGACCTTGCCCGGAACAATCAGCACGGTCGTCGCGCCATAAAGTTTTGCATCTTCTAAGGCCGTACGAAGGCCGTCGAGGCCCCGGGCGCGCACGGCGGGGTCTGGATCCGAAAAACGTTCCTTCCAGTGGATCGAATCGACCACGCCGTGAATGACGATGCCGGACTTGTCCCGCGCGGCCACAACTTCCTTTCGGTCAACGGGCGAGGGGCTGTCCATTTCAACCCCTTCGAATCCCAGCCGTCGCAACAGAGCGAATTTTTCCTCCATCGTGTTGCCGGCTTTGACCATGCCGATCTTCACCGCCTTGCGCAGCATGGGCTTCTTGGCAGCAGGCGCCTTGGCCCACAGGGTGCCCGGCGCGCACAGACCCACGGCCCCTAGTCCCGCTGTGAAGGCGACCACCTGCCTCCTGGTTTTAAGGGTTGCGGACGGGGTTGACGAAGGCTGTACGATTAGGTTCCGATGGGTCATTCGATAGGCTCCAGTGTTTAGGGGATGACGCCGTCCCGGCGCATCTCGCTTTTCGTTCGGATCATGGGCAGGTTGGTTTTCAGCGTGGCAATTCGGGTCTGCCACAAGACGAACCCTGGTCCCGTCGGGTCCATGAGAACGCCGTCCGAAATTTGGGCCGCCCAGCGGTCAATGTCCGCGATCATGCGGGGCACGTTAAAAGGACCGTCGAGGAAAATTTTCATGGCGGCCTGAAACTTTGCGGCGCCTGCGCCCGCGAGACCCCGGTACATCTTGTCGCACCCGGGCGGACCTACCCACGATCCATAGACCAGATAGTTCTTCTTGCAGTCTGCGGGAACCATATTCCATCGTAATCCTGGGATCGTGTCGTGTATGGGATTCGCGTCTAGGGTGTGGTCCAGATCCCAGGCGAGGAACACCAGCTTTTCACCAGCTTCATAGAAAAAGAAGTTGTGACCTTCGGCGCACATTCCAATTTCTCCTCCGCAGTAGAACGTGCGTGGTCCGTCAAAATGGTTGATGCCCACGTCGACGGCCATCATGCGCATCATGTAATCCATGCCCATGGCTTCGTCGATGATCTTGGGCATGTTGGCGCCGGTGGCGGTCAACGCCTGCGCGAATTTTAGGATTTTGGTTGGCGGGATGATGGTCGGGGCCTTTTCATTGGTCTGCTGGCCCTTGACGTAATAGGCGGCATCCGTGTGGACGGGCCAGGTTTCTTTATAAAGATTGCCGTCGCCCAATCCCTTGCCCCACCAGTAGTCTGTGAACCGGCCATCGATTTCTTCTGTGGTGGCGTAGACGCCTTTATAGACGCCGTTGATGTACAATTTAGAATGAACCGATCGGGGCGCGTAAATGCCCATGGACCGGAACAACTGGTACGACAGCCTTTCGCGAACGTAGGACTGATCGGCCACAACTGAATGCAGATTCAGTTTCTTTAGCCCATGAAACCGTTGGGTAGGTACGTATTCGGCGAAATCTAGTTTCCAAGACATGCGTTTGCAGGTGTTGACGCCGGTCTTGTAACAGTCTGAGATTTGGAACCCTCCCTTGTAGCGGAAACCAATTTTCCCCACGTCTTCGTCATCCACCTTCAGGGTGCCTTCGACGTACAATTCCTTCAGCCCGTTTTTTTCTAGATCTGCAAGGACCGCGGGGGTCGCTGTGATGTAGTAGGAACGAACCTTGGTTTCGTCGAATACGTAATCCGTGATGTGCGGCGCATGGGTGAGCGGATAGGGTCGGGCCGCAACGTTGGTCGCATCGATAGGTCGGCCTGCGTCCGCAGGTGGATTGCCCGATGGGTCACCAAGCGCGCTGGCGTCGGCGCCCCGGGAGCCTCCGTTGGCGGACGGACTGCCTCCCGCCGCTTCTGGCCGGGCGTCCATCCGCGGATCTGCCGCGGTGCCACCGCCCCCGCCTGCCAAAACAGCCCCATTTCCCCCCTGTCCGGGGCCCTTTGGAACCTTCGCACCGCCGCTGCCGGTTGCGCTTCCGTTTTGCGCGGGTGTCACGCCGTCGTCTGGTCGGCCATCCGCTTCAGGCGCCGCCCCACAACTTCCGAAAAGGCATGCCGCAACGGTACCGGCGACCAAGCGGATCTTGATGGGCGCACTTCGGGTTAAATGATGCATTTGAAAGTCCGTATCCCCACCAAGGCTAGTTATAACGTTAGAAAATGGTTAATTATATCTTCCGTTTTGATAGATCAAGACCCCCATTAACCCAGAATGATATGCTTGGCATATGCGATCCGTTCGACGCGGCCTGTCGTGTGTCTTGTTTTTTCTGACAATAACCGAGGTTTTTGCTCAACCGAGCGGAAAGCTGGCTACCGGAGGCCGGCGGGCCCAGTCTAAGGAGCTGCTTCATGGCCAGATGCCTGGTTTTATAGATATTTTCAATGGAAAAAATCTAATGGGCTGGGTCAACGTCAATACCGCCAAGGACAGTTGGAGCGTTCGCGACGGGGTTCTTGTTGGAACAGGGAAACCCATCGGTGTCATGCGTTCGGAAAAACAGTACGAGAATTTCATTTTACATATCGAGTGGATGCATGTGGAGCCGGGCGGCAATTCGGGGGCGTTCATTTGGAGCGATGGCACCGTGCCCGCTGACCGCCAGTTGCCCCGCGGCGTCGAGATCCAGATGTTGGAGCTACAGTGGCCCTTTTTGAACCGGGCCAAAGACGGCAGCCCCAATCCCATCGCGTATGTGCATGGCGAGATCTGGGGGATTTTTGGGCTGAAGACCACGCCCGATAACCCACCGGGCGAACGCAGCATGTCCGTTGAGAACCGCTGCAAAGGTAAGGGGGAATGGAATGTCTACGACGTCGTCGCCGTCGATGGGACCATCAAACTGTCAGTCAACGGGAAGTTCGTTAACGGGATTAGCCGGGCGACGGTAAAAAAGGGCTAAAGGGCTACATCAGCCTAGAATCCGAAGGTGCCGAAATTCATTTTCGTAACATTCGCGTCCTAGAACTTCCGCCGGGAGTCACAACTGCTGATCAAGCCGCGCCTGTTGTGAATTAAGGGCTGTTGACGCCGCCGAGGGCCCACTTGATTGTGGCATCGAATAACGACCAGCCCCCGGGTGCGAAAGTTTCTAGCGATTTTTCGGAGATGAGAAACGCCACGCGCCGTGCCGGGGCATTCATCCCTGACATTTCAACGCCTTCCTCGTAAGAAAAAATCATGGCCCGATCGGGCTGATGATCAGCACGGGTCGCGACGATCGTCGCGTGGGGCGCTGGCACCGCGGATCCCAGCGGGGCGGGCAACGTTGTGACGAGCACGTCCCCGACGAGGCCTCCGGCTAGGGCCTGCGCGCTGGCGTTCACAACCGCAAATCGTTGGGCTGGTTTAAAGTCATTGCGCCCGTCACCGGCAGCAGACATCCCCAGATCGTCAATAACCCAGGGATCGCAAACCACGATGGGAACCCGGACTTCGCGTAGTGTGTTCGGAACAAAAGGCGAATCGACGCTTGCCGAAATGAACACCAAATCTTTGTCGCGAAGGTCGTCCGCTGACGTGGCCTCGCGCCTTACTTTGACAAGGAGTCCGAGCCCTTCGAGGTGCGCGACGGCGAGTCCGTCGGCGACGGTGGCGGACATCCCCACCAAAAAGAGCAGCTCGGGGGGCCGTCGGCGTACGACGACATCCTGATCATCGGTGATAAGCGCAAACTGTTTTGCGTTCACGCGGATCGCTTGGGCTTGGCCGGGCCGTGTGACGTCAATATGCCCGACTAGGACGTCCAGCCGCGACGTCGCGCCGTTCACCGTCACGGTAAAGCGCGCCCGGGCGGCAGTGACCAGGGCCTCGGGCGTTGCGACGCGCAAGGCCCCGGGTGTCAAACGGTCAAACGAGTCAAAGGCGACCGAGCCTCGTTTCAGTTGCAGTTCGAAATCACCTGAGGGCAGTGCTGACCCTGCCGCGGTCCAGGTCACGAGTGTGTGATCGGATACCCGCAGGTGGACGTCGGGCGCGACGGAAGCGCGCGCTTCGCCGTCAGCGCCGGTTTCCAATCGTACGCCGCCGCCCATGAGCAACGCTTTTTGCGCGCGCTGGGGTCCATCGTTCGTGTCGACTTGTACGGATCCCGTGATCTCGTCAAGAACAGGAACGAAACGACGATTTTCTTCGGGGGATGGATCGGACATCCCCAAAGTGGGCTGAGTCAGTGATTCGCGAGGGGCGAGGGGCGCCTCTGGCGGGGGCACCTTGAGGAGCGCGGACGAGGGGGCGGGCGGCCGCCAGAGAAAAAACACGATAGTCGCAGCCGCGGCTGCGGCAGTCACGACGGCTGGCAGAATCCAGGATCTGGGCCTTAGGGGCACGCGGACCCCGGTCGCCCGCCATGAACTGACCGGTCTCATCACCCTTTCGCTGGTGGAACCCCGGGGAAGGGCCGCCACCACTCGTGTGCCGCTGATGGGTTGTCGGGCTGCCTCCCTGATCAGGCGGTCCAGGACGCGGTGCTGGGCTATTTCACTTCTTAGGGACGGGGAGGCCTCCGCCAACTGGGCCAACGCTCGATCCTCTTCGGCGGTAGAAGTGCCCGAGATGAAGGCAGCAATGAGTTCGTCGCGGCGATCATTAGCCATGGGTGGGCGTCAATCCTTTGGCCTTCAGGCATTGGGATATTGCGGTGCGTGCGCGATGCAGAACCACCCGCACCCAGCCCGGGGGCCTTGCCATCTCGGTCGCGATCTGCAGACATGGGGTGTCGCGATAGTAGTGCTGCTGGACGATCGTCCGAGCCACGGGCGCAAGTTCGTCAACGCAGGCGCGCAGCGACGCCAATGTCGTGTCATCGAACGACCCCGCGATGTTGTCGACCTGATCATCCGTAGATCTAAACAAGCTTTCACGGTAACGGTTCAAAAAGGCATTGCTGCGTCGCGATCGCCGGCGTTCATTTAAGGCCAAATTTCGTGCGATGGTCCGCAGCCAGGCGACAAAGCTGGTCCCTGCGCGGTAGTCAGATAGCTTCTGATAAGCGGTTAGGAAAACCTCGTACGTCAGATCGTCAACAGATGTGTTGTCCGGCAGCAATACCGCGAGCACCGCCCTGACGGCCGGTTCGCATCGTTCGACCACGAGCTTGTAGTGATCAATTTGGCCCTGAAGGATGAGGGTTATGCGATCGTCAAGGTCCAGAGGTTCAGACAAGGATTTCACTATCGAGGTTTCCGGTCGAGAATTTAGGGTTGCCGAACTGGGTCGCCTGCATATTCCCCATCGCGTGTAGCAGGCTGACGAATAAGTTGTTGTGGGGGACACCAGCCGCCGTGACCAAGCGCCCGGATTTGAACATACGGCCCCGGCTACCTGAGGCTATCACGAACGGATAGTTGCTGAGTGAGTGGTTGTTGCCCTTTCCAAGTTCGTTGACCCATACCAAAGCCGTATGGTCAAACAGGGTGCCGTCGCCTTCTGGAACGGATTTAAGGCGTTCGATGAGAGAGGCAAATTGCTGCGCGTACCAATTGTTGATCTTGATGAGGTTTTCCCGTCCGGCCGTGTCCGAGTCCCCGAGATGCGAAATGTCGTGATGGCCGGCACCGATCCCTAGCCAGGGAAAAGACTGGTAACTTTCGGCGAACGACCATTGCAGGGAGCCCACCCGGGTGACGTCGCAGGCCAAGGCAGCGATCAACAGATCCATCTGAAGGGGGCCGATCTTGTCGAAGTTCGCGCTGCTTTTCCAGTTAAGTCCGGCAGCAGGGACGGCTGGTCGTTTACAGGAGGAACCGGTCGAAGGGGCAGAGGATTCGGGTGTATTGAGGCGTTTTTCAAAGCCCGAGAGGGCCTCAACGTGGGCATCAAGCTTGCGGCGATCGTCAACGCCCACGCGGCCTTTCAAATCCTTGAAATCGCCCAAAGCCAAGTCCAATACGGATTTGCGACGTTCCCGGAGTTGTGTAAGGGTCGCAAGCGTTTCAGGGTTGGTTCCCGCTCCCGTCAGGTCGGTGAAGACGCGGGTGAATACGGCGCCCGGGTCGTTCTGCGGTGGCATGCGCTGAAACGCAGCCTGATAGGACATGCAAGACGCCATGTGTAGCACGGCCACGGGCAGCGCGACCACGCCCAGTTCCAGTGAACGGAACTTTGTCGTTCCGCCTATAGATTTCGCGATTTCCTGATCGATCGACGGTCCCCCAGCAGATCCATCCACGAAATGGGCGGCATAGCTAAAGCCGCCAGGACCCTTGACCAGATCCGTGGCGGTCAGCATATGACCCATGCCCATATCGTGCTGGTTGATTTGTGGACCAGACGATCCGGACAGCCCATGTACACCTTTGAACAGCAGGATGTCCTTCTTGTGTGGCTCCAAAGGCTCTAAGATGCGGCCCATCTTGAAATCGGCTGTGGGCAGCCACGCATCTGCAACTGTTCCGTTCGCGCTGAAAAAGAAAAGGATCCGTTTGGGAAATCCATTGATGGCGTATTTCGGATCCACCGTGGCTGCGTGAGCTGATTTTGCGAAACCCATGGCATCCATCATGGGCAACCCCAGGGCGATGCCGCCTGCGCCCCGCAATACGGTTCGTCGATCGAGGGGTCGATGGGGCATGGGTCACATCCTTTCGTCGGTCGCAAGGCGCGTGAATCTAAACGTGTCAGTGTCAGCAAACGCAGTGGCCAACGTTCGAAGGTCACCTTTGGAATTTGCAAATGTGGCCTTCAGCGCAGACAGGGCGCACTGGTCTTCGTCGCGTTCCAAACGTCCAGCGGCGTAGCGGAACCACTGAAGGGCGACGCAGGAATGGACCTGATTGCTGGTGGACAGCTTACCCGCCAGTTGACCCGCGCCGTCGAAGTCTCCATCGACATCCGTGGCGACGAGCGTTCCGGTCGCGTTTATCGGGCGTCCATTTTCGGTCGTCCGCACCTGCCCGACGGCGTTGTAGGTCTCAAGTCCCAATCCGATAGGATCCATCAGCTTGTGGCAACCACTGCAGGCGGGATTTGCGGAATGCTGGCTGTAGCGTTCGCGCGTTGTCAACGTGGGGCTGAGATCCGGCGGTACTATGACGATGTCGTTAGGCGGCGGCGGGGGGTCGGTGCAGAACAGACCTTGGCGGATGAATTTTCCCCGGGCCACGGGCGAGCTTTGGTTTGGTTTTGCGTGAACAGCCAAAAGCCCCGCCTGTGTCAGCACGCCGCCGCGTTGCCCTGGATCGAGCGCGACGGCTTCGAAGGCTTCACCACGTGGTCCTTTGACGTTGTAGAACTTGGCCAGCGTTGCATTCATGAAGGTCTGGGGCATCGTAAGAAGCGTCGCCAGGCGGCCATCGCCCCGCTCCATAATCTCGTCGGTTAGTCGCTCTCGTTCTGCCTTCAGCAGGCTACGCACCTCGGGTGTAAACGTCGGAAACAGTTTTGCGTCCTTTTCGGCTAAATCCAGCCTGTCGACCCCAAGCCACTGAGCAACGAAATGATTAAAGGCGCTGCGTGCGCGGGGCGCGGCGGTCATTCGCTGCACCTGGGTCTTGACGTCGGCGGCCGTGGAGAGGTGACCACTGTCGGCCGCGCGGAACAGTTCATCGTCGGGCATCGAGGCCCAGATCAAATACGACAATCGAGAGGCGATCTCATGCGATCCCAGTGCGATGGCACCTGTGGCGGGATCTTGAGTGCGGGTTAGCTCCAGGCGATAGATGAAATTGGGCGACGCCAGCATCGCGTGAAGAAC
>JAYUUT010000397.1:0-14405 GCA_043754455.1 Myxococcales bacterium
CGATTACATCGAGGATTTCTACAATCCCCGGCGTCGACACTCATCCATCAACTACAAAAGCCCCATTGAGTTCGAACTGACACATCATTCTTCGAAGAAGGCATCGTAGCGAAACTGTCCACTAAATCGGATCAAGCCCAATGTCGTCTTGTTCAGGTGGCGGCGTTGGGTGAAACACCGACACTCCGCCGTAAGCGTCGGGCACATACAGTGATTTTGCAGACGAGGATTTCTTCGTGGTTCTGGTCGACGTAGCCGGTGCCCCCGCCCCTGGATTTTCTCTAGTGGCTCTGGCCCGGTGCCGCTGCACGGCCGAGTCCCCAGCCCCGGCCCGGCTTGCCATCGGGACAACGTGGCGATTTCTTGGAAGCGCTCGCCATCGCGCCATCCAAGGTCCACGCGACCACCTGGTCGCCAGCAAACGACCGGGCTAGCACGCCTTCCTTACGACCGGATTCAAACTGCAGCGGCTGTCCCTGGTCAGCGGGTCCCGGGCTGATGGCGTTCTGCTCACCAGCGGGCAGTGTGATCCGGGAGCTGCCATTGGTGTATCCGAAGTAGGCAACATACTTTTCGGTAGCCGATGTAACCTTCGTGATGCACTCCAGGACGGGTTGCACATGGCAGGCGTCACCAACGCCATTGTGGTCCACGTCCTCCTGTCCAGCGTTGGCGACAAGCGGGCAGTTGTCCGCTAGGTTGCGCACGCCGTCGCCGTCGTCGTCTGCGCTTTGCAGCACGCTGGTCTCGAAGGCATCCTCGCTGGTCGCCAGGGATGACACGTGGATGCCATCTGCGAAATCTACGGTGGTGCGAACGTCGTAGCGCAAACTGCCCCAGTCGTTGGCACCGGCCAGCTGGCTGCGCGTGCTGTTGCGATTAATGTCAATGGCCACAGAGGTTTCGGTGTTGCTGGAGTTGCGGTTCCAATCGACGGCGATATTGAGCCCGGTCACGAACGGGTTGCCAGCCACGAAGTAGACCACCTGCGCGCCAGCAGGCCCTACGAGGCCCGTGGGCTCGCTAAGCGCGTTCTCGTCGAGCACCATCAGCGTGCTCGGTGAGTAGTCGAGCGGTCGACCGACGATGTAGCGTGTGTCCTGAAGACTGTAGCTCATGACGCTGAGGTAATTCGGCTTGAAGTTCTCGTGGTCGACGCCGCCATGGCGCAGGCCCATGGCATGCCCGAACTCGTGCATGAGCGTGCCCTCCTGCGCAGCGAGGGCCGGCGCCGTGCCTTCGGGCGCCCATCCCCCCAACGACACGACGAAGTCGTTACCCGGAAGCTCGGCGCATCCGGACGTCGTCCCCTTGCCCAGTAGGCTGTGCACCCAGATCCCATACCGAAAGGCGGTGCGTTTCGCGTTGAGCCCGTTTACCGCGTTGGCGGCGGTCCGTTCTGCGGCTGTGCCGAACTGTGCGGTCTTGAACGCGTCGAAATCAGCGCCGCCGGCGGCGGCCGGTCCCGTACAGGGGGTGAAGGCTGTCTCATTGGCGTGCGTGAAAGCCGCCGTGGCGTCGGTCTGGATGTGAAGGCGAATCCCTGGCGTTCCATCGGGGTTGGTGACGGGCGCGTTCGCGTACGCGGCGATCACGTTGGTCAGAGCGGCTGCGCTCGGCTGGTGCATCGCCATCCAATCGAGCTCGAGATAGATGTCCTTGTGGTTAGGATCGGGCGCCTCCGTCGCGGAGATCGTGCCGTCACCATTAATGTCATAAAGCTGTAGGTCGATCGTGCCGTCGCCGTCGTAGTCGATTCCGTTGCGCTCCCAGCAGTCGAGCAGGCCGTCTCCGTCCGTGTCCGTCGTGCTGCCGTCGGCACAGCGCGCGGGAGCGACAGGAGGGCCACCGCCGAAGCCGCAGGTACCCGGCGGGATCTCGAAGGCATAGACCGAAGACGTGTAGGCGTCCCGTGACCACATGGCCGAGACATTCGGGAACGACACCGGATCGCACTCGATGTCTTCGGTGCGCTGGCCAGCGGTCGTGAAGCTTGTGAACGAATTGCCGTTGGTCTTATCGAGCTGATGGATCCGGAGTACGCCATTGCAGGCAGCAAAGAGGTTGGGGCCGCTTACCGCGATGCCACTGTTAGGGCATCCACTGGGAACGTTCACCGTGCCGAGCAACGTGCCGGTCTCCGTGTAGTGGGACACCTGGGTGGCAACGTCAGGGCTCACCCATACTGTATCGTCGCCCGCATCCCAGGCGACGCCGTCGCAGATATCGTTTCCCACGGCCCCGTTGAACATGAACGTGGCGGCACCGGTATCGACCCTGATGCGATAGACGGCGTGGGCGAGCCCTTCGTCGCGGTTATTGGCGCACGCAATGAGATCGCCCCGATCGGGACGCAACGCAAGCGAGCCCCACCCGCGTTCCGGGACGAAGGAGGAGACGACGGTTCTCACGAGAGTCCCTGTGGCCGGGTCGGTGAGGTAGATGTTGGCCCGGTCGGCGCCGTCCGAGTAGCAGCTGGTGGCGAGCAGGATCGGGTACTGCGGATCCACCCCCAGCAGGAGTCCGGGAACGATGGCGATCGACGTGCCAATCGATGTCGCGCCTATGACGGGGCAACTTGCCGCGGCCGGGAGAGTGACGGTGGTCAGCAGGCCGCCGGTGACCGCGCTCTGGCGCTCCTCTACTGGCGAGGAGGTGCGATCTGCACCTGAACACGCCGCGAGGCCTAAAAGGGTCGCAAGGGCGACGAGTCCGAAGCGTCGCTGCGGGTGTCGGCTTAAGTATCCGATGATGTGCATGTCCGGCATGGCTTCCTCCTGGTCTCTGGTGGACGAGCAAGTTCTTTCAAGTTCCGTCCAGGAACCTGGGCGGGACACTGCGAGAATAGCGATTCCTAGTCCATTACTGAGTCGATAGTCAATGCCTTCATGTGGCTGATCCGACGAATTCTTTCGTCCCTTCTCGCTGGCGCACGTTCGTTGAGTTAAGATTAGGTCGTGCTGTCTCCCTCCGCTGTCGCGCGTGTGACTCTCATCCTTATTAGTTGGAACGTGGCGTGCCGATCGAACCAGAAGAGCGGCTCTGCGCCCGCAGATACCACCGGCCCGGTGTCGTCAACAGCGGGCGATGGAGCGTACGCTCCGATCGCACGGTCGTCCGGGCCGGTGCCGTCTTTGCCACCGGAGTCTTCGTTAGACGCGCCGGTGCTCGAGCCCATTATTCCCCATCTCGATCTGGCGATGACTCCCTCTGCGGACGTCGCGACGTTGACGCCGCCACAACCGCGGCCGCTCCCTCTTCTGGTCGCTGGGGGGCGTTTCCACACCTGCGTGATCGGCGCGGACCACCTGGCTTCGTGCTGGGGTCGGAACGCGCGCGGTCAGCTCGGTGATGGTGGTTCGGCTGATCGCTCGGTGCCCGGATCGGTCGTCGCCCTCGGGCGCGTCTCCAGCCTCGCGGTCGGAGGTGCCCGCGGCGCGCCGCCGGATGGGCACACATGCGCAGTACTCGAAGGGGCCGAGGCTGGCCAGATCCGCTGCTGGGGCGCCAACGACGTCGGTCAGCTCGGGGATGGATCCACGATGGATCGCGAACGCCCAACGCCGGTCGCTCAGCTGACGACGGCTGTCGAGGTGGGGCTAGGCGTCGCGCACGCATGCGCACGTACCCGCGATGGTGCCGTACTCTGCTGGGGTAGTAACCGAAGCGGCCAGCTGGGCGACGGGACGCTCACCGATTCGCCGGTACCCGTACGCGTGAAGGGCCTGGCGGACGTGATCGAACTGGCAGTGGGTCACTATCACGCCTGCGTCCGCCGGTCGGGAGGCGACGTGCTCTGCTGGGGGCCCAACAGTCACGGAGAGCTCGGTGACGGTGGCAAGATCAACAAGCTGGTGCCGGTCGCGGTCACAGGACTCGCCGACGCTATCGAGGTCGCTGCGGGTGCCAGCCACTCCTGTGCACGCCGGGCCGTGGGGACCACGGTGTGCTGGGGAGCCAACGACTACGGCGATTTGGGCGACGGCACACGACTGGAACGGCTCGCACCGACGGCAATTTCGGGCCTCGGAGATCGCGCTTTGCAGCTCGCCCGGGGAGCGGCCGCATGTGCGCGTATGCGTGGCGGCACCGTCCTTTGTTGGGGCAGCGGCGTCGTGGGCCAGCTCGGCGATGGGGCCTTCCACCTCAGCGCCGTGCCGGTGGCGGTCAAGGGCCTCGACGATGCCGTCACCATCGGTGGGACCTGTGCGATCCGAACAACCGGCGCCGTCGTCTGCTGGGGGGGCAACGAAAGCGGACAGCTTGGCGACGGAACGATGGAGAACCGCAACACGCCGGTGCCCGTCCGCGGGCTCGGCGAAAAACCCTGAGGCCGCGGCTGCGGGCCCAATCACCCCTCGTCTTCCAGAAACCGCACAATACGCACGGCCGCACGGTGCATGACAGACTCGATGTCGTCTTGATCAGGCGGCGGCGTTGGGTGAAACACCGGCGCCCCACCGCCAGCGTCGGGCACATACACCTCGTTCAAATACAGGCTATGAAAGTGTGGTTTTAGCCGAAGGTCGGAACTGGCCCGCTGTATCGCCGTCACTGCCCCGCATTGCCCCAGGTGCGCGCCCTCCGTCGACTGCCGCTTGCGGTACCACGTGCCCACTGTGTCCGTGAGAATGCGCAACACTTCCCCCAGCAGCCCGCCGTCAAGGGGTTCCATGGCCGTCAGCATTCCCAAACACCGCTTCAGGACGACGACTCCGGTGGTGCCATGCCACCGTCCGTTTCTTTCAGCCCTCGAGCCGGGCCTCCAGGCGAAAACGTACGGGCTATATCGGGCGGAATAGCACCGGATGTGGGCGAGGCCTCGGGCGCCGACCCTGCCCCCTCGTAGCGGCTTCCCCCCCAGCGGCGCCTCGCCGGGCAACCCGACTGGGACCGGATCCTTGGGATCCTTGTGTGCGTGCCGTTCGGAAAAAAACGAGGTATTCTGAACCCCGATGACGCTGACACTTCGGGCCCATGTGGAGAAGGGGCGGATTGTTGTAGACGAACCCGTCGAATTACCGGACGGGACGCCCATGCACGTCACCGTAGTGGATGATGGCGACCAGCTTGATGATGAAGATCGCGCACGCCTCCACGCGGCCCTTGATCAGGCACAAGGCGAGATCGATCGGGGTGAAGGAATGCCTGCGGACCAGTACCTTGCCAAGATGCGTACCCGCCGCACCTGATGAGTGTGTACACGGTGGAATTGGCCCCGGCCGCACAAAATCAGGCCGATCCGATCGACATCTGGTGGCGTGCCCACCGTTTGGCTGCGCCGAACCTTTTCGACGACGAAATGGCAGCGGCGATCGGAAGGTTGTCGACCAGTCCCCCCCTCGGCGCGCCTTATCGGGAATCCAAAGGTCGCGCGGTGCATCGCCTGCTCCTCGCTCACACCTCGTATCACGTCTACTTTCACGTACAAGAGGAACAGCGCCATGTTCGTGTGCTGGCCGTCTGGCACGCTTCGCGCGGACGAGAACCTCGTCTGTGACAGGGTTTGCGACAGACCGTGTGTTGTTTTCACGCAACTTTCTGACGGCCCCGCCGAAGCCCTGTCACTTCCCCATGCGCCCGCGACCCAGATCGACGGCAGAACGTACATGTTCACCAGGCGGTGTTCCGAACGCCGCTTCTTCCTGTGTCCTGGGCCGAGTTAAAACTCGCGGTCCTATCGGCCATAAAACTGATTGCCCCCGCTTCGACCTTCCCCGAGGAATCCGAACCCATGTTCGGACAGTTCCTGGAACTTTTCCGGCGCGGCCTGCCCCCCCCCAAAACCTGGACCCCGCGGGAAGCCGTGCCCCCCGAAACCCAAGATCCCGATCCAGTGCAGGTTAGCTACCGATAGCCAGGCGAAATCACACGAGGCGGCCCCATCGCCGTATGCTGCGCAACCACGTATGATGCGCAGTCAAGGAGCACCCCGTGACCATCATTGCAACCTATGCATCTACCCTGGCCCTTTGGTGGGCCCAAGCAGCCGTGCAGCCCATCCCCACCCCGGCGCCGCCGCAGATCGCCTTCCCTGGTCAGTATGCGGCCATGCCCACGGAATGGAAATACCCGGCCTGGCCTAAATCATGTGCCCGGTTCAAGGACCCCGAAAAATCGGCGTGCCTGGAATTTGTGGTTTTCGACTTCGGACAGTTAAAAAGGTTTGCGGCCGCCAATGCCGCGCTGGCTGCTCCCGCGAAAGGCGAAAGCCGAGTCGTCTTTTTTGGTGATTCCATTACCGACAACTGGTCGAAGGCGGGATACGGAGGATTTTTTCCTGGCAAGCCATACATCAACCGAGGCATCGGCGGCCACAGCACGCCGCAAATGTTGATCCGTTTTAGGCGCGACGTTCTGGCATCGCATCCACGGGCCGTCGTGATTTTGGCGGGGACCAATGATATCGGGGGAAACGTGGGAATCATGCCGCTGGATCTGGTGCAAGACAACCTTGCAACAATGGCCGAACTGGCAAAAGTCCATGGCATAAAGGTGATCTTTGCATCCCTGTTGCCGGTCAGGGATGGCAAAATGGACAAAGAAGGCAAGCCGTCTATGCGCACAATCGATCGCCCGACCCACACTCTGCGCGCCATGAACAACCGTCTATCGGCGTACGCAGAAACCAATGGACACGTGTATCTGGACTATTGGAGCGCCGTCGCCGACGACAAGGGGCTATTGAAATCAGAACTGACTGACGACGGGCTACATCCCAATGCGGCCGGATATGCAGTCATGGCCCCGTTGGCGGAGGCCGCCATCGCCCGCGCCCTGGGCCTCCAGAAAACCTCGGCCCCTGTTCGATAGCCACTGCCACCTGGATCGACCGATCTTCGACGCCGACCGGGGCGACGTGGTGCAAAGGTCGCGGGCCGCCGGGGTGGACACGCTGGTCTTGCCCTCGATTCGCCCCGACGGTTGGCAGCGGCAGTCCCAGGTGCGCGACCAATATTCAGAATTACAAATCCTGCTGGCCATCGGGATTCACCCCCAGGTGGTACCCGATCTTTGCAATGACGAACGCCAGGTCGCCGAAGATCCGGACGCCATCGCCGCCGCAATCGTGCGGTGGGGCGCGGTTGCTGTTGGAGAATGTGGCTTAGACGGTGCCACCTTAGACCTGCCTGGACAGGAACGTTGTTTTCGCGCCCAGCTTCGCGCCGCACGAAAACTGAACCTTCCGGCGATCATTCACGTCTTTCGCGCGCACCACCTTGCCCCCCGTATTCTGGCAGAAGAACGGGTCAACGAATTCGGTGGCGTTCTACACAGTTATTCAGGAGGCCCTGACCTTGTGCCGGTTTACGCGCGGCTGGGGTTGGCGTTCTCGTTCGCGGGCCCTATTACCTATCCCGGCGCGCGACGACCGGTGGATGCGGCCCGGGCGGTCCCGGACCATCTTTTGTTGGCGGAAACCGATGCGCCCGATCAGGCCCCCACCCCCTACCGGGGCGGCCGCTGCGAACCGGCGTTTCTGCCATCGGTGATAGCTGCACTTGCCGCAGCACGGGGGGTCACAGCAGACGCGATGGCCGCACTTACGACGCACAACGCCCGACGGTTGTTCCGGCTCGGCTAAGCTGCCCTCCCCGATGTCACAACCTGCCCTGTCCCAGGCCCCGTCCCCTTTTCGCACCCACCGTCGATTCGATCGCACGGCCCGGCTTCTAGGTGATGACGGCATGGCCCGTCTGGCGTCGTCGCGGATCACCGTATTTGGAATCGGCGGTGTTGGATCACATGCGGCCGAGGCGCTGGTGCGCAGCGGGGTCGGTCATGTACTGCTGGTTGATTTCGATCGCATCTGCGTGACCAACAGCAACCGTCAGCTTCATACGATGAAGGGAACTTTGGGAAAATCGAAAGTCGATGTGATGGCCGACAGGCTACGCGCCATCAATCCTGACGCCAGCATCAGTACCAGAAAAGAATTCTATTCCGCACGGACATCCGAATCATTGCTGATGCCCGAACCGGATCTGGTCATCGACGCCATCGACAATGTCACCGCAAAATTGCATTTGATCATGACCTGTCGGCGGCAGCAGATTCGGCTGATTTCATCAATGGGGGCCGCCGCACGGCTAGATCCCACCCGGGTACGGGTCGTGGATCTGGCCGACACCTGCGTTGATCCGCTGGCCCGTCACGTGCGCAAATCCCTGCAAAAAAAGCACGGACTTGATTGCACGAAACCCACAGGAATTCGCGCCGTGTTCAGCGACGAAACGCCTATCGCACCGGTTGATTTAGCCTACGACACCGACGGGTTTGATTGCGTTTGCCCCAGCGGTGACAACGGACTTCACGATTGCGACCACAGAAACCGCGTCGATGGATCGGCTGCGTTCGTACCTGCGGCATTCGGTCTGGCCGCCGCCGCAGCAGCCGTCCGTTGGCTGCTGGGAAGATCCTAAGAACTGCGCACGATTAGGGCTTCGGCAAGGCTACAAGCGCTTCCTTCAGCGCCACATTTTTCGGATCCGATTCCAATCCCCGTTCCCACATATTGCGCGCCTTTGGGGCTTCGTTGGCCGCCATATGTAGCTGTCCCAGCATCAGATATATCTCGGACTTCGTGATCCCTGCTGCGACTGGATCGAACGTTTGCAACAATAAAGATCGCAGATACCGGCGGGCCTTGTCCGCGTCGTTCTGCTGCATTGCCAGTCGTCCTAAACTGCCCAAAACCACGGGCTGCGTGGGATCAATGCGGTAGGCCTCCTCGTACTTCTGCAGGGCCACAGCGGGTTGCCCTTGCCGTTCGGCCAGTTGGCCCAAAGCCTGCTGCACACGCGCCAGAACCTTCGGTTGTTTGGCCTTCAACAGAACCGCGACCAAGGCGCCCAGCACCCGTTCGGCCTCGCCCAGTTGCCCCGCCGCGATACAGGCGCGGCCCAGCTCCTCCTGCACACGCACATCCGTCGGCGCCAGCGCCCCCAGTTCTTTCCAATAAGGCAGCGCCCGGCCTGGAGATCCCAACTTGCCACTTAAAACACCAGCAACCTCTTGCAGGCGTGCCAAACGATCGGCGCCGACAATTCCGGCTTCTAGTTCCTGTTCGCAAAGTTTTACCAATGAATCGTCATCGCCTGACGCTCGCGCGCGTTTGCAAAGCTCGGCAATAGCTCCTAGGTGTTTGGGGTCAGCTACCAATGCCGCGCGAAGACAGCCCTCAATGTCTACGTCCGCCGCCCCCTGTGCCCCAAGGACGATCGCGCGACGGTGGTGAACCTCGGCGCGGGCTTGCGGGGTTTGCGCCACGGCAGCGGCTTTCTCCAGCAGCGCCCCTGCCTCATCCCAATGTTCGGCGCGCTCCTCGATGGCGGCTAGGGCCAACAACGCCGTTCCCTGCTGGGGATTTTTCGCCAAGACCCGTCCAATCGCCTCGCGGGCGCTGTCTTCATCACCAATGCGACGTCCCCAGATGTCAGCAATTTGCAGACGAATGTCCGATTCCGCGTCCGAATCGCTGTTTGCGACCCGCAACACCCGCGATTCCAGCAGTTCGATAAGTTCGTGCCACCGTTCCCGTCGTTCAAATATCTGAACCATCGCCGCAAACGCACGCCCGTTGTCCGGATCTTGTTCGCGGACCTGCTGCAAATACCCAACCACCCGATCGACGTCGTCAAGATGTGACTCCGCGTTTGCGACCAAACGAAACAGAACGTCTATCCGTTCATCGCCCACAGCAACGCCCAGATGTCGCAGCAACACGTCTTCGACTGCAGAAAAATCCCCACGTTCAACTTCGATGGTGCGCAGCGCCTCCAAGGCAGCCCGATCAGCGGGTGCTGCATCCAAAGCGTCGCGCAAGGCCGAAGCCGCCCCTTCCGGATCGCCCAAAGGTCCTGCCTTCAGGGTCGCCACCTTTCGCAACAAGGCCGCACGTTCGTCTTGCCCATCGGCAAACGTCGCTCGTTCTTCCAGGACAGCCACCAAATCTGCGTGTCGGCCTGCCTGTTCGTGCAAACGCGAAAGTTCGACCAGCGCCTGCGGGTTGCCCTCATCCGATTCACGAACGGCCTGCCAGGCCGCGACGGCTGAAGCCAGATCTCCCAATCCTTCGCGCAACCCCGCAGCCTCGGCATAATGGTGTCGCCTCACAGCAGGTTCGCCCTCATGCAAGGCCCGCTGCTCCAGGATCGCCACCAGTTTGACGTCGTCTTTTTGCCGACGATAGATCGCATCCAGCGCGGCCAGTGCCTCGGCGTTCTCGGCATCTTCTTTACAGATCCGCAAGTACAGCCGTTCGGCGGCAGGTTCGAACTGCACCGATCCCGCGTTTGCGGCGGCGACATACAGGCGCGCGCCTCGCAACGCCAGTTCGACAAGCGCCATGCCCGACATATCATCTAGAACCGATTCAATGGCCTGCGCGCCGTCAGCCGGTTTCCCAATGGCAAGGGTCGTCTTTTCCAGCGCCTCGGCCACATCGCCCGCCTGTGGATCGGCTTTCAGGGCACGGGCCAGTGCATCCGCCGCGGCTGCTTTATCTCCCAATTTTTCGTCAGCCAGATCCGCCACACGCCGCAGCCACGCCGCGCGTTCACTGCGATCGTCCTCACCTAGGGCGCGAAGTTCATATAACCGCACCAAATCCGCGAAATCTCCACGCGCTTCGGCCAGGGGTTCGAGAACGTACAGAATATCCCGGCGAAGATCATCATGGTCCGCCAGCAATCGATTCAGCGACGACAGGGCAATTTTATTGTCAGGATCGCGATCCAGTGCGCGTTTGAAGGCCTCGACCGCGCCTTCGGCATTGTCGGTGCGCAACCGCCGCACTTCCCCTAGGCGCACCAGGGCCTGTACTTGCGCTGTGGGATCGGGGGCAATTTCTGCTTGCCGCTGCAGGACATCGTCCAGTTCTGAAAACCGCTCCAGCCGTTCCAATATGCCCGAAAGCCGCTGCAGGGCCTTTTCCTCCTCGGTCGACATGCCCGAAAGGCGACGCAGAAGTTCGACTGCCTTGGCCGGATCTCCAAGTCGGCTTTCTAAAAGATCGACCAACCGCCATCCGATCTCGGCTTCTAAGGCGGGTTCGAGATTGTCGTCCAGGCGTTCCTGGTACAAGGTGCAAAGCGCCGTAAAATCCGAAGACGCAGCCGCCAGCCGTTCCAAGGCCGCCCGGGGCTCTGGTTCCGATGGTGATTCGGCAAAGGCTTTCCCCCAGGCCGAAAAGGCGCCCCGTGGATCGTGCAGCCGGGATTCGCTTAGTTCTGCGCTTTCGCGCAATAGTTCGTATCTGAGGGGACCCTGCGATTCGATATCCAGCCGAAGGTTAAGTAGATCGACGACCTCGCCCCAGGCGCCCGCCTGCCGCAGCACGGGTTCAATCGCAGCGGCGGCTTCACGGCGGTAATCTTGCCCCCGGGCAAGCTGCATAAGTGCATGCTTCGCACCTCCATGCCCCGGATCCCCGAGCAGCACCTGTCGGTACCGTTCAATCGCGCCGACCACGTCTTCGAGTTTGTGCTGCACCAGCGCCGCCGCCCGAAATCCAAGTTCCGCTAGGTCGTGAGCGTCGGCTGTCTGGGCCTTTCTCTGGTCCAGTACCACCAACAGTTCAGCATGGCGTTCGTCACGGCTGAACAACCGATCAAGGGCCACCAAGGCGTCAGCGTCCGCCGGATTTGCATCGACCATCGCCTGCAACTGCGCCGCGGCCTCCGAAGGTTCTGCCAGCTTTTCGTCTAACAGCCGTGCGGTCTGAAACCGCAACGTACGTAAAGCCCCGGCATCCCGGGTGCGTTCGATCTGCCGCAAGAATATCTCGGCCAGATCGCGCCAGGATTCCCCGGCTGTATACAGACGGACCAGAGCGCCCAGTGCATCGGCATCAGCGTCGTCTAGTTCAAGAACCGCCCGCCACGCTTCGATGGCCTTGTCCCGTTCCTTTAGCGCTTCTTCAAACAGCAGCGCCAAACGCGTCTGGATGGCCTTCCGATTTCCCGCATCGCCCGCCACTTCCAGATGTTTCTGCAGAACATCGGCCAGTTCCGGATATCGTCCCCCGGAAGCCAATAACCGTTCCAGTGCGACGAACGCCGGTTCGTCATCAAGCCGCGCTGAAAGGACCTCGCCCCAGGCTTCGATCGCAGCCGCTACGTTGCCAACACGGGACTCTAAAGCCACTGCGGCCATAGACCATAGCGACGCCGCCAGATCAGGATCATCAGCGTCGCGGGCACCCTCGGACAAGATTTCCACGAAACGTGGGTAAAGCCGGGACGCCACGGCCACAGATTCAAGGGCGCCCAAGGTGTCAGGGGACGCGACATCCGCAAGCCACCCGCGTCCGCGCGCCTCCAAAGCCCGATCCAGCCGCCCCATACGTTCTTCGATCAACGCCAGTTCGGAAAGGATGGCCACACGCGGGCCGACGTCCACAATGGCTTCGAGCTCGATTTCCAAGACGACGCCCAATTTGCGTACGTCCTGCGTCCGCCGGTAAAACGGGTCCAGCACCTGGGCCACGCGCAGCCTATGGTCCGCATTTCCCAGCAACCGTTCCAACCCCAAAAGTGCGCCCGCATGGCGTGGTGATCGGGTCAGGATTTCGCCGTAGCGATCAATGGCGGTGCCTATCTCCCCAAGGCGAAGGTCTTCGACTTCGGCCAACCGGAAGGACGTTCCGATAGGATCTGCCATGTCCCCCGCATGTTCAAGCAGCCACAGAAGGTGTTCCCGCAGGTCAGCCCAGCGTTCGTCCGCCGTTAGTAGTTTTTCGAGATCGGAAATCACACCCGGGTTTTTCGGGTCGATGTCCAAAATTCCGCGCAAGGCACTTGCCGCCCGTGTGCGATCATTTAACCTGTCCGCCGACAAAGCGGCGCTGCGGCGCAGGTAGGTGATGCGGTCAGAAGTCTGACTTACCTGGGCTGCCTGTTCGTCCAACAAATCGCGCAGTTCTTCGTACTCTTGCCATCGTTCAAGGGCCGCTTCAAATACGCGGGATGCCCGCACGTCACCCGGCACCGCATGGACGCTTCTGTGGTAGTGCTTGCGGGCCTTTTCCCTGTCACCTAGTCGTTCGTCGTAGATAAGCGCCGCCAACCGCACCAATTCCAGGACCTCATCCCCGTTCCCGGTTTCTTCTTCCAGATGTTCATCCAGCAAGGCCGCCAGTTCATTCCATTTATTCAGCTTGGGCGCCAACCGTAACAATTGTTCCTGGGCAGACCGATCGCCCGGCTGCTCCCGGAACCACCGGCCGTACCAGGTGAAGGCGGAATCAAAATCTTCAATCTGCTCCTCGTATACCCGGGCTATTCGCTGCACGTACCCCAGGCGCCGATCCTCGTCATCCGACCGCTTCAGCCGAATTTCGTCAATAGCCACCAACCGAGGCCAGGCCCCCTCCCGGACATAGACCGATTCCAGCAGATTTGCCGCCGCAACCTGCACGTCCTCATCCCCCAGCAAGGTTTCAAGTGAAGCGACAGCAGGCGCAAAGCCTGGTTCTTGTTTTAAGGTCGCGCCCAATTCGGTCAAGGCAGCGAATTTGTCGCCTCGTTTTTCAGCGTGAATCGCGGCCAGTCGCACCCGGGCGTGAAGCGAATCATCCCCGCCCGACGAAAGCGCGATCTGCCTTTGCACAAGCCCGGCAAGTTCAGTCCATTGTTCCCCCTGGGTATAAAGTGCGTCCAATTCAACAGAGGCCTTCGCTTGCCCGGGCGACAAGGTCCACACACGTTCAAAGGCAGCGACGGCTTCATCGCGACGCCCCAGACGCCCGGCCAGGGTGCCCACTTCCAAACGAAGGTCCAGTTCGTCCTTGGACCCCAAAGGCAGCAGATCGAGGCGCCGGTTCAACACGTCGACCAGCGCAGCCTCGCTGCCTGAATCCCGGTGGATTGCCTCGACCGCCCCCAAGGCCTCCAGATCGTCGGGAACCACCGCCAACACACGTGTCCACGCCGCTACAGCAGGCGCGCCGTTGGCCGGTGCTGTGGGAATCCGCCGGGCTACCCCCCGCGCCATCCGCAAACGCAAGGACTCGTCCAGCACATCGTCTTGCAGATCGGCATAGGTGGCGACCAAGGCCGTGCGTCCTTCATCGCCAAGGCTGTCAGATAACCGTTCGTAGGCATCAAGCAAAACACCCAACTGGGCATCGGCCACAGCATCACGCACGGCCAGTGCCAGGGTCGCAAACGCCGACTTCGGATCCGAAAGCCTGCTCTCTTGCAGCACGGCCAAACGAGCACGCAACGACGCACGGTCGCTGGCGTCGTCGCAGGCCGCAATGCCAATTTTAAGCGATCCTTCCAGCCTGGAAAACTCGCCTGCCGATTCGTAAAGCGGTTCAAGCATGCGGGCCGCCTGAACCCGCAAAGCTATGGCGTCCGTGCCGCTCCCTTCGCCCGCGACCACGAAGGCTTCCAGCGCAG
>JAYUUT010000398.1:0-17201 GCA_043754455.1 Myxococcales bacterium
GAATCCTCGGCCGGTAGGGCCTGCGCCGGGCGTGTGTCGTCGCCCAGCAGGTCGCGCACAATGTTGTCATACGCAAACCGATTCAGCCGTCGTAGGGGCGCGGGCCCAGGCCCAGCTGTGCAGGTCGCCGCCGAGATCGGCAAGGCTGGACCGGCAACCGGCTTGACACCGACGCCCGGTGCCGTCTCGGTAGCGGGAGACATGGTTGGCATCGCGCCAGGCATCGCGCCAGACATCGCGCCAGACATCGCGGGAGGCATCGCGCCGCCACCCGGCGGGCTTGGCTCGACTGCGATCTCACCGACGCATCCGAGGCCGGCGAGGACCAGAACGCTAAGCTGTTTCTTCATAGGCACATATCTATGGGACGCGAGTCCGAGGGAATCTTTCGTCGATTTTTCGTTTTCGAAGTTTTTTTCATCTTGACATTAGCGCGTTACGTCAGTCGATTTCGTGAAAGATCGTGGGCCCGCCGAGACCCTTGGAAGGATGAGAGATATGCGCTTCAATGCCATTATTGCCCGGGGCGTCACACGCGGGGTGGCCCTGCTAGCCAGCTTGGCGGCATGCTCCGCCTCGCCGGGGCCGGGGCCGCAAGCGCGCCCGGCTGAAACCCCGCCGGGGCCGGTCGACGCGGCGGTGGCGACGTCCGGGACGGGGGGCACCCCTGGTGGCTTCGATGCGGCGGAGCCTGACGCAGGAACGCAGGACGCCCCCGGCGACACGCCCGTCGCTCTGCGCCCTGACGCACGCCGCGACGCCTACGTGCTCGGTGACCTTGGGCCGCTAGGAATCGTGCCTATCTCGCCCGATCGCGACTACACGGCGGACCGGCGCCTGTTCTTTGGCGACAGCCGCTGCACGAACGCGAAGGTCCAGCTTTGCGAGGACTTCGAGCAAGGCACGCTCGATCCGCAGCGTTGGCGCGTCAACGGGGAAATGCCCACCATCGAGGGCATCCGGGCGGCGCGAGGAAGTAAGGCGCTGCACATCTCGGTGACCGGAAACAAGTGGTCGCGGATTCGCGAGTCCATGACTTTTCCCGCTATCAACAACACCTATTTTGGCCGCGCCTTCTTCTACTTCCAGACCTTGAACCCGGCCCCGAAGGGGGGGGCACATTTTGACCTGGTCTCGGGGAACGGCACGGGCGCTACCGGCGAGATCCGCGTGTCGGGCCAGCACCTGTCGGGCAAGAATCTTCTGACCGTCGGCACCTTCAGCCAGTACGTGGGCGGTACCGGAGACTGGCTTTTCGCCGATAAGGATCCCGGTGGCATGCCAAGGCCGTTTCCCGTGGGCGAGTGGATCTGTCTGGAATGGATGCACAAGGGCGACACCCACGAGACCCGGACCTGGTGGGATGGCGTCGAACACCCCTCGCTGTACACGACGGCCACCCGGCACGGCGGTTCCAGCCTGACCCCCTACGTCCTACCGAAGTTCACGTCAGTCACGATCGGCTGGATCGATTGGATGCCGAACACCGATCTGCACGATGTTTGGATCGACGAAATCGCTATTGATTCACAGCGCATCGGCTGTGTCCTGTGACGCGCGCCCTAGCGTCAGCGCTGGGGATAATCTACGTCGCAATTGGCGTCGGCGGCTGTATGGCGAAGACCAGCGACCCGACGACATCCGACCCCGTCGTGAACACTAACGCGGCTCCGAGCACGAAGGCCGCGCGGTCTGTAATGCGGGATTCCGGAGCAGCGGTGCCGGAAGGCGAGGATCGTGACAGCTTGCTCGATGCCGCCGAGATCACCAAACCAGCAGAGCGGGCAGCACCAGACGCGCAGGCGGCAACAGATGTGGTTCGAGCATCGGGCCTTGTCGCGCAAACAGACGCGGGCGTGCCAAACGTCGCTACGAACCCGGCCTGCGGCACGACAATTCTACCGCCGCCGGATCCCGATTCCACCAGCCTGGTTTTTGCAATGACTCGGATGCACGAGATTGACATCGTCATTGACACCAAGGACGTACCGGCCATCAATAAGAAGCTGAACCAACGAATACCGTGCAAGTTCACCTTCGACGGCATCGTTCTGGACAACGTTGGCGTCAAACAGAAAGGCGGACCGTTCCAGGCCGTGCGGACGCTCAAGAACAAACCTAGTTTGAGCGTGAAATTCGACGAGTTTGTCGTCGGGCAAGCACTCAGTGGGCTTAGGAAACTGGTGCTGAACCATGGCGCTCAGGATCGGGCATTGCTTGGCGAGCACCTAGGTTACGAGATGTATCGTCGGGCCAAGATTCCAGGGCCTCGAACCGCCTACGCGACGGTGACTATCAACGGGTTCACCGAAGGAATTTACATCATAAAGGAGGCCGTGGGCGCGCAGTTCCTGGCCCGTCACTACGGCAAGCGCTGCGACCAGGGAAATCTTTACGAATCGGGCGGATCCGATTTCGCCGACAATCCAAAGGCGTTGGACCTCAAGGACGAAATCGCGGAAGGCCGAAAGCGAGACGACCTCATCGCGGCGGCGAACGTGGTCAAGAACGCCCCGGACGTGACTTTCGAGGCGCAGGTCTCAGGCAAGATCAATCTGGACAATTTCATTACCACCTACGCCATCGACGCCGTGATTCTTCACCTAGACGATGCCGCCTACCACAGCAACAATTTCTACATGTACGACCATCCGGCGGACAACCGGTTCATGTTCCTTCCTCACGGGATGGACCAGACGTTCACCGGGTTTCTTCATGTTGTGAAGGAAGACGTCGGCCCGTTCGCGTTGCCACCGGCCTCGGTTCCAGTCGGCATCTTCAGCGGGGCCAAACTAACCCGACGGATCCGCGCCATCCCAGCCTTAGATGCCAGGTTTCGCGCCGAAGTGGCCAGAATTGCCCGAGACGTCTGGAACCAACCCGCCTTAGTGGCACGCATCGACGAGGCTGCCGCCGTCATTCGCACAGCCACCCCCCGGGAAAACAGCCAGACGGCCGCCGACCGCGCTCGTTTTGAAGCTAACTTGCCGGCCTTGCGCCAATTCATCATGACCCGCACGGGATACCTGAAATGACAGCGGCCCCGGTGCTGCGGCTGGCCTAAAATGCGACACCGGGTGCAGGTAAAACCCCGGTCAAACGGCCGACCCTGCCAGCGTCCCCCACGGACCGCCTTGGCGAAGTGGTAGAGTTCAGGCGGTTCCCCCATGGCTGCTGAATCGCCAGACGACGACCGCCTGTTCGTCAAGGACGGGTTCAAGCACTATCGGCGCACGTATTCCCGCGCCGAAGTGCAATGGGGACTCGCGTGTGGGGGCGTCCTGTTGGCCGTTACCGGGTGGGTGGGCTGGAAGGGTGCGCACCAAGATCCGCTGTTATTCCAAGATCCCATGACGATCCTGGAAAAGGCCGGATCGGTTACGGCGGCCCCTTTACCCACCGCGCTGCCAACGGCGGGCCGCAGCCCGACCAAGGAAGTCACAAGTGATCGCGGGGCGCTGCCCGACGGCCTGGCCGGTGATGGTTTCCGCGAGGAAAAAGTCAGCCAATTTGATCCGGAAAATCTGTACGTGAAGATTGATGGGCGATCGGATTACTTCAAGGCCTATGGGTTCAGGCGTTTGTTCGCCTCTACGTTGGTTTCCGATACCGACCCGACCGTCACCATCGACGTCGAAATGTATGACCACGGCAGCGCATCGAACGCGCTGGGTGCGTATGGGGGGGAACGGCCCGCAGACGTCAAACCCCAGTCCGACGAGGCCGGCTTGTTCCATTTCGAACGAAATGCTCTGTACATGGCGCGAGGCACGCATTACCTACGAATCATCGGCTCAGATGAATCCGCGGCGGTGAAGGCGAAACTTCAAGCCTTAAAGAACGTGCTTAGCGCGGCTGTGAAAGGCGAAGCCCAGCCCTGGGGGTCTGATTTTTTTTCCAAGCGGGTGGGTATCGATCTGGGAAACGTGGCGTATTTCGCCGAGAACGCGTTTTCCATGGGATTCGCCGAGGATGTGTGGACCGCACGACCCAAAGGGAAAAACGACGACTTAGAGTTGTTCATCAATGCCATGCAGGACAGCGCTTCGGCGGTGGACCGCGCCGCGCAATACGCAAAGGGTTTCTTGCAGCAGGGCGTTAAGGCAGGCAAGGCCGGGGCGGTTACGTTGGCGAAAGATCAGTTTCTATCGACGTTTTCGGGGGCGATGGCGGTGGGACGTTTCGTTATTGGCGTTCGGGGCGCGGCCAGTCCCGGGGTCGCCGGAACAGAAATCACTCGGCTGCGGGACGCGGTCACGAAGCTGCCCTCGGATTTAGAAGCGCGCGCGGTGCCAGCGCCTAGGAAACCAGCCGGAGGATCTTATGAGTGACGCCAAGCCGACCGACGATCCGACCCGTGGTGATCCGACCCGTGCTGATCCGACCCGTGCTGATCCGAGCCGTGCTGATGCGGCCCGCGAGATCCACCGGCAGGATACCCGCCGGATTTTTATCCGGCAGGCGGCTTTGGTGGGCGCGGCAACCGCAGGCGCGGGCTACCTAAGCCTGGCACCCGCCCGATGGCCCTTGTCGTTGCGTGATCCAGACGGCGAAAGGGGGAAGCCCCGCACCAAAAGCCTTCGCCTGCCCGAGGCCGGTTTTTCGGTTCCCCACAGCGAAGTCCTGCCGTTCATCGGCGTGGCGCGGGGGACAAACCTGCGCGGCCTGGTGCGCGGCGCGGTGGATGCCATCGGCGGCATCAACCGGTTCATCAAACGGGGGGACGTTGTCGTCATCAAACCCAACGTCGCGTTTGAACGACCCGCCGCCTTGGGCGCGACAACGCATCCCGAAATCCTGACAGCCTTGATTCATTTGGTGCGGGAAGCGGGGGCCAAAGAAATCCGCGTCGCGGACAACCCGATTGAATCGCCGCATAGCTGTTTCATGCGCACCGGCATCCAAAAAGCCGCACTGGAAGCGGGCGCCCGGGTGTTCCTGCCGTCGCCAGGTGAGTTTCAAACGCTGAATGTGCCCGGGGCGAAATGGATCGAGAATTGGCCGTTTTTCTGGCGGCCTTTCGAAGGAGCGACCAAGGTTATTGGGGTGGCGCCGGTCAAAGATCACAACCTGTGCCGGGCATCGATGTCGACCAAAAACTGGTACGGTTTGTTGGGGGGACGCCGAAACCAATTCCATCAGGACATCCACGGCATCATCACGGATCTGGCCCGCATGATGAAGCCAACCTTCGTGGTCCTAGACGGCACGCGCGTCTTGTTTCGCAGCGGACCGACCGGGGGTAGTTTAAGCGACGTCAAAGAAGGCCGGACGGTCTTGGCGTCCACCGATTCGGTGGCGGTTGATTCCTGGGGGTGGACCCATCTTTTGGAACGGCAGAGCGAAGTCCTGCCGGGATATTTCCATCAGATCGCAAAACAGAAATTGGGCGATCCCGACTGGAAGAACCGCCACATCAAAGAAGTTCAGGTCGGCTGAGACGTGGCCAAAGCCCAGATCATTTCCCGACAGAATCTGCTGAAGTTCGTGGCCAAGAACCGCGACGGCAGCCCATTTTATTACCGCCTGCTGCGCATCACCAACTGGCGCATTGTGACGCAGGCGTTTTTCTTTTCTATGTTCATTTTCTTTCTGTGGGTCACCTGGGCCAGCCGCCTACGCGGGTATCCGGTTTCGTTATTTTTGGAAATGGATCCCCTGGTTACCTTCGCCACAGCGATTTCCACGCATACGGTCTACAGGTGGTTGTGGCGATCGATGTGGATTCTGGTGCCAACTTTGTTGTTGGGGCGCGCCTTCTGCGGGTGGGTATGCCCGTATGGGACGCTTCACAATTTCATTGGTTGGGTGTTCAACATTCGCAAGAACCGCCAGAACATCGAACGGAACGCATACAAGCCGATCTTCCAACTTAAATATTACATCCTGATGATCTTCCTGGTCCTGGCGGGATTTGGATCGCTTCAGATCGGGCTGCTGGATCCCATCTGTCTGTTGACCCGATCCATCGCGACGGCGGTCCAGCCTGGTGTGGATGCCGTGCTTCCTGCGGGACTAGACGTTTTGGCGGCCAAACCCGGCGCGCATGACCCGCGGGTGTTCGCGGGCGCCTGGGTGATTGGCATTTTGCTTTTGGGTTTGGTTGGGATGAACCTGGTCATCCCGCGATTTTTCTGCCGGGTGTTGTGTCCGTTGGGGGCGTTTTTAGGAACTCTGTCGCGGTTCGCGATTTTCCGCATCGACCGCGATTTGACCAAATGCACCGACTGCAACCTGTGTCTTCGTCATTGCGAAGGCGCGTCGGATCCCCAGGCGGCCTTGCGAAAAAGCGAATGTTTTGCCTGCATGAACTGCATTGATGATTGTCCCGAGGACGCGCTGACCTTCCGTCTTTCGCCGGCGACATACACCAAACACATCGTGGGGAAGATCAAAGACGGTGCCGCCACCCTATTTGGTAAAAAGGTCATCTCGAAGATTCCCGCCACCGAGATAAGCGCCCCCGCTGTGCCCCGGCGGCGCTGGGCCCTGGCGGCCTTCGCGGGTGTCATCAGCTACCCCTTTATTCGGTACTCAAAGGCGGTCAACAAGCGCAGCTTCGACAAGAAGGCGATTCGGCCCCCCGGCTCGGTCGCCGAAGAAGAATTTTTGGAACGCTGTATTAAATGCGACCAATGCCTAAACGTCTGCCCTACGAACGTGCTGCAACCTTCGACCTTCGCAGAAGGTGGGATTGAGGGCCTGTGGACCCCGGTCATGGACTTCCGTACCGGGTTTTGCCAACTGAACTGCACCCTGTGCAGCGAGGTCTGCCCCACGGGTGCCATCCAGAAGATTTCATTGCCCCAAAAACTAGGTCTGGCGGAATACAAGGAGGTCGGCCCCATTCGATTGGGCACCGCGTTCTTCAACCAGGGGCGGTGCCTGCCCTGGGCCATGCAGACCCCGTGTGTGGTCTGCGAAGAGGTCTGCCCCACCAGCCCCAAGGCCATCGGCACCTACGAGGAAAAGATCACCCGCTGGGACGGCACCAAGGTCACGCTGAACAAGCCCTATCTGCGGCCCGAACTGTGTATCGGCTGTGGCATTTGCGAACGCGAATGCCCAGTTCTAGATGATCCTGCCGTCTACGTGACGGCGGTAGGGGAAACCCGTTCAAAAGATCGATCGTTGTTGCTGGGCAGTCACAAACCTAAGGCGTAAAGTCCTAATATCGAGGGAGGCTAACCATGAAGTCGACAGGGAAATCCGCTAGCAGGTCAGGTGCCAATGACGCATTGGCGTTGAACCGGCGCCAATGGCTCAAGACAACCAGCGCGGCCGGGGGGGGCTTGGTCATGGCCTCAAGTCTGGGCGTGGGGCCTTCGGAGGTTCATGCAGCCCCGGCGGCCTTGCAGGTTCCGCGGCGCACCTTGGGCAAAACGGGTGAAAAGATTCCCATTCTGCTGATGGGGGGATCGCTGCCCCTCGATCCAAGGTTCGACCCAAAACTGGCCGAATGTGTGAAATACGGCGTGAACTACATCGACGCGGCCTCCGGTTATTCGGGCGGCATGTGCGAACCGGCGGTGGGCGCGTTCATGGCCCGGCTAAAAAATCGCGACAAGGTGTGGATCACGTCGAAAAGCGAGGACAAAAGCCCCAAAGGTTTCGAAGAAACCTTTCATAAAAGCCTGGAAAAACTGCAGACCTCGTACATCGACATGTACTACATGCACATGCTTCAGAAACCTGAGGACCTTAGCGACGATATGAAGGCCGTGGTCGCGCGGCTGAAGAAGGAAAAGAAACTTAAACACTTCGGCTTCTCGTGCCACCACGGCAACGTGGTCGAATTGCTGAACCTTGCCGCCAAAACCCCCTGGGTCGATTCGGTCATGTTCAGGTTCAATTTCCGCCAATACGGCAATGACGATCTGAACCGCGCCATTGATGCCGCCCACAAGGCCAAGGTGGGCCTTATCGCAATGAAGACCCAGGGATCCGCGGTGTCGTTCGAAGACAAATGGCAGAAGTTCAACCAGCCGGGAAAATGGAACAAGTTCCAATCCGTCATGAAGGCCGTGTGGTCCGACGACCGCATATCGGCAGCCGTATCGTCCATGGATTCCCTGGACAAGGTTCACGACAATGTCGCAGCGGCGCTGGACAAGACCAAACTGACCCAAGGCGAATGGCGCGAATTATGGCGTTACGCCTCGGCTACCCGGGGGATCGCGTGCGACGGTTGCGACCATCTGTGCGGCGAAGGGCTAGAGGCGGAACACACGGGCATGCAGATTGGCGCCACCATGCGCTACGTGATGTATCACGACGTGTACGGCCAGACCGACCTGGCGCGGGAACTGTTTCGAAAACTACCTGAGGAAGCCCGGCGCATTGCCAACGTGAACTTCGCGGGCGCCAGCCGCGCCTGCCCCCACGGCGTCGACGTCGGCCGTTTCATGGGCCGCGCCGCCGAGATTCTCGCGTAAGGCAAAATTAGGGCCGAAGGATCGTCCGGGTCTCGCCGTCGATGACATCGGCCCCGGGGACCGGCTTTCCAATGGCATGTAGCAAGGTCGGGAACAGATCCACGGATCGCAGGCCATCGCCGGGTGCCCACCGCGCGTTGATGGCGGCCGGAACCATCATGTGGGCGCGTCCCAAACAACCGTGGGAACCTTTGTGGGGCTGGTATTCGAAGTTCGCACGCAGGTCGTAGCCTTCACGCGCGCACACCACCAGATCCCCCGCACGCGGGGATCGGAAAAACTGCGCCACTTGCCAGGGCGCATCGGGATAGGCCGAAGCCGAGGTCAATCTGGCCACGTCGTCGCGGGTCATCCGGGTCGGCAGCGATGGGTAGCCGAAGGGATCGTCCCCCTCAATGTGATACTCAACCTCGAAGGCACGGTCAGGTGGATAGCCGATGATGGCCTTGCCCCGCGGATTGGCCACGACGTAACAGGTTTCGCTGCGGCGATAGATAACGTGATCGATCGCGGGCTCTGCCAAAAGCCGTGCCATCAACTCGGCCGGGCGCCCGTCGCGATCCTCCAGATCTGGCGGTTCTTTCCACCCCGAACGGCCCGCCAGATAAATATTGGCCATCGAGTTCCCCGACACCATCACCGCCGCCTTGGCCGAAAACATATGTCGCCATAGCTTTGGGTAGGACAGGGTTTGCGGGATCACGCGGGCGACAAAAGCGTCGAGTTCGAAATGCGTGTGGGTCGCAGACTGTCCGTGATCGGATGTGATCATCACCAGCGTCCGGTCGAGCGTCCCCTCACGCACCTGGGCGTCCAGCACCCGCCCTAGGGCGGCATCGAAACGCCGGTACGATTCAAATGATTCTTCGACCAAGGGGCCACATCGATGCCCCAGTTCGTCGATGGCAGGGAACACCGAAAACACGGAAGGAAACCCGGCCTCAAACGACCGGATCACAGCATGTTCGGCCTGCAAATCCGAGGCGTACCAGTCCTTGCTGACATAAGAGCGGGCGAAGGCGGCAGCTTTTGAAAAACGGGTGCGGCGGGCACGCGCCAGGCAGCCCCTGACGAACCAGGTGTTGACGTCGGCCAGCCCATCGACGTGCTGAAACAGCGTGGTGACGTTTCTGTCCACATCGCGGGCCAGTTTGCTCTGGCGAAAGGGTGCCATATACGATCGCGTTCGTCCGAAGAAACCCAGGGCTCCTGGACGTTCGGCCCAACGGATTCCAGGAAGGTTCGCCCGCCCGGGATGCGCCCCCGTCAGGACGGGCAAATGCGCAGGACCGCTGACTGTGGGAAAGACGCTGCTGGCGGACCGAAACCCACCCGGGTCCAAAAAATGGCGTTTTAGCACCGGCAGTTCCCCCGCCTTTGCCATGTCGACCATCACGTCAGGCCGCGCGCCATCGGCCAAGATCACCAGGATCCTGTCATAGCCAGAGGAAGCGCGGTCGGGCGGCATGCGCTCCACACCCTACACTGGGGCGGCCTCCTTCTCCGCCCGGTCGGCTAAGATCCACCACATGTTGGCTCCAGCTTCCGTACGTGTTGTGGCGCCCACCTTCGGGGTGACTGTGACAAGCGGGCTTGTCTACAAACTCGCCCTGGTGGCGCACACCGCGTCTGGTGCCGAAGGACCCACGCCCTGGGCGCCTACGCTTGCAAAACTGCCCCTATTGCTTGGATTCGACGTGTTGGGGGCGCTGATCGTCACCGCAGTCGTCGCAGGGATGGGCGTGGCCATGCGCAAAATCGCCCCCTTCACCCAGGCGCCCCGTCACATCGCGTGTGCCGGCGTGGGCGGGTATGGCTTCATGCTAGCGCTCTCTTATCACCTGAACCGGGTGTTGGGCGCCCCCCTAGACAAGGCGGCCATCGATCTAACGTTCTTCAATACCGATGCCCGCACGACACCGGGGGCGGGGGCCTGGGACGCCATTTCCGGATCAGTCAGCCCGTATTTATCTACCACCGGGATTTCAAGCCTTGTGCTGGGGGCCCTGGTGCCCGTCCTGATCCTGAGATTCCTCACAGCGAAAAACCGGCCCACCGGGAATCGTTTTCGATGGGCCCGATTTGCAGTTTCAGCGGCACTGCTAATTACAACAATCGTTGTGCTGCCATTCCTTCGTAACGGAGAAATTCTGGGCATCCGCGTCCATACGTTTGGAATCGAACGCAGCCCCCTTCCGCTGATCATCGGATCCTATCTGCGCGGCCCCTGGCGGCGTTTAACAGATACCAACGCGCCTGCGATTTTGGATCCATTCTGCCTGCCCCAGCGGTCGATCGTGCATCCTCAAGATTATGCGGCGCCCTTGCTCACGGTGGGGCCGTCCCAAAGGCACAACATCGTGTTTGTGATCCTGGAATCCGTGGGGCTGGTCAACCAACCCAACCCCAGCTCGGCCATGCCGTTTCTCCACAAACTAGGACAAGGCCCCGGCGCGGTCATCTTCAGTTCGCATTACAGCCACTGGCCCCAGACGATGAAGTCCCATTTTAACATTCTGTGTTCCGAACTTCCCTATCCAGAATACCCACCCATCACCCATGTAAACCCCGCAATTCCGTGCGTGACGCTGTTCGAAGCGGCCAAACGCGTGGGCTACAGCACCGCTCTGTTTACGTCCGCAGATCTGGCCTACGATCGTCAGCGTCGTTTCTACGTGCACCGGAAACTCGACCAAATTCGTGACAATAGCGATATGCCCGGGCGGCAAGACGCCTGGGCCAATAGCTGGGGTGTTGATGAACGCGTAACAATCGCGGCGGTCCTGGCCTGGATAGACAAACAGCGCCCCGATCCCACATCCCCGCCCCGCCCCTTCGCCGCGGTTTACGGTATGGCGGCTGGGCACCATCCCTATGCATTCCCCGGGTCGGCCCCGCTTGACGAAAACATTCCCGGCGCCGCGGAGGAAGCCTACACGGTCAGCCTTCGATATATCGATCAGAGGATCCAGGAACTGTGGGAAGGCCTCAGCAGCCGGGGCCTGATGCAGAATACGGTGCTGGTCGTCCTGTCGGATCACGGCCCCCGATCGGGCAAACCTGGCTTCGGCACGGTTCGCGACCCGACCCTGTACGAAGGGTCCGTCCGCGTGCCGCTTGTCATCGTGGCGCCATCGATCAAGGGGCCACACCCCCCGATCACCGAACCCACCGCACACCTGGACGTGGCGCCCACCGCCCTCGCGTTGGCCGGCATTGCCATTCCCATGACGATGAAAGGCCGGGATCTCAGTTCGTCCACGCAGCCCCGGATCCTGATGCTGGGCACCCGGCCACCGCCCGCGCAATACGGCGCGCGGGACGGACGGTTCAAACTAATCCTTTCAGGAGAAACCGGTAGCGTCGAGCTTTTCGACGTCGAGGCCGACCCTGCCGAAGCGCACAATCTGGCCGCCACAGAGCCCGTCATCCTCAAGGATCTATCTACCCGCGTCAGGCTTTGGCAGGCGCATAGCCGGGATCTCATCGAAAACTACGCCTCTATTCTCCGCACACGCGGTCGCCGCTGCGAATAGTTTCTTCGCCGCCATGCGCCGGGGTAACAGACGTCCCGTGCCCGCGGTGTTAGGGTTATCAGGCCCCCCGTGGATCCCGAAGTCAGCGTCGTTGTCCGTTCTTGCCGTCGGTCGGTGGCGTTGATCGATCTTGTGCAGCGGCTTCGCCGTCAGCAACACGATTCATTCGAGATCGTTATCATTGAACAGAGCGAAGACAGCGCGTTAACCAAGGCGCTCGACGACATCGCTGATCCACGGATTCGCGTGTTCGCCCGTCCGCCGCTTGGGGCCCCCGGTGCTCGCAACGAAGGTGTTCGCATGTCACGCGGCCAGGTCCTCATCTTTATTGATGACGACGACCTTCCCGTGGGGGACGGTTTCATCGCCGCGCACGTCGCCAACTATTCCGATCCCAACTGCCTAGGCGTCAACGGTCGGCTCACCTCCGATCCCACGCGCCCGGATCGACTGCGATTCCCACGTCTGGTTCGGTGGGCCTCGTTCCGGCACACAGTTTTCAAAGATCCACGCACTTTCGCGTTTGGCACGCTGCGTAAAATCGGACTCGATTTCCTCATTGGCTCAAATTCGTCCCTTCGCCGCAGCGCCATCACGCGCGCTGGCGGCTGGGACGAAGGCGTTCCCATGGGTGAAGAGCAGTCCTTTGCCTTCCGTCTGGCCCGAACTCGAACCCCCCGCGAATACCTGGTTTACGATCCCAAGCCGCTCATTCACCGCCGCGTGGACGTTCCCGGGGGCCTTGATCGCCGATCATCATCAGACTGGGACCGCAAGGATCTCGTCGGTCGCATCATTTATTACCACGGGGTCGTGGCGCACTACTTCCCTTGGCGATTCCGGCTGCTCTACCCCCTGTTCGTCCTGCGCATCCTGCAACAAGTCCTCGTGTGGCTCTGGGATGCAGACAATGCCAAGCGAACGCCCGGTGAACGCATCAAGGCCAGTTTCCGGACCTTGGCCGCCTTCCCTACCATCGCTTGGCATCTGGGTTGGCGCTTGCCGCCCGGCACGATCAAACGGGTCGAGGCGCTCTAATTTGCAAGTTGCCGAGGTTGGACGGGCGGCCCAGCGGGGAAGCCGATGGGTCGGTGGATCTGTGGTGGCGG
Organism: Myxococcales bacterium; assembly: GCA_043754455.1. Taxonomy (GTDB): domain Bacteria; phylum Myxococcota_A; class Polyangia; order Fen-1088; family Fen-1088; genus JAYUUT01. Next base: position 13,081 of record JAYUUT010000398.1, read on the forward strand.
TCGGTATCCTCGACGCCCTGACCCTGGTCATCCTGATGCGAATCTGGGTGCGGCCTTCGGATCTGGGAATCGCAACGCTTGCCACCTCGCTGTCGCCGGTGCTTGACCTTCTTGCCGATCTTGGGGTGCAGACCGCGATCGTACGCGCCCCGTCCGGCCCCGATGGGCGCCCTGCCCTAGCGGGCGTGTTTCGTTTTCACGTCCTCGCAGCCGTTGCGCTTTTGATCCTTGTCACGGCCATTGCCTTTCCTCTGGCAGCGTTTCATGGCCACGGGGTCGTTGCCTGGCTGCTGGTGGGATACGCTGTGAAACTTGTGATTCAGTCCTTCGGAACAGTATCGGGGGCCTTGCTGCGCCGCGATCTTCGATTTGGGCACCTGGCCGTCACCCGGGTGGCAGCGACGCTTGCGGATTGTACAGCGCGGCTGGGATTTGCCGCCGCAGGCCAGCCCATCCTGTGTTTCGTCGCGGGGCAGCTTGCTTACAGCGTGGTGACCACAACTTCCTTGCAGGCCGCACGGCCCTACCTCCCCGCGGGTAGCCATCGCCAAGGGCCCGCCATCCCCACGCCCGTCCGCTTCGGGCTTACCACTTCAGCGGCCTCGCTGCTTTACGAGTTCTACAGCAACTTCGACTACCAAGTGGTGGGTCTCCGTTTCGGCAACGCAGCGCTAGGGCTTTACCGTGCCGCCTTCGACGTGGTCCTTTATGTGGTCCACTTTGTCTCGGGAATTACCGTCGACGTCGCGCTGCCCAGCCTGGTCAAGCTCAGGGAAAATCCCGACGCATTTCGGGCGCACTTCCTGCACCTTGTGTCCCAGAACTTACGTATCAGCCTCCCGGCCGTGGGGACGGTGTTGCTGTTGGCGCCGCAACTTCTCGAATTGGTGTTTCCCGCCTATGCGGCGGGAGCCTCCATCGCGCGGATCCTGGCCGTGGTAGGCCTCATCCGCTGTGCCAGCGCCGTCTTCCCATCAGCCCTTCACGCCATCGGGCGCCCGGGCCTGCACGTCGCGGTGATGGGCGTGTCCGCACTTTGTTTGCCCGTAGCCTTCGGCCTTTCGGCCTACCTGCTCGGCGACCGCCTCGGGATGATGGCGGTCGCTTACGCCTGGGTGGCTCTGTATCCCATTCTCTTCGTCATTTTCGCAGCCGTGACCCTCCGTGCGGTCGCAGTCCCCGTGGCCCAGTATCTCGTCGTGCTCGGGCGATCCTTGTTGGCGGCGGCGGGGGCGCTTTTGCCCGCCGTTTTGGCCCACGCTGTCCTTCCCCCCTCTGTCCCGCTTTTCGTTCACGTCCTTGTGGTGGCAACAATTGTCGTTGCCGGGGCGACGGCCTTCGCTGCAATGGCCCGCCGAAATGTGCAGCCTTCTGTCATAGGTGGCAGCAGATGATCGCCAACCTGGGTTTGCGGATCGCCACCCACCGATGGCCGTTGGCAGTGGCCGCGCGGCTAAGCCGGGGCGGATCAATCTGCCAGGGGCCATCCGGCAGCCGGGCCTTGGCGCTGACCTTCGACGACGGTCCTGATCCCCGGTGGACCCCCGGCATTCTCACCGCGCTGGCAGCGGCGTCCGCCCGTGCGACTTTTTTTTGCGACGGTCGCGCGGCCGCCGCACACCCCGATCTGGTTCGACGCCAGGCGGCCGAAGGCCACGAAGTGGGCACGCACCTTTGGTCCCACGCCCGCGACACCGTAGGCAGCGACGAACGTTTTCGCAGCGAACTTCACCAAAGCCAGGAACTTCTTTCGCGCTTGACCGGATCACCCGTCCGCTTGCTTCGATTCCCCTATGGACAACATGGACGTCAGTCCCCGCGACAACTTGCTCACGAGGGGATTTCCTGCATCCACTGGACTGCTAGCTCCCATGACACCCGCCTTGCCGATCCCGACGCCATCACCGCCCGCATCACGGCAGCCGCGCGCCCGGGGGCCATCCTCTTGTTTCACGACGGCATCGCGGACGAGGGCCCCGTCGGGCCCCCCTACCTGCCCACGCGGGACGCGGGTGTAGCCGCGCTGCCCGCCATATTGCGTGCATTCGCCAATCGCGGCCTCGCCTGCCAGACCGTCACGCAGCTTCTGTCCAGCAGAAAATGACGACGGTCTTGATCCGTCAGAAGCCGAACTGAACCCCAAGGCCGGTGTCAACCAGATAGCCAGGATCCGGAACGCCGGCCAACAGCCTCAGATCGAAGGCCAACGCAATGTGCGGGCTCAGATGATACAGGACCCCGATCCCGGGCCCCAAAACAACGGGCCCGCCGCGAACGGTGTCGTTCAACCGAAGGCCCTCCGTGGGCCTGGGCTCGACCGTCAGACGGAACCCATCCCCAGCACCCACCACCCCGGAAGCTATCACCTGAAAATTCCCCTCGATGATTGCGTACTGCGCCCGCGCCAGCAGCAGCATGGCGCCCGTTGCCGGGGCCCCCGGACGCCTTTCGCCTGACCCATTTTGTGGGATGAACTGGTAGCGTATCTGGAGCGACAGCGCCCATCGTTCATCCAATTGATAACCAACCTCCGGCAAGATATGGGCCTTGCCAGCCGGCAGCCAAGAGGCACCGATGGTTTTACCCTTCACCGTCATTTGCGTCTGTTTGTCCGCGAAGTCGCTTCCGTAGAATTCCAATTCACGACCGTCCGTTGGTTGATACCCCTGGCCCAATCCCGCCCCCAAGGCCACGAAAATCTTTCCCGGGCGCCGACGGTTGTCACTGGCCTCACGCACTTCGCGCTGCTGTTCTTCGACGACGCCCGCCAAAGGATCTTCGTCAGTCCCGCCCCCGGCTTTCCGTTGCTTGCGCATGGTCGCAAGGGCCCCCTTGCCCACGGGCTCTGCTCCCGCGCGGACGATCATCATGTTCGGGCTTTCGCTGCGGCCGTTGGCGCCCGCAATCTGATCGGAAGGATCGCGCGCCTCTAGGTAGTAGTGCATCACCCCCAGCGACACGGCCCCTGCCGGAATCACCCCGTTGTACCAACCGCGCGGCGATTTTACGGTTTTCACCGACGCAAATTTCTCGCCGCCCACCACCCGGTAGTACAGCATCACACGCGCAACCTTGACGCCCGGCTGCACCACGCAGCGAAGGGCAATCGCCTCACGCGGGGGCGCCTCGTCGGGGTTCGGACAAAACAAAGGTTGGGGAATGGTTGCCGGCAGATCCGGTTCGTCGGATCCCGGTTCAGGGTCGGCCTTCTTGGGCGGCGGTGTCGGTGCCACCACGATAGGTTTTGGCGGCGGCGGGGGTGGCACCTCGACCTTCACCTCGACCTTGGGGGGCGCGACCGGCGGGGGCGGGGCCACAACCGGCGTCCCGCCACTGGTTTCTTTTTTGACCGCAGCGAAGGCCGCGTTCAATCCGGGCGTGACGGTGGCGTCGGTCAGATTGATGTCCGATCGAATTTTCACAGCCGACGCCAAGGCCTTGCGGCCCTTGGCATCGTCCTTCAACCCATTGACATAGACCGCGCCCAAATGGACAAACGTACGCGCCATCAAAGGCGAATCCCCCATCCCCCCCTTGCTGCCAATCCCCACGGCTTCTAACAATCCCAGCCTTGCCGATTCGAAATCCCCAGCCTTGTAATCGACCAGGGCCTGACGATTCAGTTCCTTCATTTTGTCGCGGACGTCATCAGTCCCCTGCGCCCAGGCCCGGCCTAGGTGGGTCAGAATCAAACCAAAAATAAGGGCCCTCGCCGTCGTGACGTACCTGCCCATGGGTGTTCCTCCGGTCTGCGGTTACTGCTTCGTGATGACGAACTCAACCCGACGGTTTTTTTCCCGTCCGGCAGCGGTTCGATTGGTTTCAATAGGCTGATCGGGGCCGAACCCCCGCGCTTCCAGACGTTCCCCTTCGATACCGTGCCCCGCCAAGTACGCCCGCACGGAATCCGCCCGGGCCTGCGACAATTGCAGGTTCGTCGTCCGGTTGCCCCGGATGTCGGTATGCCCTTCAATCCGCAGCTTCATCGCCACCTGGCTTCTGCAGACCTGAACCACTTCATCCAGCAGCGGGAAGCTTTTGGGCAAAATGACGGCCTTGGCGGTCTGAAAAAAGATCGTCTGCCGAACTTCGATCTTTTCTGCTGTGACGTTGATGAAATT
>JAYUUT010000399.1:0-10390 GCA_043754455.1 Myxococcales bacterium
CGGCGGTTCGATTTCCCACCACAACCACATTGCGGGTACTTATTTTCATAGCGGGTTCACCCTCCGAAGGTTTCGTCTGAAGCTACTGCCGGGTTGACAGCTAATTTCGTGCCGGTTGCCGCCAAAGGGACAAAGGGTCGAAATAGTCGTAAGGCCGTGAAATCTTTTGGTTCTAGTTGTGAACTAGATTACGAAATAAAATACTAGGGAACGGTGACTATGGCACACGCTCCTGGGGTTGGGGTGACGTTTCCTCTGACCCAATGCGTTTTTCTCACAATGCTGTGCCTTTTTGGAACGGTTCTGGTGACAGATATAGGGGGGCGCGGTGTTTCAAAGGGTAGACAAACCCCGCGCATGCCAGTCGACATCGAACGCCTTTATCGAGATTTGGGCCCCGTGGCCCTGCGGCGCTGCCGCCGGCTGCTGCGCGACGAAACGAAAGCCGTGGACGCCATGCACGACGTATTCGTGGAACTGCTACGACGAAAAGACACCCTGGATGACCGGGCCCCTACAGCTTTGGTGCTGACGGTCGCCACAAATGTTTGCCTGAACCGGTTGCGGTCCAGCACCCGACGTCCCGAAGATGCCGAAGGGCAAACCCTGCTGGACATCGCCGTGGCAGATTCGGACCCAGGGCCGGAGGATCGAGGGCTGGCCAGGCGCATCCTGCAGCGGGTCTTTGCCGCAGAGCCCGCGTCGACCGCCACCATCGCCGTATTGCATCTGGTGGACGGGTTAACCCTTGAAGAAGTTGCCGCAGAGGTGGGCATGTCTGTGTCAGGCGTTCGCAAACGGTTGCGAACATTGCAAGCACGGCTGCCCCGTATACGGGAGGGCGCGTGATGTCTGCGAAACCACGAGTATCAGACTGGCTGCTGGAAAGGCTGCATCGGGGGGAATTGTCCGAGGCGCAGGCCGAACAGGTGCGCCGCGACCTTGAAGCGGCGGGCGAGGGCCAGCGATTGGAGGCCCTTGCCAAATCAGACGAGGAGATTCTGACAGCCTATCCTCCGCGCGTTGTCATGGCCGAAGTTCATAGGCGCGCGGCTGGATCACGGCGAAACCCGCGCCTGTTAATCCTTCCGTTTGCCACAGCCTTGTTGGCGATGGGCGGGGTGCTGTTGATGGTGCGTGTTCCCGTCACACCAGTGCCGGATGCCGAGACCATCACGATTAAGGGCCTATCCCCGATGTTGCGGGTCTATCGGAAGACCAACACAGGATCAGTCCCGCTTGGTTCAGGGGCGCTGGTGCGCCGGGGGGACGTTTTGCAGGTGGCCTACGTCGCGGCGGCGCGCCGCCACGGGGTGGTGGCCTCGGTGGATGGACGCGGGAATGTGACCCTGCATTTGCCCGAGCAGCCTGGTCAGGCTGCCAGTCTGCAAGGTGGTGGCGAACACGCGCTGCCCCATTCGTTTGAACTGGATGATTCGCCCGGCTTCGAAAGGTTCGTGTTCGTTACTTCAGACAATCCGTTTAGCACTGACGAGGCTGTTCGCGCCTTGAAGGATGAAGCTGCGCCTTCTGCGGGTCTGGGTGTCGTGCGTTTGATGTTGAAAAAGGAGATGCCATGAACTGGGTGTTGTTTGGTCGGCTGTTGCGGATCGTGCCGTTGGCCGTGCTTCTGGTGCCGGTTACGGTCCACGCCGCCCCAGAAAACGAGGGGCTGCGGCGGTTTGTCATCGTCGCATCGGCCAACGACGGGGGGCCTGGGCGGCCTCGGTTGCGCTTCGCGGATTCGGATGCCGCGGCGGTGGCAGCGGTGCTGCGACAACTGGGGGGTGTGCGCGACCAAGACGTCGTTGCCGTGGCGGGCGCGACCCGGGTCAGCTTTCAAAAAGCGTTTCTGCAGGTGCGTGACCTTCTGGCCGAAAGCCGCCGCCCTGGCCTGCGCGCCGAACTGGTCGTCTACTATTCCGGTCATTCGGACGAAGACGGGTTGTTGCTGGGTGGTGATCGCATTCCCTACGCAGATTTGCGGCGATCGATTGAAGATCTGGGCGCCGATGTGCGCATCGCGGTTTTGGATTCGTGCGCGTCGGGCGCGTTGCTGCGTCTCAAGGGCGGGGTACGACGGCCGTCGTTCCTGGTGGATGCTTCCTCACGGGCAAGGGGGCATGCCTTTTTAACCGCCAGCTCTGCGGACGAAGCGGCCCAGGAATCCGATCGCATCGGGGCGGCGTTTTTCACGCACTATCTGGTTTCGGGCCTGCGCGGCGCCGCCGACAGCAGTCACGACGGGCGGGTGACCCTGTCCGAAGCCTACCAGTACGCGTTTCATGAAACCCTGAGAAGAACACAGGCGTCCAGTGCAGGCGCGCAGCACGCGGCGTACGACATTCAACTGCAAGGCACAGGCGATTTGGTGATGACCGATTTGCGGTCCACCACGTCCCGTCTGATCATCGACAGCCCCGTGACGGGGCGCCTTTATGTGCGCGATGGACGCGGGCGTCTATTGGTCGAAGTGCGAAAGGAACCGGGATATCCTGTCGAATTGGGCCTCGAACCTGGGGTTTACCAGGTGGCGCTGGACCGGGATGGGCGTCCGTTCGAAACGTCTGTCACGGTGTCTGAGGGCGGGCGCGCTTCCCTGGACGTCGATTCGTTTCAACCTGTGGCCGTCCTGTCTGTGGCGACCCGTGGGGGGAATACGTCCAACACGATTGCTGCGGCCGGGCCACCCGCGCCCACGTACAAACACGTCGGGTTCGACCTGATGCTGGCGCCGGGCATTCGTTCCAGTGGCCCTAGCGCGCAGCCCATCGAACATGGTTTCGTCCTGGGCCTAGTGAACGAATCCGATCGGCTGCGCGGGGCGCAGTTCGGCCTTGGCGCTAACATCGTGCGCGACGAAATGCACGGGGCCCAGTTTTCCCCGGGCGTGAATTTGGTCTACGGCCGGTCGCGGGGCGCCCAGTTCAGTGGGCTGGCCAATGTCAGCACCGCTTCGTTTCACGGGTTGCAGATGTCCGGGCTGGCCAACCTGGCCTGGTCGGACCTGCGAGGCGCACAGTTTGGCAATTTGAATCTAATCAAAGGCCGCCTAGACGGGGCGCAGTTTGGCGTGGTGAACCTGGCGCATGACGGCCGCGGGGCGCAATTCGCGGTGGTCAACCTGACCCGGGGTCGCTTCAGTGGCGCGCAGATCGGGGTCGTCAATATCGGCGGCACCAACCTTGGTGGGGCGCAGATTGGTGTGCTGAACATCGCCAGTGAATTCACCGGCACGCAGGTCGGGGTTGTGAACATCGCCCGAAAAGGGCAGGGGGAATCAATCGGGCTGCTGCCGCTGGTCGGCGACGGTTATCATCGTCTGGCGATCTGGGGCAGCGACGTAACCGCCGCCAACCTTGCCGTGAAATTGGGCGCCCGGCATGTGTATACGTTACTTGGTGGGGGCGTGACCGGGGGCGATCGCGAAATCGATCGCCGGATCTGGTCAGTACACGCGGGATTTGGTGGGCACATACAGCCCGAAGGAAGCCGGGTGTTTCTCGACATCGATTTTGTCTCGACCGCGCGGGCAACCGGTTCGCGCTGGCTGTCGCAGAATCAGGCGCTTGGATCTTTGCGGCTTTTGCCAGGGTTTCAACTGAGGCAACACCTGGCGGTATTTGCGGGGCCGACGCTGAATGTATCGGTGGCCTGGAACAACGAGGATCCACGACCCGGTTTTGGCGTGGGGGAAAAAGTCATCCGCGACGGTGAATCCACGACGCGGATCTTCCCCGGATTCGTGGCGGGCATTCAGATGTAACCGGCGACAAAAATTGCGACTGTTCGTCCTTTTTTCCCGGGCACCGGACCCGGGTCCGTGGCAAGAGCAGCCGCGTGAGCGCACAAGCGAGCGAAACCTGGAAGGGTTACGTTGAAATTCTCAGCTGCACGTTGATCTGGGCCGGGTTTGCGGTGGTGGCAAAACTGGCTCTTGTGGGCGTGCGACCCGAGGTGTTGGCAAGTTGGCGGTTTCTGGTCGCGGGCCTTTTACTACTGCCGTGGTTGTGGCTGCGTAAATCGCTGCCTGCCCTCCCCCGGGGCACCGACTGGCTTCACCTGTCGGCGCTGGCGGTGTTGGGTGTGTTTGGCCACAACCTCTTCATGTTCTTTGGACTGAGTCTTAGCAGCGCCTTCGAGGGCGCGTTGATCTCGAATACTGTGATCCCGATCGTGACCCCGCTCATCGCATCGTTGTTGAGGGTCGAGTCTTTCGACCGAAGCCGATTGCCGGGTCTGCTGATCGGTTCCTTGGGCATCGTGCTGATCTTTGCGGGAACCCCGTTCAAGCTGTCGTTTCAGTCGTCGCAGTTTGTGGGGTTGTTTTTGTTCGTCTGTGCAGGTGTGGGTTGGTCGACCTACACCGTGCTGTCACGACGGGCGCAGCGGGTGTGGAAGGCCAAAGATATCTCCGCCTGGGTGACCTGGATTGGTGGCGCGATGTTGCTCCCCTTTGGTCTGTACGATCCCCTTGTAAATGGTATGCCCGCCATGACGACCGGCCTGTTCGTGAAGGTGGGCTACATGGCGGTTCTGAATACGCTGGTGGCATTCTTCATTTGGCAGACGGGTGTCCAAAAAATCGGTCCGGCACGTAGCGCGCTGATGGTGTACTTGGTGCCTGTGTTCACCCTGGCGCTTTCTTCTGTCTTCCTAGGAGAGCGCCCGGCCCGTATTCAGGTCATCGGGGGAATGCTGGCCATGGGGGGCGTGATCTGGGCGAACCGCCGCGAACTCGAACGGGCGCGCCGCAGGCTTTCGGGATAATAACAAAACGGCCCTCCGAAAACGCGTGACGTTTCGAACGGCCGTTCGTCTCTATCTCCCATGGTACGCGACCATGGCTCAAGGCGTTATCCTGGACTCGCTCTGGTGCTGGCCGTACTCGCCGGGAGTACGGGAGGGTGCACGGGAGCAATAGGTGGCGCGGGACCGGATGAGCTCTCCCGCCCGGCGGGTCCCCAGGGAGAGGACGACGCCGGCGGCAGTGCGCGTGTGCCCTCGGACGGGCAGGGGGGCGCCGTTCCCCCGGCGGCGCCCGGGAGCCTGCTGGCGGCGCCGAATGCCTATGGGGCAAGCGGTGTCCGGCGCCTGTCCCGTGAAGAGCTGGCACAGACGATCCAGGACCTCACCGGGGTCGACGTGCGCGATCGCCTGGATGTGATGCCGGTGGATCCGGTGAGCACCCCGTTTGACAACAATTACCTCGACCAGGTGCCATCGGCGGCGCTGCTGGAGGGTGCGCGCCAGCTGGCAGACACCGCGGCAGCCCGGGTGCTGGCAAACCCCTCATTGCGCGACCAGGTGGTCGGCTGCCGCCCCACCGTCGTCGACGACGAGGTCTGTCTGCGTCGCTTCATCGAGACCTTCGGCCGGCGCGCGCTGCGCCGCCCGCTCACCGCCGAAGAGGTGACCAGGTGGGTGTCCGTGCGCGCTCTGGCCGTGCAGGCGCGGAGCTTCGACGCCGCGGTCGAGGTGGTGCTGCGGGCGCTCTTGCAGGATGTGGAGTTTCTTTACCGGGTCGAGATCGGGGTGCCGGCTCCAGGCACGCCGAATATGGCGCGCTTGACACCGTTCGAGGTGGCCACTCGACTGTCGTACCTGCTCTGGGGCAGCGCCCCGAATGAATTCCTCCTGGACACTGCCGCTCGCGGGGGGCTGGGTTCGCCCGCCGAGGTGCGCGTTGTCGCCACGGCGATGATGACCGACCCACGGGCTCGGGCGCGTTTACGGCGGCTGCATGCGATGTGGCTCTCCTACGAACAGGTGGCCGCGCCGGCGCCCTTGGCTTTGGCCATGCGGGCCGAGAGCGATGCCCTTGTCGATCGGACAGTGGCCGGGGGTTCCTGGATGGAACTCTTTAGCGCTACCGACACCTTCGTCGACACGGCCCTGGCGGCGCACTACGGCCTGCCGGCGCCCACGGGCGGCAGGGGCTGGGTGCCCTACGGCAGCACCGGTCGGCGAGGCCTGCTGTCCCACGGCGCCGTGCTGGCCAACGGCCAGAAATTCGGCAAGACCAGCGTCGTTCAACGGGGGCAGTTCGTACTAGGGCGGCTGGCCTGCAAGGAGGTCCCACCCCCGCCTGCCGAACTGAAGGTCGACGTCGACGCCGAGCCGAAGGGGGCGGGGGCATGCAAGTCCGACAACGTGCGCGCCCATGCCGCGCTCCCCGCCTGTGCCGGCTGCCACCGCACCCTGGACGGGATCGGATTCGGCCTCGAAGGATTCGATCTGTTGGGCCGGGCGCGGACCCGCGACGAGACCGGCTGTGCCGTGGATGGGCGTGGCGAGGTGTCGGGCGAGGGACGGTTCTCGGGCCCCGCCGAACTCGGAGAGCTTCTCATGCGCTCCGGAGATCTCGATGCTTGCTTCGTGCACCAGCTTTACGAGTTCGCCGTGGGGCGCCCCGTGGCCGCCCAGGACGGCCCCGCGGTCGGGGGAATGTTGCGGGCGTTTCGCGCCGGCCAGCACCGACTGCCCGCGCTGCTGCTCGATTTCGTGGCGTCGCCGCCCTTTCTCCACCGCGTGCTCGGAAGCTGAAGGGGGGCCGTTATGTCGTTCACTCTCGATCGTCGGATGTTGCTTCGGGGCGTCGGCCGCGCGGCCGTTGCCTTGCCCTTGCTCGACGCGATGGGCGGGCGCCGCGCGCGTGCCGAGGGCCCACCAAAGATGCGCTACCTGGTCGCCTTCGCAGGCTGCTCGCCCATGCCCTCATATCCGCCGAAGACGCTGGGAACCGAGTGGGAGCTGACGCCGGGGCTGCAGCCTTTGGGGGGCCGGGCGGTCGCGCCGGTGGCGGGCCGACCCGCCTATTCTTGGGATGGAGTGAAGGACGCCTTCAGCGTGGTCTCCAACCTCCGGGTTCCGACCACGGGCGCCGGATCCTACCGCGGCCCGTGGCACTCCGCCGTCGTTGGGCCGCTGTTGTCAGGCGTGTCCAGCAGCGATTCGAGCACGCCGCACCCCCGCGGGATCACCTCGGACCAGGTGGTCTCGAAGGCCATCGCTTCGAACGCCCGATTCAAATGGCTGGGGTACAGGGTGCAGCCGACCGGCTACCGCGGCAACGATACCCGCTCGGGGATCGGCGTCATCTCGCATGACGGCGCCTCCCTGGTGTCGCCGGTGCAAAGCCCACGCGCCGCCTACGACCAGTTCTTCCGCGACTTCACCCCACCTGCGGGATCGGCGCCACCGGACGGGGCCGCGCAACTGGCCCTGGCCAAGAACCGCAGCGTACTCGATCTTGTGAGCTGGAACGCCAGCCGCCTGCAGCAGCGTCTGGGCAGTGACGATCGGGCGCGGCTCAGCGAGCACTTCAACCAGATTCGCGAGCTGGAGCGGCGCCTCGGCACGATTGGTGAGCCCGCGCCGGTGTCGTCGCAGTGCGCCCGCGCGCCCGACCCCGGCGCCGATCCTGCCGACAGCACCTCCTTCTCCAACGACTATGCCGCCCGCACCGTTGGCTATTCCAAGGAACACGAGCGGGCGCTGGTGATGGGCGACCTCATCTATATGGCCTTCACCTGTGGCCACGCCCGGGTCGCCAGCCTGATGTTCACCTACCCCATGTGCTTCATGACCGTACAGCCAATCATCGGCAACCGCCGCGTCGACCTGCACGACCTGGGGCATGGCGGCGGCAACGCCGTGGACATGGCCCGCGCCACCTCGTGGCATGTCGAGCACATCGCCCGACTGGCGGATCGATTGCGCAAGACGCGCGAAGGCGATGGCAATCTGCTGGACAGCACAGTGATCGTCTTTTTGACCGAAGGCGGGACGATGCAGGAGACCCATTCCTCCGAGCGCGCCTGCGTGCTCATCGGAGGCGGCAAGGCGGGAGGCCTGGTGCAAGGGCGCCACGTCGATGGTCGCAACCGTCACCCCGCCAACGTGCTGGTCTCGGCGATGAACGCGGCGGGGGTGAACGCTTCTGGCCTGGGCGAGATAGAAGGCCGAATCGGCGAGCTCCATGTCTGATCCTCCCTGCGTTGACCAGCGCTTCGCGATGTCCGATCATGAGCGATGCCCATGAGCGACGAAGCCGACGAGCAACGCTGGATCTCGCAGGCGCGCGGCGGTGACCGGGTCGCCTTTACTAGCCTCGTGAGCCTTCATCAGGGCCGGGTGCGCGCCTACGTCGCCGGCCATGTTCGCCACAAGGTCGTCGTGGACGATCTGTGCCAGGACGTGTTCGTCCGAGCCTACCGCCGCATCGCCGACTTCCGTGGTGACGGCGCGTTGGGTCCGTGGTTGCTGGCGATCGCCCGCAACCGAACCATCGATCACCTGCGGGCAGAGGTCAGGCGGCGCGGCGCGCTTGAGGACGAACTGGGCGCGGCCCTCGTGGCCTGGCAGCTTGGGGGCGCGCAGGACGATGCCGATTTGCTGGGAGCGCGGCGGCGAGAAATCGACGCGCTTTCGGCCTGCGTGGAGGCGTTGCCCGGGCCGACCGCGGCGCTGGTGCGCGCTTACTACGTCGAGGAAAAGCGTGTCGTTGAGATCGCGCGAGATCGGGATCGCAGTCCCGGGGCGGTGCGGATGACCTTGCTGCGTGTGCGGCAGGCGCTGCGCGACTGTATCCAGCGCCGCATGGCAGAGGCGGGGGAGTGACCAACCGGGGCCTGCGCGATCGGTGGGCGCGCCTCCTCGCTGACGAGGCGGTAACGCCGGAAGAGTCGGCCGGGCTGCTGGCGGCGGCCAAGGCGGATCCGTCGCTGCGCAGGGCGCTGCTCGAGGATGCCCGCACCGAGGGCTGGCTGCGCGGCATGGGTTGGGCCCAGACGGACGGCGGCCGCTTCTCCTCGGGTGTCGCCGCGCGCCTGGAAGCCGAAGCTGACGAGGGGCGTTTCACTCAGAGGGTGGCCGCGGCCATCGCCCCTTCGCCCAGCCGTCGCCGGGTCGCCGCCGTCGCCGCCGCCGCGGTGGCCGTCGCCGCGGTGGCGCTGCTGGCGCCGGGGAATTGGCGCGAGCCGGTGTTGCCAGGGTCACGCCCGCCATTGACGGCCATCCTGCCTTCCCCGTCACCGCCCACGCCGCCGGTTGTGGCTCCACCGTCGGCGCCTGCGACACGAAGGACGCTGTTGGCCTTCGATTTCGAGGACGGGCGCACGCCTGTCGACTGGCTGGATGCCCCTTCGCGCTCATGCCCGCCGCGGCCCGGCAACCGCTATTGTGTGCCCGCCCGCAGGAATCCGGAGAGCAGCCTCTATCCCCACGTCGTCGGCGTGCGGTTCGAGGACCGCAGGTCGGGATTGTTCCAGCACCGACCGGGGCTGGTGCTGGCCTTTGACTACTGGGTGGGCGCGTGGCTGGGCGCTAAGGCGCCGCGGATCGCCGTCTGGATCAACAACCGCACCCAGCGTGCCCCTTACCATCACCAGATCGACGACCTGCGGCCCAGCGCTTGGGTGCGCGTGGAGATCCCGATCGAAGCCTTCAAACCCGAGCAGGCGCGGCACCGAGGGATGCGCGATGGGGACGTGGTGGACTTCGTCCTCGTTCACACCACCTACGATGTCGAGGACCTGTTGTTTGTGGACAACGTGGCTCTGCTGGCGCCCTGAGGGGCCACAGCGCCCGCGTCGAAGGTCAACTACCAGCGTGTAGCCGGCGCGGGAGCCGAACGAGGCGATGGGGACGTCCATGAGACGATCATGGTCTCGTCGGAATTCGGCGAGCGACGGATGGAATTTCCTATGCTCGGAAAACCTGCCAGGGGCAAGCCTGTCACTCCCTTTGCAGTTGGCTTGAAACTAAGCAGACGGGCAAGGGGAGGTCGACGCTTGGTTTCAGGGGATGCTGAACCGATGCACCGTCGGAGGCCTTGAAGGCGTGTCCAACTGACGCGGGCTCAGGGCGTCTGGACCTCTTCGTTGGTTTCGAATCGATCCCCGGGGAAAAGGTGTCGGCCGATTCGCCCCCGCGCGGTGAGGCATCAAAAAAGGCTCAGCCGAATGTTGCTTCTAGCGTAGAGGCGGGGCAGCGCTATGGGCGAGGATGCCGTCCATGTCGAAGAGTTTCTGTCACCGCGGAGGCCTGGTTGTGTTGGTCCTAGGCACCGCTTTTGGATGCCGTTTTGGGGTGGAAGAAGGCGGAGACATGAAGGCTGAGACGGGGCGCGATGCTGCGACCGGCGGCAGTGGCGGCGTTCAGCGAATAGGTACGGGCGGAGGCGAGTCCCGGGCCGACGGAAGGGCTGCGGCGGGAGAAACCATAGACGGCTCGGCTGCCGGAGGCCGTGCCGACGAAGTGCCGGATGCCAGATCACAGTACACGGCTCCGGTCGATGGCAGCGCTGCCCGTGTCCAGCGCCCGTTCGATCTGACGGTGCTGCATCAGATCGCCATCGACGTCACCAGCGACGATTGGGCCAAAGTCA
>JAYUUT010000400.1:0-13430 GCA_043754455.1 Myxococcales bacterium
TTTTGCGCGAGCAGGCAAAAAATTAGTCGGTCGCCAGGTCGGTCTCGACGCGCGCCCACCCTAACGCGTACACGGCTGCAAAATCGATAAGGCTCATGGTTAGGAACAGGGTCTTGAACGAGAAATACGCAACTATCAGGCCACCCGCCAACGCCGCCACGCCGGTGACCAAGTGGGCGCCGCCCGCCCAGATGGACCAGTGTTTGGCCGGCGAATGTTCGATGTTGTCGCTGAATAGAGAATCCCAGGCGGGTTCAATAAACCCCGTGGCCACGCCCACGAACAACTGAACCGCGAACAGTTGCCAGCGCGAATGTACGAACACATAGGCGATGTCAGCCAATGCGGAAATAAGGAAGCCCGCCATCAGGAACCGTTTCAAATGCGTCTGAAAAATGGGGCGGGTTCCCACAAGACCAATGACGACGCCCGTGGCGATTGAAAAGACCGAAAAGGCTATCCCCGCGTCAAGAACGCTGCCCCCAACTTCTTCAGTGAACGCGGCATACATCGGAACCAACATCGATTCCGCAAAGGTCGCAAGGAAACTGACCTTCAAAAGCAGCCTGGCCTTTCGAGTCATGTCTAAGAGAGGGTGAAGGGGTAAGTGACGATTTGGCTACCCCCGGCGGCCGGAAAACGCAGCCGACCCACCACGCCTTGGACACATTTGTAAAGGCCACCTTTTTGCAGAATCGCCGGGGCCTCGACCCGTACACCCCGAACCGTGCCCGCGCGCTGAATCCTGAACTTTATCGTCACCCGACCGGGCACGTACGCCTCGGCGTCCGGGCGGGCCCCGCTGATGCAATCCAAAAGCGACGATTCCTGGGCGCGAAACACCCTGTCGATTTCGTCCTGGCCCAGCTCGCGGGCCTCCTTGTCATCACCCATATCCAGGCGGACCACATCGGGCCGGGACAGATCATCGCCCTGCCCGACCGATTTCAGATCCGCCGCCGATAGTTTAACGGGTTCGGGTTCCGGATCTGGTTCCGGATCTGGCCGCCGCGCGGTCGCGGGGGGAGCCGCCGCCGTGGCAACGAGGCGCGTCGCGCCCCGGACGCGGCGTTTTCGTTTTTTCGGCACCACCACCCCCGCGTCGGGCCTGAGGACCGGCCCCGCTACGGGGACGCCTGGCAGGTGGTTTTGCCAGTACAGGTAGCCTGCAAAACCAAAAGCGGCGACCAGGAGGCCCAGTATGAAACCTTTCATCTGCGCGCAGCCTACACCGCGCGTCGCCCCCATACATCTGGCGCGTCGCATTGCCGTCATCAAGCTGGCGGACCGTCCCACCGATGTGGAGATTGACCCGCAAGCCTCTCGCAGGGTGTTTCATGGCAGGCCCCCGACAGCCCTTAAGATTTGTACGCAACCCAGCCGGGCTGCTGTTGTGGGGCATTGTTGCGATCGGGTGTGGCCGCATAGGGTACGGCACGGGGGGCCCCACGGACGGGCCCCAACCAGCGGATACATCCGGTCAAGCTGTGTCAATTCAGCCTCCCGACGTTGGGACGTCCAATCTGATCCCGGACGCAGGAGTGACAGACCTAGCCGCCCCGATGCTGGTCATGGACGTGGGCACGCCCATCGATAGGGTTTTTGATGTTTTTATGCCAGCGTCGGATGCAGCGACGCCTGATGTGGCCCCGCCAACAAACGCGCCCGTAGACGCGCCCGTAGACGCGCCCGTAGACACGCCCCTGCCTATAAACACCGTCGATCTGCGCACACCTCCGGCAGACGTCCCGTCTGTGGCTATCGAGCCAGATGTGCAACCAGAATCGCCCGACAGGTCACAAGCTGTTGATCTCAGTCCCCCAACCATCGCGCCCGATCTGCAAGCGGACCTAAATCCGACGCCCCCGGATGTAGCGCCCGAACCAGACGCACCACCGCCCAATTTCGATTTTCCCCCCGACGTGCCAGATCCGGTCGATGTGGCGCCGCCATCGCCCGACCTGCCGCCGGACAGTCCACCGGCTCCGATCGACGCCGGATCTGCATCCACGACGGGCCCCGTGGGATTCACGTGCACGCCCGGGTTGCGCTGGGAGACCCATTTCGATTCAGATCCGACAACCCAAGATCTGAACGGTGACGGACAGCCTGACTTCGCTCTTCGTAGCGGGGCTGCGTTTCCCGTCGCTGATTTGGCCAGCAGCATCTGGAACGTGCCGTCACCCGGCGCGGTACTGGATACCAACCCCAAATACAAATTCGACAACCGAACGATCGTTCACGTCCGATTCGAAAGCACCTCGACCACAGCAACCCTCGACACGCTCAATACAACGTTTTGGATCAATGTTAACGGAGGCGCGGCAAAGACCTCTGCCATTGTGATCAACCTAGTGCAAGATGCCAACGGAACCCAGACACTAGAGCTGCGTGGCAAAACGTCGAATGTGACCTATACGACCTTGGCGACTTTAGCCAATCTGCCACAGACGACCGTTGATCTTTGGCTGAACATCGATCCGGCAGCGCTGTCTATGCGTTACCGGGTACAGGCCTCAACGCCCACCACCAGCTCAACAAACACAGCCGTGGTTTCGTTCCCCGAAACCCAGGTTCCCGCGGGGGATGATTGGGCTACGGTCCTGATGTTTCCCGGCTCGGGTTCGGGACGATTCGACGAATTTTCGGTGACGTCGTGTGTGCCCTAGCGTCTTAAAACTACCGATGGGCACCCCAAAAATACCGACCGTCTACCCGGGGAGTGACCAGGTTTGCGTAAAACACGACTCGGCAGTCGAGCCCGTGTTGACAGCCCGACAACGACAGACATAACGTCGATCAACATGCACCACCTTAGGGCACACGTCACATCCTTGGCTCTCGTTTGCAGCGGCCTCATCGCCTTGCCAGCAGAAGCGCGTCCTACAAAAATTGTCTTCATTGCCGGCGCCGCAAGCCACGGGTATGGAAGCCACGATCATCTGGCCGGTTGTCGGCTGCTGGCTGAACACCTTGAAGCCAGCGGTCTTGGCATCAAGACTTCCGTTGTCTATCCTGGCTGGCCACCAGATTCCAAAGCCTTCGACGGGGCCGACGCCGTGGTGATCTACGCGGACGGCGCAAAAAGACACCCCGTGCTTTCGCATCTAGAAGACATGTCGGCCCTGGCAAAAAAACGTGTAGGATTTGGTTTCATTCATTTTGCGGTCGAGGTACCCAAAGGTGAAGCGGGTGACAAATTTTTGGACTGGACGGGTGGGTATTTCGAACCGTCGTGGTCGGTCAATCCAGTTTGGAAACCCGAGGCCGTCGTCCTGGGCAAACACCCGATCACTCAGGGGGTCCACCCATTTTCGACGAATGATGAATGGTACTATCACATGCGTTTTCGCCCCGACATGGCGGGCGTTGTCCCGCTGTTGACAGCGATTCCCACGGCCAGCACGCTGCCGGGCAAGGACGGGCCCTACACAGGAAACCCGGATGTTCGCGCGGATCTGGCGGCTGGCAAGCCACAACATTTGATGTGGGCCCGTCAGCGCCCTGACGGGGGGCGCGGATTCGGTTTCACAGGCGGCCATCAGCATTGGAACTGGGCGCAACCCGATCAGCGGCGCCTGGTGTTGAACGCGATCGCCTGGATTGCAAAGGTGAAAATCCCGAAGGACGGCCTTCGCACCAAAGACGTCAGCCTGGAAGATCTTGAACGAAACGCCGATGATCCGATCCCCGCAGACTTCGACCGCGCCAAGGTCGCCGACCTGGTCCAGACCATGAAGGGAAAGAAGTGACCGACGCTGTCACTTGTTGAAATTTATAAGCGGTGTGGCCCCCCCCGTCATCTGGGGCAGATGACCATCCCAGCGCATCGCCTTGGTGTATTCGACCAGGGCGGGTGTCAGCGACTTTGCGATGCGCTCGTTGGAATAGGCCTCGGCATCGGCGCGTAGTTTTTGCGCCGTCGCAGCACCTTGGGCTTCCGTGATCTTTTGCGTCGCCACAGCCTGGGTTTTGCGCACCTCTTGTTCAGCCCTTTGGGCGTCCTGGCTCATCGCCACCTTCGCGTTAATGGCCTGGGTGACGGCATCGGGGACACGGGTTTCGTTCAACGTAAACTGGGTGATGTTAAATCCATCGGTCGTCAATCGTCGGGTCAAGATCCCCTGCACTTCGGCCCGGGCGGTTTCGCGTTTGTCAGAATACAGCTGCTGGGCTGTGTATTTGGCAAAGGTCTCCTGCAAAGCCTCGCGGATGGTCTGACGCATGAACGTGGATTGAATGTGTTCCAGATCTCGCCGAAATTTCTTGTAGATATGGGGGACCTTGCCTTCTTCCAAGGTCAGCGACATCGACGCGTCGACATTGATGGGAAGCCCTTCGGACGACGTCACCGTGATCGAGTCGTCGTTCGGCGAACCTTCGGTCGCCGCCTTGGTCAGGATCACGGTTTGCTGGTAGGTCGGGTACTTCGCGATATCGGTGCAGGGGCCTTGCCAGTGGTAACCGATGCTTAACGGCATGTCTTCAACGCCCCCCCCGGCACATTTGTTAATGCGAACCCCGACATGACCCGGATCGATATTGGTCACGAAAATCACGGGCACAGCGACGACCGCGGCCAAAATCACCCCAGCGCCAAGAAAAAACTTCGGATTCATCTTTGTCTCCCCTATTTCACGCTTGCCCGCCAACACGCGCGGTGCCACCAAGAGTTTGTGTTTTGGTCGAAAATGTCGTCTTCCGGCTTCACCGGATGCTGGCAGATAACACAAACCTCCCCAATAGCTTGTGCAAGCTCGTCAGCTTCATTCGCAGCCCCTAGCCTTTGGCGGCGGCGTGCCGCGCGGCTTTTCGCCGTTGATGCCACGTATTTGGCGAAGGCCAAGACGCTGCCGACCAAGAAAAGGCCGATCAAAACCCGTTCAGCCGGGTTCATGCACGCACAGCGATCCTGACACTGCGGTCAGGACGTTATCCACGGGCGGTAGAATGCATAGGATTTTTCCAGCCCAAATTTATCTTCGACGAAGATCTGGGATGTCGGAAACATCTGCTGCATTTCGCCCCTGGACACAACGGTTGTGCCCCGAATCATTTGGGTCCAGGCCGGTAATTTTCGTTCCCAGCGGTTCAGCAGGTGCGCACGCACACCGCCGGGAAGGCGGAAGAAATAAGGCACCCCGGTATGAATTTCGACCGGGAACCGATCGCTGGGCGTTTGAATCCAGTGGGCGGGCGCCAATCGATGAACCTCGGCGGCCATGGCTTTTCGTTTCTCGGGGCCACCGACATGTTCAATCACTGAATTGCTGAACACCACATCGAAAGATTGATCGGCAAAAGTTTTCGCCAGGTCAGTGGCATCCCCGACAAGGTTCGTGATCCCGGGCGGCATGATCTGGGGACCAGCCGCGCAATCGTCGGGCAGGTTCAAAAGGGTCACATCAAAATCATGTTCGATAAGCCCCCAATTGTGCGGGGTGCCTCCCAAATCCAGGATTCGGGCCCCCTTCGGCGGTCGGACCAGATCGATAAACGCGCGCATCCGGGAGGATCGCCATTTTCGTATGACGCCATCTTTGGCGTAGGCCCGTTCGGACAGGCGCCGCAGAAGCATCAACATAAAAATCCTAGGGATTCGAATCTGGGGTCACGCCGCATGGCCGCAGCGTACCTTGGACCGGGCCGCAAGCCAATCCCCAGTCAAAACCCGATTTTACGCATCACAAACCGGGGCAGGAAGCGAATGACCAGCATGATGTAGCGCCACATCGCGGGCGCGTAGACAAGTGGTTTGCCCGCGTCAAGGGCCCGGATGACGGCACGCGCAACTTTTTCGGGTTCGCCTGCAAAGGGGGGCGGACGCAATCCGTGGGTCATGGCGGTCTTCACAAAGCCAGGTTTCACGCACAGAACCTGCAATCCCTTTTCGGCGAATTTATGGTCTAACCCTTCCAGATAGGCAGACAGCCCTGCCTTGCTGGCGCCGTAGATGATGACGGGTTTTCGACCTCGATCGCCAGCGACGGATGAAAAAACCACCAGTTTGCCACCCCCTTGGGCCAACAAACGTTTTCGCACGTGTTCACAGAAGACAACCGTATTGGCGAAATTGACCATGACCAATTGGTGGACCAAATCGACGTCGTCTTCAAGAGCCTCCTGGGTGGCAAAATGGGCGGCGGTGATGATGACGGCGTCAACCGATCCCAGATGGCCCCACGCCGCGTCTATTGCGGCAACGAAAGAGTCGGGGGCGGCGAGATCGCAGGGGGCATTGCGGACGCTGATGCCGGGGCCACTGCGGGCCTGAAGATCCGCGGTGCTGCGGTCAAGGTCGTCACCCGGCCGCCCCCATACGAAAAGTTCATCGCCCCGCGAGGCAAGCTGCTGGCCCATCGCCCGGCCCATGCCTTTGGTGGCACCTAAAATTGCGACCTTCATGGTTGATCCCCTAATACACGAACCGATTGTGCGCTTTTCAAACGCCCGTCCTTATCCCACGTGCGCCTCAGCGCCTGAAATTTTTCAAGCCGCGGTTCCATCAAACGAAAATCGGCAGCACGAGTGAACCTGTCCTTGGTTAGGTAGATGCGGCCGCCACATTCGATCACGAACCGGTTCAAATGATCGACAATGCGTTGCAAATCCGGGGTCACCGCCATGTCAACCGCGACGGATGTACCCAATAGAGGAAACGACAACACCCCCTGCCCTTGGGGGCCGCAGTCCTTGATCACGCACACGGGGGACGCCCCACCCAGGCGAATCAGCAACGCCATGAAATCCCGGACCGCCTGGGGCCCCGCCGCGCGCGGCAGGACACACTGGTATTGCGTGAACCCCCGCCGTCCGTACGCCCGGTTCCAGTGGGCTATAGCGTCCAGCGGATAGAAAAACGCCTCTGGGGTCATCACGCCGCGAAACATCTGCCTTGGGTGTTTCCAATAATAAAGGTCGTTGAACCAACCCGCCGTTAGGTCATTGAGCGCCCAATCCGGAAAATCAAACGGGATGGATTTGCTGCGCGGTAAAGGTGGGGGTGAAGCAGGCGCTTCGCCCGGATCTGCCCAGCGGCCCGCCGTCAAGATGCCACGTCCCATACGACGCCCGCCGTTGATGCAATCGATCCAACCGACGGTCATCGGCCAGGCCCCGGCGGCTTCGTCAAGACACTCAAGGTATTCGTCCAGATCACCCACACGACGGCTTTGCGCCCAGATCCAGGGGGAATTGATGCGATGAAGCTGAACAGAAACTTCCAAGATGTGGCCCAGAAGGCCCATGCCCCCCACGGTGCCCCAGAACAGGTCCGGAAGAACCGATGCCGAGCAGTCGACAACATCGTCGCTGGAAAGGCGCATGCGCAGATTTTGTACATGGGCGCCAAAACAGCCTTCCCGGTGATGGTTTTTGCCGTGAACATCCGAGGCCACCATTCCCCCCAGAGTGACGAATTTCGTACCTGGGGTCACGGGTGTGAAAAACCCACGAGGCACCGTCACCCGCGACATATCGCCCAACATCAAGCCAGCTTCGGCACGCAAGAGGCCCGTGGTCCAGTCCACCGCCAGGATTCGATTGGCCAAACGGGTGCCGACCACTTTGTGATCGGGCCGCGCGGGCAAGGACGAATCGCCATAGGAACGTCCAAGGCCCCGGGACAACACAGCGCCCCGGGTGGCGATATCGAGACGTTCGGACAAGATTTCGGTTCCGGGGACGCCGATACGTCCCCAGCCAGCAAGGGTCGCTGCGGGCAGGTCGGAAGACATGTTGCGGCTCAGCTTACAGCGCCAGAGGCCCGGGGCGCACCACACAGGTCTGGCCGTGGGTCAGGATCCGGATCTGTTCTAAAAGCCCGCGTTCCGTTGCCAGTTCCCGCAGCCAGGTGGCGGGGGCCGTAACCGATTCATAACCGACGGAAAACGATCCGTGGCCCACGGGGATCAACAGTTTGGCGCCCAGATCTTCGAAGGCCGCCAGCGCGTCCAAGGGTGACAAATGGGAAGCACGCAGGGCCAGTGGTTCGTAGCCCGCGATGGGCAAGATGGCGACATCGGGCCGCAGATGTCGGCCGATTTGAGCAAAACCAGAGAAATAGCCAGTGTCTCCCGATACATAGGCTGTCACCCGGGCCGCCTTGACGACGTAGCCACAACCGCCCTTGAGGCGGCCCATAATCCCGGCACCTTCATGGCGCGCCGCCACCGCTGTCACGATGACATCGCCATGCGCATGTTCATCACCGGGCCCCAGTTCCACAATATGGGAGAACCCCAGTTTTGCTACCAGATCTGCGCAACGGGAGGGAACCACCACGGTGGCCTGCCGGGGCAAACGCCGTAGGCTGGGTCGGTGCAGATGCCCTGGGTGGGTGCTGGTTAACAAGATCAGGTTGACAGCATTGGCGTCCGAGGCATGAAGGCAGGCGGCTTCGTACCTTCGCATACCGTGCAAAAAAGTACCGAACATCGGATCGGTCAGCACGCAGGTTCGCGCCGTCGTCAACAACACAGTGCCGTGCCCTGCGAAGGTGATCGCAACCTCGTCTCCCTGGGGCCGATCGATCGGGTGCGCGTCCCCCTTTAGCGGTGGCGTGGCCAGCCGCACAGCCATGGTGCGCAGCAGGCGCAATCGCATGGCCAATCCCAAACCCGTGACAGCAAACGAACGCACGCGGCTGCGATGGGCGTGATCCAGTTCGCGGATGCGTTCTAAGGTCCGGTGCTGCAAATCAGAATCCGCCGCCATGAATTATTTGTGAACACCCCCGGACGACCGCGGGGACGGTTCCGGCGTGGCGCGAACAACGCCAAACACAGCCGCCGCCCCCACAATAATCAGCGCGACGATGATCCACGTCCCGCGCGACGACGCGGAAGGCAGTCCATCGGGTGGCACGCCATAACGGGCCATCATGCCACCGCCCATCGCCGGGGCGGGGGGCAAGGCCGATGTCCCTGAAAATGCAAAAGCGGGGGCAACGGATTGCAGCGCTGACGGCGCGGCTAGGACTCTTAACGCTGACGGGCCAGGTTCTGCAGGCTCGCGGGCACCACTAACGATAGGGGGGACCGACGCAGGACCCGTCGCGGGCGGCATTTGGGATTCGGAACAAAGGTCCGCAATGACCTGAAACGCTGCATCGCGTGCCAGGCGTCGACGTTCTCGGTCGGGCGCCGCGGGCCGCCCCGTCGATCGCGCGGCCACAGAAGAGTAGACTGGCAGGGCCAAGATCAACCGCTCCAGATCCGCTGGCCCAGGAGGTCGGCGCGCCGGGTCTCGATCCAGGGTCGCAAGGATCAGACGTTCAAGATCCTCCGATAAATCCGGATGAAACATGCGTGGTGACTGCGGCGGCACCTGCAGCTTTCGGTCCGCCAGATCGGGCGCCCCGGCGTGCGGCGGGGCCCCCGTTACCATTTCGTAGAGCAGACAGCCCAACGCATAGACATCAGATTTTTCGTCGCCCGGCTGGCCACGAAGCTGTTCGGGGGCCAGGTATTCGATCAAGCCGGGGGGGGGCGGCTCGCCCAACATCCTGCGGCGGGCCGGATCAGATTTGGCCGCCCGTGCCGCCTGGGCCCGGACGAGGGGATCGACCGTAAGCGAGGCCACGCCAAAATCCAAGAGCCGCGGCGATTCGTCCACGGTTCCCGGTCCGACAATAAAAACACTGCCTGGGGTTATCGCCCTATGAAAAAGTTGTTTTTCATGCGCGACCGCAAGGCCTTTGCACAATTGTCGGACGAGGCCCAAGGCACGCAGCGGATCTAGTCTTTGCTCGTGGGTAATCAACGCTGCCAGATCAACTCCGTTTAGTTGTCCATGGACAACATAGGGACGTCCATCGTCCCAGATCCCCACTTCGATGGTTTCGGCGATTGCGGGGTGGCGAAGCTGGGCAGCCCGGCGGGCGTCGCTGCGAAAACCATCTAGCGCTGCGTTGTCCGGGGTCGCCCTTGAGGTGCCAGGACGAAGAGCGGGAAAACGAATCGTGGCCGTGGAACCATCCGATCGTGTCGCGGTGTGCAGTTCGCCAGCGGCAGTCTTGGTTATCAGTTTCACTGACAAAAACCGGGCGCGAGGTGACGAGGCCTCCGACACCTGGGCGGTGCGCGGCGGGGCCGTGGCGGCCGCCGGGCGGGGCAATGCGCGTTCAGGAAACGTGGCTTGCAACGTGGGGGGCGTGGGGCGTGGCTGTTTGAGGTTTTCGCCCGGTGGGCCTGCGGTCAACCCAGGCAGCCGCGGGCCCCCCCCGCGCCGTACGTTTTCGTTCATGGGCGTGGGACGGGAAGACGCAGGCGATTTGCTGGGGACGTCGGCACGGGTGGTGATTTTGGGTCGAACCGGCAGCGCCTGGTCAGAGGGCGGAGGGGCCGGGGGCGGGGCTGCGGTCTCCATCGGTGCGCCCCGAAACAGCGGCAGTTCATCACGCAGGAATCGTTCCCTTTCGGCCCTTTCTTCGGCAATGGTTTCGGTGTAGATGCCCTTGAGAAACTCAGACACGCGCGCCGCATCGGTTTGCGGGGCCAATTCCGCGGTTACGATCGAAAGCGCCTGGCGCAGTTCTTCGGCAGTCTGGTAGCGTCGGGCGCGATCCGGCGCCAGGGCCCGCATCACAACCTGGTCAAGCGAGGGCTTGATCCAGGGCGCCCGCGCCGACGGAGGGGCAATTTTTGGATGGCGCACAATCGCCAGCGCGGCCGCCGGATCCAGTCCCGAAAGCTGCAAAAACTGCTGCCCCGTCAGCAATTCCCATAACACGATGCCCAGAGTGTAAATGTCCGTGCGTTCGTCGGCGACCTCGCCCCGTGCCTGTTCAGGCGCCAGGTACGCCGCGCGGCCAAACACCACCCCGGGGACCGTGTGTTCTTGTTTCAGAACGCTGCGGGCCAGCCCGAAGTCGGTTAACTTCACGTCCCCTACGTAAGCCAGCATGATATTGGGTGGCGCCACGTCACGGTGAACCAATTTCAGATCCCCGTAGTCGTGCACATAGGCCAAGGCGCGCGCCACTTCCCGCACCACATGCAGGGCCACGTCCAGCGGAATCCGTTGCTTCATGCGAACGCAGCGGTTCCACACCTCCCGTAGATCTTTACCCTCGACCAATTCCATGGCGATATAAAACTCGCCGCCGGCCTCGCCCGCGTCGAAGGTATTGACCAAAGCCGCGTGCGACAGCCGCAATACCACCTTGGCCTCGTCCAAAAACCGGTTCGCCTTGGTGCGGTCGGCCTTTTCCGTGATCACCTTTTTGATCACGCACATTTTTTCAAATCCGCCCACATCGCCCACCGCTGCTAGATAAATCTCCCCCATTCCACCCTTCGCCAAAGGCTTAAGGAGGACGTATTTTCCGAACTGACGCGGGAACCGTCCAATCATGGCAGGATGAACTGCCTAGTTTACACTGACCGGGCCCACATTGGCCGCAATCTCTGCCCAGCCTAAAAAGGAGCCCCACGATGCCTCGATGGCTTTCCCTTGTTTCCCTTCTTGTGGTCGCCGCCTGTTCCAGCAGCAGCACTCCCAGTAGCGATGGTCCCAGCGCGGCATCGAATCCCAGCCCCGGCGGCACGGGCACAATCGCTGTCGCGTGCAACCACCCGGCCAAGTCCGAATGTGGTTCGCTGACGGTTCGTGGGGAAGCCGCGGCACAGGCCGCAAGAGACATGTGCACCATGCGAGGCGACGGGATTGTCGTCGCCCTGTGTCCCTCGGCGAACCTCATCGGCTGCTGCACGCAGTCCATCGTGAAAAATTGCTTCTATATGGGCCCCGATTCCTCGGCCACAGAAGCCCGCTGCACAGCGGGACGCGGCACCTGGTCCACCACGCCGTAGACGAATTTTTTCGGCTGTCGTGGCTTGCTATCAGTCACCCAGCCACAGCCGGAATCCCGCCCGTTATCTCGCCCAGTTTCTCTGTTGGCACACCGACGGCGTTCATCGCCGATATCAAGACCTGCGCCGGATGATTGCCTGTTGCGACAACGTGACGGCCAGGTTTTAGGGCGCCCCCGGCCCGCCCCGCCACCAGCATGGCCATCTTTTCGGTCATAGGCGAAGTGCTTCATGTTCCAGGCGATCCCTTTGGCGACCAAGGCCGGGCCCTGTGCGCCGAAATGATGGCTGAAATTGTGAACGTCGTTTTTCTTGCAGGTGCGGATCGTCGCGGCTCAGGCGCCGGGCGCCGCTTTTCGGCGCGATAAATGGCAATATACCGCCCGTCGGCATCACAACGGGGGGTTGCGTGGTAGCCCCAATTCCAGGTGTGTCTGGGAACCTGATGCCTCATGGCCGTTCGTTGCCGGTCCGGTCACGGGTTTACGGGAACAATGTTTTTAGGTGCCCCCAGCGCATCTGAATCCAGCTCCGCATGTAGACGACCTCTTGACTGAAGGTGGTCAGGTCGGTACGTTTCGCCCGGCTGGTTGGGCCGCTATAGATGGTCTTGTAAAGGGGCGCCCACACACGCTCATCACGCCGGGCGCTGGCGTCCACTTCCTTGACGAAGGCATCGAAGGCCGAAACAACGGTCTCGACCTTCCATTCATTCTTTAATAACGCTGCATAGCGGGCCTTCATCAACGATCCCTGCGTCGGATCTGTCAGCATGCGCCGCCACAGGTTATTGGTGACTGGCGGGGTCCCGGTGGCAAATTTCATGGGGTCAATCGAATTAAACGCTGTTCGCGTGGTGTCGTAGCTTTGGCCGAACGAAGCGTTGTAATCCCAGATCACCGCACGCCACGGACCCTTGGTCTTGGGGTCGTGATAATGAAACGCGTTCTTGCCAAACGAATCGATGGCCACCGTGGCGGTCGCATGAATCCACCAGGCGGTGTAGTCGTTGACGTCGAAAACCGTCCCCAGTCCAGCCCGAAACTTGGCATCATCCGACTTAGAAACGAAGTCAGTGAAGGTGACAAGGTCGTCATAGGCCGCAGGCACAAATTTTGTGCCATCACATTCGTCGGGAAGTCCTTCCTTCTTCGTAAACCCTTCAAACGAGCAGGCACGGGGCCGTACCATGCCCGAATTTGGACCACCTTCCTGGCGCACGGTTGTATCGAAATTGGCTTGATGGGACATGCCCATATACAGGTTGCCCTCCTCCGCAAGGCCCGCCCTTTGCATCATATTGTCGTCAATTTTGTCAGACACCGCGTACAGACCCATATACTTGCCATTGACGTAGACCACGGCCGAATGGTGTTCGATGCGGATAATTTTTGGGTCAAGACGGTTCCACAATTCGAATGACATCCGCCAACGTAAATTTGAATTGTCATCAAGGGTGTTGATCAGGGCTATCACCCGTCGCTTGGTCATCCTGCCGCCTCCCATGAAAGGCTCGCTAAACTTGTCGTCTTTCGCGAAGCGAAGCGTGTAGTTGGGTTTCTCCGACCAAATCGTCGAGGCGCCACGGTAATGGCCCTCGGCCTTGTAGGTCTTGCC
>JAYUUT010000401.1:0-5266 GCA_043754455.1 Myxococcales bacterium
GTTTGGTACCAGTTCATCCTGACGGTGAATTACAGCACCAACCGCTACGGGGTGCTGCAGATCAAACAAGGCAAGACCACCGTCGGAAACAAAGATCTATCAGCCACGGTAATCGCGGATGAAACCAAGTTTACCGAGGCTGGCTTTTGGATGTCGCTTGAGTCAGAAAATCTGTGGAACAATTGCGGGACCGTCGGCATGCAACAGTTCCGTGTGTCCTACGATGACCTCAGCTTGAAGCGGCAATAGCCGTCACGGCCGGGCACCCCACCCCGGAACAGTGTTTTCAGATCATCGCGTCCAGTCGATGGTTTTTACAGGCGTACCCGACGACCCGACTCTCGATCGCGCACCGATTCGAAGAACTCAGCTTCCAAGCCGATCTCCCCAAGAGAATATCGACTCACGAAGGTGCGGTAGGCGTCGCGAAAGTCTGCGCGCTTCTGTTGCAGGGGCACGTATCGTTCGGGCGACAATACGATCGCCACAGGTCGCCCCCGTCGTGTGAGCTGCATACCGACTGAGATTTTTGCCACGTTCTAAGTGTACATCCTGATGTAGGTCAATTCACCAACAGGACGGGCCTTATGGCTCGGGGAACAGGCCTCGGCGTCCGTTGCGTTCATCCACCTCGGGTTCGGGCAGCAGCAGTCCAAGCACGACCATGCGGACAAGTTCGGGCAGCGCCAGGAACGGGGCCGGCAGGTCCACGCGCACGTTTGTGCCGTCAGCGCAGGTGCCCGCGAATGAAGTGGGGGTCTTGCTGTCCCGGTTCAGGTCGCGATTGCAGCCAGGTAAGAACGAAAGCTTGTGGACGTCTAGTTCGACACGGCCCCCATGCTCGGGCAACGAGGCGCCCACGATACACCCGGTTTCAGTGGGGTTGAAGGTGAAGCCAAGGTCACGGCCCCCGACACTGCCTTGGGCCCGGTGGGTTCCAAGAATGCGGATAAGGAGTTCGTCATCGCCAAGGCGCCCGGTCACTGTGTCCGACGTGATCGACAAAGACAGAGACATACCACGCACATCGCCGCGCAGACGTCCTTCGGCAAATTGCAGGACAATATCCTTTCGTTTCGTTCGGCTGATCACGATGCGTGCGGGGGCGGGCGATGGCGGGGCCTTGGGGACCACTTCGGTCTCGCCACGCAACAGGCGCGGCAGATCCAGATCGGGTTTTTCCAGCGGCGCATAGGGGGTAGGATTGATGGCGATCTGCGGCTCCTGTCCAGCGGGTACCAACGTACGCCCTGTCGATCGCGTTGGTTTTTCCGTTGCAGCCTGGGACCACGGGCCTGCTGTCCCTAGCGCCGCCTCAGGACGGTGAAGGGCCGTGATCTGAGGGCGCGGGGGCGTTCCGATGTCCCGGCCGCGCGCGGGGGCGTTTTGCGACAGACTCGTCCACAGCGATTGAACGAGACCCAGGCTCTGCGCGGCCACGGCGGTGGCCACAAAGGCACCCGCCAATCCCAAAACAAGGGCAACACGACGGCGCCGCGGCGATTCCGTCCGGCGCCGATCCACAGCATGTCGAACCTGTTCTTTCAGATGGTCCGGCACGCGGATCTCACCTGCTGATCGCAACAAACGTCGATCGTCGTCGCTGCCGATCTTCCGAAGGCGTTGTGGGTCGCTCATCGCTGGATTCCCCTGAGGGCAGTGCCGACCGAGAGATCCGGCTGGCGTCGGAGGCGATCAAAATCAGCGCGCGCCAGACGCAGCCGCGAACGGACCGTTTCAACAGGGCAGGCCAAGACCTCCGCGATTTGCTCCAGGGGAAGTTCCTCGATTTCGTAAAGCACAAACACCGTCCTCTGTTTCGGTTTCAAACGGGAAAGAATGAGCTGAAGGTGGGCAAAGGCCTCGGAGCGTTCGACCTGCCGATCGGGGCTGGGGCCCGGGGGCGACGGTTCGACGCCGAAAAGCTGAAGGACGGCGCCCAATTTCCGGCGCAGACCCGCTTTTTGGGCGAAGCGGGATGTTTCATTGAAGGTGATGCGATAGATCCAGGTTCGAAACTGGGCCTCGCCACGAAACGAGTGAAGGCCCTTCCAGGCTCTTAAAAAGACCTCCTGCGAGATGTCGGCCGCTTCACGTTCGGATGCGCCCATCCGAATGGCGAGACGAAAGACCATGGGAAAGTGTTCGTCATAGATGTGCCGCCAGGCGGCCGGATCGCCCGAGCGGCATCGCTCCACCCAGACGTCGGCAGAGGGATCTTCGGTCTGCATCGCTGCCATCATTGTCCATGGGACCAGGGGTTGAGGAAAAGCGGTCAAAAAAAGATCGCCTATTTGTGGTGCGCCATATCAACAAGCCGTCGCGGGGGGTGACAAAACTTAGCTCAGAACGACCTTCCGTAGTTTCGACCGGTACTTCAGGGCAAAAAGGACTGCAATCGGATATCCGAACCAACGTACCGGATTGAGAAGATGAACGTACCAAGGCCATGCGCTCCACCAGCGGATTCGTCTTCTCAAAGACTCTTCGCTGTAGCCCCAGTCCGGCAAGATTGGCCATAACATGAGCGGGACCACCAAGAACGCCGTGACTGCGAACGAAGCGCAGACATCCGTGAAGATGATCCAGTCAACTTCCTTCAAGTGCTCACGCCGAATTTCGCCCTTATCGACCAAGGACCTGCACTCATCATCTTCTATGCCAATTTCAGTCCACGCATAGGACATGATCTTCCAAACATAGTACGGGTTCATCGTTGTTCGGCCACGGGGCACCGACCCCTTTGGCAGTTTTCCGCCCGTGGGTTGTTGTCACGCACCTTGCAGCGCTACCGTTTGAAACAGGCGTAGGGCGTTTGCCCGTTGGCGGTCAGGCTCCACTCGCCTAGGTGGTGCAGGACCTCGCTGACCTCGATCTTGTATTCGAAGTTCCGGAAGGCCTTGTCGTCGGCGCCCTTAAGGTAAATCTGCGTCTCGCCCACCGAGGCCACCGCCTTGACCTGGGTGGCCAAATCGACCCAGGCAGCGTCGCTGCCGAAATTAGACTTGCGGATCACCTGGAACGCAAAGGCCGCGCGCCCGTTGGCGGTGCAGTCCCATGTGCCGAAGACCTGCTCCCACAACGTCAGCGCCGCGCCGTCATTGTCGTCGTCCCCACAACCGCTGCCCAGCAGGCATGCCACCGCCAACGTCGCCAATACCATTCGCTTAAAAACATTTTTTCGAGCCTGCATTTGGAACGCGTTGGAAAGTATACACGGGTACGCGGTGCTGTGTTTGATCAGATGCGGAGGCCCTCGACCAGCAACTTGGCCCCGCTGACGACGAGCACGACGGCGTGGACCCGCCGAAGCGTCAACGGCCCGAGGCGGTTCACACCGACCCACGATCCTATGAGGCCACCGACGACGGCGGTAGCAGCGAGGAGCGCCGCCTGTGGGGGGATGAGCCGTGTCGACGACAGATGGCCGAGGAGGCCGAGGACGGAATTCACAAGGATGAAGACGGCGGCGGCCCCACTGGTTCTGCGGGGCTCTTCCCAGCCCGTCAGTATAAGGATCGGCGATAAAAAGATGCCGCCGCCAATCCCGGTCAAGCCCGCAACAAAGCCGAGCACAGCGCCAATGCCGACGAGCCAACGGGGAGACGGAGCGGGGCTAGGCCCTTTTGAGTTCGGCCGCAGCCACAGCAAACCGGCCGCCACCAGCAAGACGACCCCCAGCGCGAGCAAGTTGGTCCCAGGCGATAGCTTTACGGTTCCGCCCGCAAAGGCCGCGGGGATGGATCCCAGGCACAACGGCCGGATAAGATTCCACGGGACGGCCCGCGCCCGAATGAACCGTATTGAGCCGATGGTGGCCACAGCGATGTTCATCACGAGGGCCGTGGGCTTCATGACCGCCGGAGCGACGGCGAACAAAGCAAATGCCGCAAGGTACGCCGACGCTCCGGCGTGCCCTCCGGACGAGTAGAGGATGGCCACGGCGAGCACGATGCCCATCAAGAGCGATAGTTGGACGGCATCTGAGGGCAACACGAAAAGAATAGTAGCCCATGAGTTCGGCTTTAACGCGCCAGGAAATATCCCCCCGCTTTACTCGGTCTGGCAGGAGGCGTAAAAGCCTAGCCATGAACCGACCAAGCTCGCGCCGTGACATCTTGACCGCTGCCGCCGCCGCATCGACCGGGGCCCTGTCATTCAGTGCTGTGGCCGCCGACAAATTTGCACGCGATCGCGATTGGAGCGGCACTGTCCCCGTGGCCTATCCCGAACCCGGGGTCGAGGTCATCGACAAACGTTTTCAAAAATACAAAATCGGCAACGCCAACATCGAACGCATCGCGACGGGCCTGCGCTGGGCCGAAGGTCCGGTGTACATGAGTGATTGGGGCTGCCTATTGTGGTCCGACATCCCCAACAACCGCATCATGCGCTGGACCGAGGAAACTGGTGTGGTCAGCGTGTATCGTCAGGGGTCGAATTTTTCCAACGGCAACGCGCGCGACAGTGTGGGCCGGCTTGTGACCTGCGAACATGACACCCGCCGGGTCACGCGCACTGAACACGATGGCCGCATCACCGTCATCGCCGACAAATACAACGGCAAGCCACTGAATGCCCCCAATGACATCGTTGTCGCCAACGACGGCGCCTTGTGGTTCACCGATCCGGGGTACGGCATCCTGCTGGAATACGAAGGACATAAGGACAAGGCCGAACTGCCGCCGTCGGTGTACCGCCTGGACACCACGGGAAAATTGACTGCCGT
This sequence comes from Myxococcales bacterium, assembly GCA_043754455.1. Classification (GTDB taxonomy): domain Bacteria; phylum Myxococcota_A; class Polyangia; order Fen-1088; family Fen-1088; genus JAYUUT01. The sequence continues at coordinate 4,730 of JAYUUT010000401.1, forward strand.
GGCGACGGATTTTCAGCGCCCCAATGGTCTATGTTTTTCGCCCGATCAGAAAAAGCTGTACGTCGCCGACACGGGCGCATCACATGCCCCCGGCACCGCACGGCATGTCAGGGTCTTCGACGTGGAAGACGGATCCCGGCTGGGCAAGGGCCGGGTGTTTGCAGATTTCTCGCCTGGGGTCTGCGATGGCCTGCGCTGTGACACCGACGGCAACGTGTGGTGCAGTTGGGGTTGGGGTGGGCCCGAGACCAACGGCGTCCGCGTCCACGCGCCCAATGGCGATCGCATCGGCATGATTCACCTGCCAGAAATTTGCGGCAACCTGTGTTTTGGCGGCAAGAAACACAACCGCCTGTTCATGATGGGCAGCACTTCGGTCTACGCGGTCTACGTGGAAGCGAAGGGCGCACAACGCCCCTGAAACATAATCTAGTGCACCGTCTTCGAAATAGAGCCAAGTCCGGCCGACGATCCGGGCCGAGCGCAGCGTTGCTCCTCCTCGCAATAGCTACGGCTATTGGTCGTCGTCGCGCCTTG
>JAYUUT010000402.1:0-1833 GCA_043754455.1 Myxococcales bacterium
CAAGGCGCGACGACGACCAATAGCCGTAGCTATTGCGAGGAGGAGCAACGCTGCGCTCGGCCCGGATCGTCGGCCGGACTTGACGCTATTTCGAAGACGGTGCACTAAGTCCCGGTATGGCACGAATCCCTGCGTTTCCGATTGATCCTTGGTTTCTGGATCGCTGGTCACCGCGGGCCATGGATGGCCGTCCGGTCGATTCCCAGGTGTTGATGCAGCTATTCGAAGCGGCTCGGTGGGCGCCATCCGGCGGCAACCTCCAGCCGTGGCGTTTTGCGTTCGCGTTGGCAGGGACACCTGCCTTCGAAGACTTCTGGAATTTGTTGGCCGAGGGGAACCGACCTTGGTGTCGACGTGCGGGCGCGCTAATCGTCGTGGCGTCCCGGACGACCCGGGGCAATGGCAAGCCTAACCGCACCCATGCCCTGGACACGGGGGCGGCCTGGATGAGCCTGGCGCTGCAGGGGAGCCGGTTGGGTCTGGTGGTTCACGGCATGGGCGGCTTTGACGAGGCCCGGGCGGCTGTGGTCACCAACCTCCCTGCTGGTGTTGAGATTCAGCACATGATTGCGGTCGGATACCCTGGGTCGATTGATCTGCTGCCGGAAAAAGACCGCGCCCGTGAACAGCCCAGTGGCCGTTTGCCCGTCGAAGGCTTCGTAGGCGAATCGCGCTTTCCACCCGAGCCACCTGGATAGGCGCCTTTACAGGTATTTGTCCCCTCTTCCCATTCCGGGGCGTGAAACCGTTACAACGTTAACTATGGTTTCGCCGCAAGGAGCCCCGATGACAATCCGTATGACCCGAGCCGTGTTTCTTCCCTTGGTGCTGATTCCCTGGCTTGCGTCATGCGCGGCATCGTCTGGCGATGGCGATACGGTAAAACCGACCGTAGGCGGTGGGGCCGTCAGCGGCAAAGGGGGCAGTGGCCCAGGGCGGGGCGGCGCTGGGACGGTGTCGTCGACGTCCGACGGTGGCGGCAGCGGTGCGCGTACCGATGGGGGAACGACAACGGGGATGGGCGGCAATGGCAGTCTGGCAATGCCTGTTCCCGGCGGGGTGTTGCCGGGCGGTGGAACGATCAAGGAAGCCGTCGCCATTTTCGACGACACCAAGGTGGCTACGTACGCCATCACCATCACCCCTGCCGATCTTGCGAAGATGCAGGATGATGCCTTCAAAAATGGCGGGACGGACATGGAAGGTGCCTACGTCCCCGCCACCTTGAAGGTCGATGCCCAAGATGTTGGGAAAATCGGCCTGCGGTACAAGGGTGCTTATGGAACATTGAAGCTGTGTTTCGACCCTAAGACCGGCAAACTTGTGTGTCCGAAACTGTCCATGCGCGTGAAGATCAATGAATTCGAAATGGACAAACGCTGGAACGGGATCAAGGGCCTCAACTTGCACGGGCTCAGCCGCGATCCGACGCTGCTGCACGAACGCCTGGCGTATCGCCTGTTCCGCGACATGGGCATCCCCGCGCCCCGATCGGTTCACGCAAAGGTGACGATCAATGGAGAAATGAAGGGCGTGTTTGCAGCGACCGAACTGGTCGATGGGCGTTTTGCGACAGATCGATTTCCCACGGTTGGCGATGGCAATTTGTACAAAGAGATGTGGCCCAGCACGACGGACGAGGTCGCCCTTGCAAAGAAGCTGAAGACCAACGAAGACAAGCCCAAACTGCCCTACAAAATTAAGTTGTTCTACGAGGCCCTGGTGGCTGCGGGAACCAACACCAACGCCTTGGCTATGGCCCTAGAGTCATGGATGGGCACATCATACTTTTTGAAGTACATCGCGGTTGATCGCGCCACCACCAACTGGGAC
>JAYUUT010000403.1:0-5076 GCA_043754455.1 Myxococcales bacterium
TGACGCTATTTCGAAGACGGTGCACTAGGGTTCCGAACACGTTGACAGGGGCAAACCCGGCGACTACAACCTGCGGGCTTTGGGAACCACAGTCACGGGAAGCAACGACGATTTTGCGGCTCTTTTGGCCGAGTTCGACAGCAAGGCGCCCAGCGCCGGGAAACGGCGGGTGGCGGTAGGCGATCTGGTCAAGGGAACCATCATTTCGCTGGGCCGAGATACCGTGGTGGTGGCCCTAGATGACGGACGGACCGAGGGGATCTTGGACCTTGTAGAGCTGGCCGACAGCAGCGGCGAGGTGAAGTGGAAGCAGGGCGATACGGTCGAGGCGCGGGTGGGTGAACTTGGCGAGAAACGCGGCGTCGTCATTCTCAGGCGGCTTTTGCGCAAGGGGCCCGAAGCCCGCGCCGAATTGCAGAAAGCCTTCGAATTGGGCATCCCCGTAGAAGGCACTGTCACCAGCGTCAATAAGGGTGGCGTCGATGTCAACGTGGCCGGCGTGCGGGCATTCTGCCCGATTTCGCAACTGGAACTGCGTGGCGTTGAAGATCCCGCGCCCTATATCGGCCAGAAATTCGCGTTCAAGATCACCAAACACGAGGAAGACCGCCGGGGCGTGAACCTGGTGGTCAGCCGACGCGCCCTGATGGAAGAAGAAGCCCGATCCCTCGCCGTACAAACCCGTGCCAAACTGGTTCCGGGTGCCGTGATGCCAGGAACCGTCACGTCCATTCGCGACTTCGGCGCCTTCGTGGATCTGGGCGGCATCGAAGGCCTGCTGCCCGCCTCCGAGATTAGTTTTTCGCGCGGGGTGAAGGTGTCCGAGGTGTTAAGCATCGGCCAGAACCTGCAGGTGCAGGTCATGCGCATCGAAAAGACCGACGATCCGCGCCGCCCAGAAAAACTCAGCTTGTCGCTCAAGGCCCTGATCGATGATCCCTGGGACGAGGTGACGACTCGGTTTCCCGTTGGCACCAAGGTGACAACTAAGATCATGCGTGTCGAAGCCTTCGGGGCCTTTGCCGAAATAGTTCCCGGCATCGAAGGCCTGGTTCACATCGGCGAGCTGTCAGGCGGCAAACAGATCCGTCACGCGCGTGAAATTGTGAAGCCGGGCGACACCTTGGAGCTGTCCGTTCTTTCGATCGACCGCGAACGACGACGGATTTCTCTTGGCATCGGCAACCCCGGTGACGAAGTTGATCCAGAAGCCATGGCGGTCGCCCGACAGACCTCGGGTATGACACTGGGCACCCTGGGCGATCTGTTCAAGGCCGCGAAGAAATAGGTCCTCAGGACTTGTCCGCGGTGATGTCAGTGCCCACCGCACGGGATAGGGCGGCGACCGCAACGTTCACGTCGAAGAGAGATTGCAGATAACGAATGCGGTATTGAAAGAAGTTCCCCAGCGCGTCACCGAAGTCACGCGTTTCAGCCAGTCCCAGTGCCTGTTTTTGCAGCACGCTGGTGATCCAGCCCTTTCCTGCCTTGGCCGTCCGTTCCAGAATCTTGCTTCGCGCCCGCGCCTCTACAACTTCAGCGTGGGCCCGGCGCACCTCGAACAGGATACCTTGCTGCGCTTCTTGTCGTTTGTGCCGGATCTCCTCGGCCTCGGCCTGCGCAAGAGCCGCCCGCGCGTTCTTCACCCCAAGGTCTAAGGGCATTCGCAAGGCCGCCGCAACCGCGACGGATCTTGTGTTGAAGGGATCGCTGTAGAAAAAATTTCGTGGATCATCGACCGAATTGGAATACGCGTAGGTAAACGAACCAATCAACACCACATCCGGCAGTTGCTTTCGCCTCTCCAGTTCAGCCAAGGCCTGTTTCGCTAAAACCAGCCTATTTAACGCTTCCAACTCGGGCCGGGATGCCCGCGCATCGTCTTCGTAGGACGCCAACTCCTTCACAGGCACCTCGGAGGCCCGCAGTTCATCGGCATCCACCTCCAGATCCGCGGGCGCCTCTGCGCCGATCAGCGCCCGGAGCCCATACCCGGCCAGGTTGGACAACCGGCCGGCCTCCAGCACCCGCGCGTCAGCCTCGCCATGAAGAATCAGCAACCGGAACCGGTCTTCCTGGGATCCCCCCTCGCCCTTTTTCAGGTTGTCCGTCAGGGTCTTTTCAGCATCGCTTATGTACCCAAGGCCGTCGTTCAACGTGTCCAGCACTTCGCGTGCGACCTTGCGGCCCCAGTAGGCCCGCCGGATCTCGAAAACGAGATCGCCCTGCAACGCCTTTTCGCGGCTTCGCGACGCCGCAACCCCCGCGCGGGCAGCGTCGATTCCCGCCGAAATCTTGCCGAACGTGTAAATCGGCTGAACCAGGTTGATCGTCGTGCGGGTCAGTATGCCCCCGATATCTTTGACGTTCAGACGGAAATCCGATTGGTTGGTCCCGACGCAGTTCTGTCGTCGCCATTCGGATTCGGACGTTCCTGCGGGACGCGCATCCCGGACGAACTGGGGCGGATCATTGCAGGTCAGGTTCGGCGATGGAGCCAGGATCGATGTCAACTCTCCCGAGGGCTGCCAGCTTCGCCGCGCCTCGGAAAGCCGCGCCTCGATGGCGGCCGTGGCCTGGGCACCGGCTGCAAGCCCTTGGTTATGAACCTTCGCCAGTTCAACCAGTTCGTCCAGCGTGTACGCGCGCGCTTGCGCCCAAGGGGCATGACCCCCCATAAGGGCGACAACACACAAACAAAATGAGAATGGTTTCATCGAACCGCCTTCACGGATACAACCACCTTGGATCACATCAAAGGGGTCAGGGTGATGTTTCGGTACGACACGACACCATGATCGCCCTGCAACATCAACGGCCCCGGCTGCCCCTCATCGCTATCAAGCGCGCCTCCGGTAGGCCCCGGGATGTCTTCGCCGTCAATGACCGTTTCGCCGTTGAGCACCACGGTCACCTTCCGGCCGAGCACGGTGATGTCGTAGGTCTGCCATTCACCGGCCTTTTTCGAAGCGTTTGTCTTGGGCGTCAGCAGTCCGTAGACCGCGCCCATGCCATGGGCTTCGGGGGGTTTGCCCACGCTGTCCTCGATCTGCAGTTCATATCGCCCCCTTAGGTACACGCCGCTGTTGGCGTTCGGTTCGCCTAGATTGAATTCCACATGCAATTTGAAGTTTTGGTACTTGTTGTCGCTGATGATGTCGGTGCAAGGCTTCTTGTTGACCAGCACACCGTCAGCCACCGACCAACATCCCGGGTATTTGTCATTGCGAAGCCGCCAGCCCGACAGCCCCTGGGAGATGAGGGCCACCGGCTTTCCCCATCGTGGCTTCGCAGGCCCTTTGAGGATCGGGGCCTTGACCGCAACAAATTTGATCACAGGTTCATCGCCCAGCTTGATCTCGCCCGCAATCTTTCCCTTCGTCACCTTGGCCAGAAATAGTTTTTCAGCGTCCACACCTTTGATTTTCGCAGCCTCGACCAGGCTCAGGTGTTTGCCGTCCCATTCAATCCGTTTGAGCGGATGTGCGCTGCCAAATCGCCCGCAGATTCGTCCCGTCAGGGTTTCCCCTTGTGCGGAAATTTCAACCCACGATGGATAAGAAACCGCATCGTCCCCGGTGACGGTCAGGTTCCAGCGCCCCGCTATCGGCGTTGTCGAGGGGGTCTTTTGTGGAGCGGCGTGGGCCACCTGCGACACCGCAAGTACCCCTGAACCCAGAACACAAATCGCACCCGAGAGCAGCAGCGCTTGCATGGAAGAAACTCCTTATGGTTTTGACGCCCGAGCCAGCATTTTTACTCGAAAAGACGCCGTTCTGTCCATGCCACGACCGCCCTACCGATGCAGCGGCAGGCGTTTGGGTTCCGACACCACCGCGTGAAAACGCAACCGGCTTTCAGCCTCCCGTTCGCCACAGACAAGGTGGCCAATGGTCATCTTGCCCAAAACCTGGGCAAAAGCGGTGTCTAGGGCCGACCAGACCGCGCGCAACGAACAATCGACATTGTGAACACACACCCGCCGTTCGCCCGAATGGTGAATACAAAAATCATCGGCGTGTAGCCGGCCCCCCAACACCTCCAGCACATGCGCCACCGTCACCTCGAAAGGCGACCGCGCCAGGGCGACCCCGCCTTTTTTTCCGCGCACACTGACCAGCAGTTCGGCGCGGCGTAAGGCTGACGCCAATTTCGCTACATAGGCCTCGGACAGGGCTTCACGCCGGGCGATCTCGGGAATGGTCAGAAAATGGTCCGGCGCCGAGGCCACCTGCAACAAACACCGCAACCCGTACTCCTCCTGCGCGGACAGTTTCACGATTCATCCCGCCTTGCGGAACCGTGACAAGGACGCCGATAAGTCCGCCACCGTCGGGAAAGCCTTCTCGGGGTGCAGTTTTCTTGCCCGATCCAGCAACTGGTCCTCGGCTTCGGGGTGGTTGGGGTCAGGGAGGCAACATTCCACGGGGCACACGGCCTGACAGGCCTCGTGATCATGAAATCCAACGCATTCAGTACATAAGGAAGGATCAATGACATAAATGTCGTCACCTTCGCTTATTGCCTCGTTTGGGCATTCAGGTTCGCAAGCTCCGCAATTAATGCACTCGCTGGTGATATAAGTAGCCATTACGAAAACCTCATACGCAGCCCTGGGGCCAGGACTGTCAGTTGTTACTTGACAAACTTGGCTTGATTTAGCATCACACCCGAAGTGAAACACTACTTTTTTGTCCGGTATCGCCGAGGAGGCGGCCTCTAGGCGGTGGCGGTCGCCCGGCGCGCACGGTTCCCTATTGTGAAGCACGGCTCGCCAGAGCGCGTGCCAGGGGCCTTGGTGCGCGCTCTGGCGACCTTGCACCTACGGCGGCACCGCGGCTCTACAATAGAAGGCCTGGCGCGTACTTTAGGGGATAGGCTGCGAGGGCGGGGTTTGCGCTTCCACCTGCGTACCTTGAAGCGTCAATTGACAGGTGGCGTCGCGTCTGTCCCCCCCGAAGTCGAACGAACTTTGCGAGAACATCTTGGTTTGACCCAAGATGGTGATATGGACCGGGCCCTGCGAAGAGCCGGGCTGAACGTGAAAACCAAAGATCGTCAACCTCTTACAATTCC
>JAYUUT010000404.1:0-3801 GCA_043754455.1 Myxococcales bacterium
GTGGTCAGCCATTCCCAGCGTGACTGTATCCATTTGCGCACGTAGGCGGCTTCGTCAGGGGCGGTGGTGAAGTCCTTGCGGTTGGCACCGTTTGCCGCCCCATAGAACGTGCGATAAGCCGCGCTCCATTTTCGTTCGTCCCGCAGGGCAGACACCGCCGTCTGTTTCACCATCGCATCGTGAATGGCCAGGACGGCGTCCAGTTTCCATTCATTACGCAAAACGACGCCGAAACGGGCGCGCGCCATCGGGCCGAGGACCGGGTCATTTAGAAATCGTTGCCACAGGTTGTTCAACACAAAACCGTTTGGCGCAATCGTGGCGAAGGAATTGGGTGGCTGGCTGGTCGCCGAGGCCCGGATCGTGTCCCACCTTTGCCCAAACGATGCGTTGTAGTCCCAGGGGGCGTAGCGCCAAGGCCCCCCTTTCGGATCGTGGTAGTGAACCCCGTTTTTGCCATAGGTGTCGCTGGCGGCCGTCGCCGTGGCATGGATCCACCAGTGAAAGTAGTCCTTCGCGTACATAACCTCCGCAAAGCCTGAGCGAAACCGGGCGGCATCCGATTTCGCTACGAAATCCAGGAACGGGATCAAATCGTCGAAGGCCTGTGGCACAAAACTCTTCGTGGTCGCGTCGCATTCTTCCGGCATACCCTCTTTTTTTGTGAACCCTTCGTAGGGGCAGGCCCGGGGTTGGGTCATGCCCGCCATAGGGCCACCCCAGATTCCGGCCAACGGGGCGAAGTTTCCGTTTTGACTGAACGCCATATACACGTTGCCCGTTTCGGCCAGGCCACTGCGTTTCATCATGTTGTCGTCGATTTTGTCGGCCACAGCGTAAAGGCCCAGGTATTTCCCGTTCAGATAGACGACGGCCGAAAAATGTTCGACCCGAATCGCGGCTGGGTCGATGCGGTTCCACAATTCAAACGCCAGACGCCAGCGCAGGTAAGAATTGTCATCGAAGGTCGATATCAGGGCGATCTGGCGCCGTTCCTTAATCTTGCCATCTGCAAGGATAGGTTCGCTGAACTTCGCGTCCTTGGGGAACTTGATGGTGTAGTTCTTCTTTGGGTAGTTCAGTGACGTGGCGCCCCGGTAGTGACTGGCCGCCGCGTAGGACTTGCCCCGATAAACAACCGTGGTAGGCGCGTAAAGGCTGGGGCCGCAAAGCAACATGCACGGTTTGCTGCCGCGGCGATCTTGTTCCGCATACAGCGCTGGCACCATCTTGTCGTAATCGGCCGTCGTCTGAAGGTGGAACACCGGAAGCCCGAACTCTTCGGTGTAAACCAAGGGATTTTTAACAAGCACGTTGTTCGGGTCGTCGAACTTGTCCGCGACACCAATCTGCAGGTCACCTTCCTCGCCCTTTGGCGTCCACACGATCTTGACGTGGTAAACGGCGGCATCGGCAAGACCGGTTTTCCAGGTGACGGTGGCGGTCGCGGGATCGTAAGTCGCGCCAGAGGGCAAATCTTCCAGCCGAAACGCAGATCCTTCCGCCCCCACGCCGCTGCGGCAACTTACCTTCGCGCTGACGGTCGACCCTTCTTCGATCCACACGGGGCCCGCCGTCGGCCCGCAGATGAAGGCCGCCGTTGCGTCGGGATTTGAACCGCTGCTTTCCCCGCGTAGATCCAGACGTCCCCCATCCGTCCGTGTCCCTGCATCGACAAACGCCTGCCCGTTTATAGGGGCGGAGGCCGCATCTGTCCCATTTTCGGATGTTGCATCCGTTGGCTTCGCTACAGCCCGGCCCGGCCCTGAATCCGCCCGTGTGCCTGAAACAACAGGTTTCCCCGGGTCAGGGATCTGGTCATCGTCGGAAATGTTCGCGGCGCTTTTGCAGTTTGCCGCAAGGGCCAGACACAACAGAGCTAAGGCCTTGTCGGTGACAAGTCTCATCGGGCGACCCCCTTGGCCTTCCATACAGCGTCGATGTACTCGGGTTCAATATTCGCCTTGGGTCCGAAAAACACCGCCTTCTGCGAATACAGCCAGACATATTGATCCGCCCTGGCCAACGCCGCGCCTAACATCTTTTCGATTTGAAGCGCGCTGTTCCTGCGATTGTCAGGATGCCACTGCGGCAAATCGGGGCCCTTGCGGTAATCCAGATAGATCCCGAACGACGCACGGACAAAAGAATCGTAGAGCGAGGGGGATGTGACCAAACCCGCGTTCTTGACGCCGTTTCGGATCACGCCGAGGCCCACATCAAACTCACGCGCGGTCGTGAAGTAGTAGCCAAATTCGTATCCATCAATAAACTGCGTGCCGTTTCCAGGGCGGGACGCCATACGCATGCCTTCGAGAAACGGCGACAACAACGTGAAATGTTCCGCCCATGTGTCCCAACTAGCCCCTCTGCCCTTAAGAGCAACGGTTTCCCCCCAACACATCAGGAATTCCGGGTTCGGAAACATCGGGGCTATCGCCGTCATGATGTCGAAACCCCGCTGCCGGGCTGTGGCCTTGTAGGCCGCGTCGTCCTTGACCACCCCCCGTTTCATATCGGCGGCCTTTTGAAAGGCCAAAGAGAAGAAGTCGATCTTCGGGCTGTACGATTCGAAATCCACGATGAACCCCCGCGCCTTGGACCGGTAGGCAATGTTCGCCAGAATCATCCAATTGTTGGCGATGGTGGCGAACCGGTTGTCGTCAAACCAAGAAAACCGGCCTTGGGGATCTTCAAACTCATAGCCCGTCGCAATCTGAAAAAAATTGTATTTGAAACGCGTGGGGGTGGCATCGGCCATATCGGTCGCGGCGGCGACAAAATTGGCGTCGTTCATGCTGTAACGGGTTTCCGAAAACAGATTGCGACCCAGAGTATTTTCGGGCGACTGGCCCTTGGCGCGGTTAATCAAGACATCGATGGCGGACCCGTCCAGAGGCAACCCGTCCAGTTCGTCGACATGGGCCTTGAAATATTGGGTCGTGGGATAGGTCCACCCCAGATAAACCACCTTTTTCTGTCCTTGTGGAAAGGCGGGAATTGGAACCGCCGGGGCGATCGGCGCCGTGTCGGCAGGCCCCCGGACGGCCCCGTCCAAAACTTGGCGCAGCAGCGCATCCGCAGCAACCACACCCGCGTCATGCCCCACCTCTTGGCCGTTCGCGGCCTTTGCATCCGGGGCCGACACAGGCGCGGGCGTCTCGATCGGCGCGGGTGCCGCACCATGATCACGCGCGGTGGCGGGGTCAATGTCCGCAACCGGCGTCTGGGCCGTGGGGCGGTCGACGGAACGACAGTGAACAAGCCAGGGAATCAGCGCCAGAACGCAGGTACGGCACCACATCTTCATTCGATCTCCATGGTTGGATCTGATCCGGGAAGCCGCAGCAGAGCGGCGCATATGCCATTATCCCGCTGGGGCCATTTGTTACGCATAAACAATTAGCTGTATCGCTTTAGCTTAGCTATTTGATGGGCTGACACCGCAAGAATCGAACCCCGCGACCAACGTTAGATGAATAGTCTGGTTGACAGTGCAGCGAGGCGTCATTAGTTTAAGTCCCGCGGTCCCGTTCCGCCGAGAAGGAAGACCCCCATGTTCGCCCGAATCGTTTGGTTTCTTGCCCTCACAACTGGCGGATTGTTCGTTCCCCCCAGCGCGGGGGCTGCGGTGCCTCCGACCGACGGGTGGGTCATTTGGCAATCCGCCCGCCTCGATGGACGCAACGAGATCTATAGGGCCCGCGCGGATGGCAGCGACGTCGTGCGCGTGACCAAAACCGGTGCCACACGACCGCTGTGGTCACCCGATGGACGCTGGATCGCCTATGGCACGGACAC
>JAYUUT010000405.1:0-24976 GCA_043754455.1 Myxococcales bacterium
TCTACGCCCATCCGTCTGACACCGCGAGTTTTTGGGGGTTCAGCCCCAGTTGGCGCGCTTTGAGTCAGATTTAGTCGGATTCTGGTGGCCGACTACACACGCGAACTTGAGCAGTTGAAGGCCACAGTGCAGCGGCACATCGACACGCCTGAGGAGGATCGCAGGCAACTGACGACCGCTGTGCGTGCCCTGATCTATCTTCGCGATCCCTACGACGCACTCATGGATCAGCACCTCGACCTTGGATTGGAGGACGATCTCGAAGTGATTCGTTCCGCCGCACGGGAGCTCGGCTCCGATCAACCAGTCAATGCCTGACCTCAAGGGCTGGGTGCCAGTCATTCATGAGCAAGCCGGGAGGAGCTATCACTTAAAAGATCCAAGATTGGTCGGTAGGTGGTTACCTCATCATGTTGAAGAAGCCAGAATGATGAGAGCTGGCTCAAAGGACTTCGTCGCTACAACCTGCCGAAGTACAGATAGCCGATCGCGCTCGGCGAAGCGCCCGCGCCCGGCGCGCCCTTGCCCGTTGTGTCGCGAAATCCAGCGGCGCGCATCTTTCGGAAGCGGCCCCATCAGTGTTGACGCTTGTATCGCCCCCAAATCAAATGTCCCATCAGCCCAAGCAGAAATGTCGCCTTTTGAGGCGCGGCGCGCATTTCCTATGGCGTTGGCGGCAGTACTCAGAAGATGTTCACTCGGGGCGCGAAACGACCTCCGTTAACCGCTCGGCCAAATACGCGTTCAGCAGCCTGTCTGGCAGACACGGCTCGAACTTGCTTAACGTCCCTCGGGCGCAGGAGGCCGCAAATTGGAGCGCATCTTCGTGATTGGGGCGCCCGCTTGCCCGCAGGTCGTCGAGCGCTTTCCGGATCGCGAACTCGCTCTTGCCTGCCTGTTCGCTGAAGCCGACATAGATGTTGTTATTCGTCACCTTGTCGCCGAGATTGTTTTGCAGCGTCTTAGCGAGCAGGTTATTGCGTTTGCCGCCGGCGAATGTCCACAGTCGATAGCCCGTTGTACTTTGTTCCAGGGTGTCGTCGTTAGACGTGAGAAACGCGTGCTGCTGTCGCACTTCCTTCATCTTCTGGCGGGCGCGCTGCGACCAACACGCTGGCTCCTCGGTGCCGGTGAGAACATCTCGCATTGCCCGACAAAGCTGCCGCCCAAGAAGAACGGGCTGGCCGTGCCATCGTGGGAGCCCCGCGTGCTCGATGGGCACAACGTGGACTATGGCCTTTGGCCAATCGATGTACGTTGCTTTCCAGGTTCGAGCGCCTAGCGTGAAGGAGAAGTTCTCCAGATCTTCGACGTGGGCAAAATATGCGTCAATCTGTCCCACAGCCTCGGGACCGTGCATGACGGTCAATATTGACGGGGACGAGAAGACCGCATACAGCTCGGCAAAGTGTTTGGCACCGTACAGTCGCCGACCTCGTTCGCCAAGGCTGAAGCGGCCGTCGTCGACCGCAATGATGTCTTCAGTCAGCATGTGCTGGAGTAGCTCCTGCCGATCGATTTCGTCTAGATTCAAAAAAGGCGTTGCGGACGACAACCATGCCCACCAGTCGCTGACGGCAATACCGACTTCCTGTTGGCTGAGCGCCATAATTTGGTGGGCCAGCAGGTGCGCCGCGTGGGTTCGAAGGGGAACGTCTTCGACGTAACGCTGTTCGTGGAGCCGAAGCAGGGCCGCCGCCTGTACCAGCTGCTCATCTTTGGTGGTGAGGAACGTGCAATTGGGCACTGTCTCGGCCCGACGCCCAGAACGGCCCATCCGCTGAAGAAATGAAGCCACCGTGGCTGGCGCATCAATCTGAATCACGCGATCGAGGTCACCGATGTCGATGCCAAGTTCCAAGGCGCTGGTGGCAACAATCACGCAGTTTGAACGCTGCTCGAAGGCCTGCTCGGCCATTGCACGCTGTTCGCGCGACAACGACGAATGGGTGACGTAGACATCCACGCCGCGTGCGCGAAGGTCTTTTCCCAAGGATTCGACGCGCCGTCGAGAATCCACGAAAACCAGCCGCTTTTCGCCTTGATGAAGGTTAGCGATGACAGCTCCAGCGTTTTCCAGGCTCCCAACATAGTCCAGGGAAATCTGCGCGGACTTCGGGCTGCCAACTGGCGGTAGAACCTGCCCGGGGCGTTGCGAGCTTCCCTTGAGCCAAGTCAGGATGTCGTCGGGATTGCCCACCGTTGCCGATAGGCCGATGCGCTGTACATCGCGTCCGCAGAAGCGCGACAACCTTTCCAGAACAGAAGAGAGATGCCCCCCGCGGTCATCGCCAACGAAGGCGTGGATCTCATCAATGACGACCGCTTGAAGCCCGCGGAACAGTCGTCGTGCGGGCACGTTGGCGCTCATCAACATCACTTCAAGCGACTCTGGCGTTGTGAGAAGAATGTCAGACGGCTCCGTCAAAAATCTTTTTCGGGCTGACGGGCCAACGTTCCCGTGCCATTTAAACGCGCGACGGCCAATCATTGCGGCATAGCGTTGCAGTCGTTCCTCCTGGTTATTAAGCAGCGCTACAATCGGTGCCACATAGATCACCGAGACGGGCGACCAGTCGTGCTTGTCCATTTGCGAAAGCAACGGAAAAAATGCCGCTTCAGTCTTGCCGCCGGCGGTCGGTGCGAGGACGACGCAGTTTTCACCATCAACGATCGGACCAATGGCGTTTAGCTGAACCGGCCGCAAAGATGGCCAACGTAACCCGTTGACGATCTGGTACTGCATCGCCGGACTCAGCCGCTCCCACGATGCCTCGTTGCCGATTTCTCCGGTCGCCGTCACGCCTTGGTCTCCGGCTCGTCCTTCTGAAGATCGAGTTCGATGTCGTCGACGGTGCGCTCGATGCCAGCGGCCTGCCGCTCGTCGGCGTTCAGCTCGCCGGTTTGGATTTCAAGCTTGTAGTGTTGCACGGGATCAAAGTCCGGGTGCTCGTCAACCTGATCCATCACCTGCACTAACTTGCGCAAGAAGATGCGTGGTGCCACACCGACCTTTCCGCCCAACTTGCCCGCCACCTGTTTTGCCAGGGCGCGAATGAAGCCGTCCGACACCTTGTCCGTCAACCGCTCTGGATGGTCGGCGTCGTAGATGTCGCGGACGCGTCGACCGGCTTCGACCAACCGTTCTTCGTCAAACGGAAGCAGACGAATCTGTACTGCACGCGCGCTGTCGAACTTGGGGTCGGCGCTGAAATCTACGTGCAACCGCTGCTCAAGCGCGGGCGCCTTTCGAACACCGGAGGGCCCATCGTAAAACGCAGGTGTTCCAGTGATCATCAAGAAAAGCCCGGGGTAACGGCCTTTGTCGATCTCGTCGACCAGCTGACGGAGGGCGTTTAGACTTTTCTCGCGCGCATCTGAACGGACGCGCTGAATGGTCTCGACCTCGTCGAGCACCAGGAACAAGCCCTTGCGTCCCGTCTGCTTCAGAACCTCCAGAAGGCCCCGAATGAAAGCACCAGCGGCAAAGTGATCTAATTCCCCCTTGATGCCCGCGCGGCGCTTGATATCGGCGCCAACGTTCGGTTGTCCCATCAGCCAGGCCAGAAGTCCCTCGGCCGTTGCGGCGTCCTGCTCAACCCGAGCGGAATGGCAGGTTCGCAGAACGGCGGAAAATTGCGGGTTGATAGCCGACACTTCGGCAAGGCGCCCCTCCAGTAACTCGCCCACGGCTGCGGCAAGGACGTGATCGTCCCCTGCGAATCCGGGCCGGGCGCGCACTTCTTCTTCAAGGGAATAGAGCCAGCGATCCACCAGGGCACGGAAGGCACCCTCAGCCCATTCCTTGGTCGCGAGGCTTTCGACCGCCCGCCTGTACACCTTTTCCATGTGGTGAAGTGGCGTCTCGGTTTCCGAGATTTGCACCTCGGCTGTGGCGAACCCCTGCTGCTGGGCTTTGTACCGTAGCCAACGCGCGAAAAATGTTTTACCGGTTCCGTAGTCGCCACGAACGGCCTTAAATCCACCCGTGCCCAGGGCCACGTCGGCCAGTTCGCGCTCTAGTGTCTTGTCAAACCGGTCCAGGCCAACGGCGTAGTGTTCCAGGCCACGACTTGGGACGGTACCGTGTCGCAGAGCTGCGATGATTTCTCGGCGGCGGGGCTTGCTGATTCGAATCGGTTCAGTCATCGGCTCCCTACTTGGCGAACAAATCCTTCAAAAGGTCCAGGTCCAAGCGGACCTGCTTTCCCAGCACATCGTGCGCGATGACCTGGTACCCGTCCTCGTTCAACAGTTCAGCGATCAGCGCGACACGGCCCCCTACGTTGCGGGACGCCTCGCCCAGGTGGCCAGCGAAGACGTCCTCCGCCAAATGACCCCCGTGCTCGACCAACAGTTCCACCGCAGGTATCACGCGCTTTTCCAGGTCGTGCTTGCGCGGTTTGTCGAGTCCGATGAAGACCTCAAGCAGACGCGCACGCCATGGAGACGCTGGTGGTTTTGGGGATGCGACAGGTGGCGTCGGGGGCGGATCGGGAAGAAGCTTCAGTTGCGCCTCGGGCGGCTTGGGCTTTCCGGTGGGTTTTGACGGCATCTTCGGCGTTTCGGTGACGACTGCTTTCTCGACCGGAACATCCAGGTGCCACCACGCGGGTATGGGGTAGGCGACCACGTCTAAGGCCTCCCCATCTTCTCCGATCTCCTGGCGCAAATCGGGTGTTGCCAGCATCAAGGCCGGCGTGACCACTTCAGCCAGGCTTGCCCCGCCGTGTTCACCGATGTGGCGCTGGCTCGCATAGCGATCGGTCTCTTGGAACAGCATCGCTAGCTTTCTGGACTTTCGACTGACGTACGCGTTCGTACCGCCGACTATGATTTCTCGATCGCTCGCGGTCGATGACAGCAAAGCGGCCTCATCCATTTCGCGGTACCGTGGATTTTCGCTGCCTTTCGCCTCAACGGTCGTGTGCGGCCGCGAACTGGTGACGTGCCCGTGATCGCCGATCAACAGAACGGCGCGTCCGGTTTCCCGCGCAAGCGACAATAGGGGCTCAAGCGCCTTGATCGTCCGTCGATTGGCCTCGACATGGTAGCCGGGTTTGCTGGTCAGCTGATCGTCGACCGCATTGACGACCACGCCAACCACGCGATCGCTGCTTGCCACAAGCTTTCGGGCGGCCTCGGTCAGATGTCCGGTCTGGCTTTCGGCGTCGGTGCGCAGAAGCAGCGTGGGTCCTTCGCCGAACGCCTTGACGAAACCTTTGTGATCCCGAAGACGCTCAGGGTCCCGAAGTGTAGAAAGCGCCTCGCCGGGCTGAACCAACTTTCCTGCAAAAAGTGCGGCGCGACTGACTTCGGTCATGGTCGGCAAAGCCGCAATCATCGGCAGAACCGATCCGGGCTGCGCTTTTGACGGCTGCCAGCGGAGGGGCGAGTAGCCCACGGCGCTGACATCAAGGATCAACTCGGCCGCTGATGCCCACGACATCCCGTCCATTAGAAGAATCAGCAGACGTCGACGGTCACCGTCCTTGAGAAAGGAAACGGCTATTTCGGATAGCGCGTCTTCAATGGGCAGCACACGGCCCGCGCGGCGATCGTCGTTCCACAGCGCCAATGCCTTGACAAACCGCCTGTCCATGTCGTCGCGATGGGCGTCCACAACATTAACCACCTGTCCGATGGCTGCGTCCAAAGCATCGTCTCCCCCGCGCACACGGCTGCGTGCCAAATCAACGAAGCCGCCCTCCCGGGCGAAGCCTTCAGCAAGTCGAAACAAGGGCTCGACAGGCCCGCTGTCTCGCAGCAACGCGGACCAATCAGGCCGCACCGAAAGATACGCCAACAAGCGCAGGCCCATCAACGTGCGATCGACCAGCGACTTGTTGCCCGCATCGCGATACAAGTGATGGGTTTCGATCTTTTTGTAAACCTCGTGGACCGTGGCGATGTCGCTCCGGTTCACCACGGGGACGCCATCGCGCTTGTTCCGTTGCAGGGCCGCAACCATCAGGGACTGCAACTCGCCTTTGAGGCCGTTGAACCCGGCCGTCAAGAAACGGCTATGCCGGACCACCTCGGAAAGTGACGACTCTTCAAGAATGCGGTCAGCGCGTCGCAGGATCTCTGGCACTTGATCCCCGAGTCGCAGATACAAGGCGGGGGCCATCCTGGCCCATCGGTTCACAAGGACCGAGGCGCCGTTGCCCTTCCCTTCGAACGCAACACCAAGGTCGCGCAGGCGTAAGCTAACGAAAACCTTCACTGCCCCTTCGTCGAAGCTGCTGGAAAGAGCATCCAGAACGAACGACATGGCTGCGATGTCCGTCGCCTTGCCGGAGCGCCAGTTGCGCCAACTGAGGCGCGCCACAGGGCCCACCGTGCTGGTCAGGAAGGCCTCGATTGCGGCGTTAAGGCCCTCGACACATTCAAGCAACTTGGCCAGCAGGGGGTCTGCCGCTGCGGGTGGTCGGGACGCGAAAAACTCGACAACGCCTTCCTCGGTCAGTGCGTCATCAATCGCAAGGCCTACGGTCTTCGCAAGGAAGGCCCGCCATGCGGTAAGCAGATCAATGGTCGTGGCGCTGCGACTCAAGGCGTAGGTCCACCCGGCGTGAAGCAGGGCTTCCGAAAGGGCTCCCTCGACCAATGTCGGGGCGACACGCTGGACGCCGAACAGGTTGGCCAGTCTTCGCTCGCGGCTAATGAACTGCAGATGCCCCCCCGCCAATCGCCCCTGAAGGTCAAGGGGCAGGCGATCTTCATAGTCGACCAAAAGAGCCACAGTCGACCCTGCCAGTTCGGCGCCCGCAAGTGCCCGCCTCAGTTGCAGTTCGCAACTCACAGGCACTACGCGGAATGCAAGCACCTGATGTTCGACCGGTATCGGAACATCGCCGACCTCGCCGCGCCCATAGAAGGCCGTATTCAACGAACGGTGCCGCTGCCCATGCAACTGCGTAAGCTCTGCGCGCAGATCTTCATGAGATAAATAGGGCGCTGACGACGCCATGCTTATCGGTCGCCTCCGCGGCTGATCGCCCACGTAATCTGCAACTCGGCATCCTGGCCCGCGGTCTCAAGTGCCGACAAGGCCTGCTTTGTCACCCGCTCAAGCTCTTCTGTCGCCTGGGCTCGACGGACCGGCTTGGAGGCACCGGCGACAAGAGGTTTAGCCGTCTGCGCAACTAGTTCGTCTGGGTGTCGATCGATTTTTGCGTGCAGAACCCGTTGCGCCCGCAGCGCACAGTCTTGCAAGCCCGCAACAAGCGGCTGGTTCAATTCATCGGTGGCGACAATGCGGCGGATGTCGTCCAGGATTCCTTTGGCCACGTCAGATTCGATGTCACCTAGCGCCCGGAAAGTGTTGAAATGCAGATCGCTCTTCAACGATTCCATAACGCCGTTTGCCGTCTTTATATGCCTTGCCATCGCGGCCAACGACGTCTTTAGATCGGCCAGTGCCATCCCGCGCACCTGGCTGACCGGATCGGTCGTGTCCACCAGGGTCAAAAGTCCTGCCACTGACTCAGCCGTGGCCAGACGGGCGCCCCCTTGTGTTATGCCCGGAAGGTCCGCGCCACGATTGCGAAGCTGTTCCGCGACCAGGTGCGCGTTATCGGCGACGGCGCGTTTGCAGACCTGCGAC
Organism: Myxococcales bacterium; assembly: GCA_043754455.1. Taxonomy (GTDB): domain Bacteria; phylum Myxococcota_A; class Polyangia; order Fen-1088; family Fen-1088; genus JAYUUT01. The sequence continues at coordinate 7,610 of JAYUUT010000405.1, forward strand.
AGCCTGTCGGAAAACATACGCAGGTTGTTTACGTTCAACGCCTTGCTGACTGCGATGCCAAACAGTGTGCCCGCCCGATCGACCGCTTCATTCCATTCCGTTTGCGCTGGCAGCGGGCTTTGCACCAGCTCCCAGTCGGGGCCCATTTTCCCTAGTTTAATATCCGCGATGGGGTGGCCCGCGCGCAGGATCTCGCGGTGGCTGACCAGCGCGTAACACCTGACGACAAAATCGGCCACATCGGGCAACAGGCCGCGCGCGCCTTGCGGGTCCACGCAGTATTTGACTTGGCGTACGGTGGGCGTGTCGATGCCATCAGCGCGAAGTTTCTGGTCGATGTCCTGCTGGAATGGCAGCCGCACCCGCACCATCGCTTCGGACAGCTCCAGCAGGTTCAGCTGGTGCGCGACGGTATAGTCGTCAAGCTCTCGCCTTGTGACGGGCAACCGCTGGTCCACTTCGCCACACAGGCGCTCGAACGCCTCGAAGGATTTGTCCAGACGCGCCCCGCTTACCGCCTTGTCGGCGGGCTCGAAATAGGGATGCCGGGGATAGCGCGACTCCATCAATTCACCCACTGCCGACTGCACCGCACGTGGAAAATCTGTTTGGGACGGTGTGCGCAGACGACAATCTGGGTACAGAGAAAAAAAGTGTTTCTCGATGGTGCGGGATTCGTCAAGATCCGTAGACGCGCCGTCGAAAGATTGCAGTCCGTAGGCGACGGCCAGGGCCTTGCGGACCATGGCGCGCTTTTGGTTACGCAAATGATCCAGGGCGGTCCGGGCGCGCTGCTGTTCGTCCGGGCGCAGGCTGCCCATGTGGTGCTTGTAGTTGTCCTGGTCCAGGATACGATCGATAATCACCAGCTCGCCAAGGGCGCGCTGAATCTTCTCGCCGAAGAAACTGGGAATCCATACAATCGCCGATTCGTTGGGCCCCTTTTCCAGCAGCTGAGCAACGCGCGCCTCGTCTTCATCCGGGCCATGTCCAGCCTGATCGAATGGATAGTCGATGATCAACCGGAAGTCATGATCGGGCGGCACCCGGAACATCACGTTGTCGAGCTCGCGGACGTTCCCATAGATCACGGCTCCGACGCGCTTCGATCCGCGCCAGATGACCTTGTGCTCGGTCTCTGTGCCTATGCCGTCAAGTTCCAGCGCCTTGTAAAGAATTTCCTGAAGCTTTGCCCTCCTGGCGCCCTCAGTGTTGAAGCCCCGCGCATTTTCGATGATCGACGCCGTATCGATGTCGTCAAGGACCAGTGTGACGGTAGGATCAGCCCCGTCGCCCACGCGTAGGTTGTGAACGGCCGCGGCCCACTCGCGCAAAAGGCTGGCCACTTTCTGACTCTCGGCGCCGGGGACCAACGACTTCACGGTCCCGTGGTTCAATTGAACCAGCCGAGAAACCGTCAAATCTTTGAGGGACTTCACCTTCGGCACAAGCGCCGCCAAGATCAACGTCTTGACCAGCCTTTGGTCAGCACGTTCATCGCCGCTCCCGTGCGCCTTCAGTACAGGCAAAAGGTCGAACTCAAAGACCCGTTTGGCTTGGCGGAACAGTTCACGATGTTGGCCATCCATGGGCTCCTCGCCTGCGGCCAGTACGTCATACAATTCCCCCACAGGCACCACCTGCCCCAACTGGAAATCCGGCATGTGGGTGGGGATGTGCTCGACCAGCAGCTCCATCAGCACCTTCAGGGCCGTGCGCTCGCGCTGAAGCAGATGGGACAGCGCAACCAGGGTTTCGATAAGGACGGGCGAAAAGGGATAGACCTTTTTGAACGCAGCCTCGCTGCCGTCCGTGCCCAGCAATGTGCCGAACTGGTTGTTCGACAGACCCGCACGTAATTTGGCGAAGGCTTGGTCCAGGATCTTTCGCGCTTCGGCAGACTTGGCGCGGACAACGCGTTTTTCAACAATCTCGGGCAGATTTTGGTCACCAAGTTCAATAGTATTAAAGCGGCCTTTCCAGTAGTCGAGGGCTTGTCTGAGGTTATCGTGCTCGGGCCCGATGAATTCTTCACCGATCATATCTGCGATATCGCGCTGGCGGGCAACGAAGCTAACAATGGGCGCACCGCCAGTCTGCGTTTGGCGTTCGACCAGTTTGCTAAGTTTGGGCACCTCGCGGGTCAGGCGCGCCTTGTCGGCGGCGATGCTGGCCAGCCACAGGACAAGTTCGTCCAGGAATAGCACGACGGCATGGACCTTCAGATGATCCTCGGCATGCCGACACAGGGCGGACAGGCCCTGGTCGAAGCTAACGAAGCCGTGGGTGCCCTGGGTGAACGCCGTGAAGTGGCTGCGGGTCAGCGCGGTAATCAGCTGGGCACGGATGGCCGGATCGGCATTGGCCGCGGTTTCGTCGAAGCGCTGGCCATTCCAGGCCTGCGCGGTCTTCAGCTTGCCCCAAGCGCCTGCATTGGCGGCTGCAGGCTGCGCTTCGTTCAGGCCGGCAAAGAACGTGTCGTCACCCATGCGCTGCCGTAGGTTCTGGGCATCGCGCAGCAGGTTTGAATCGGCAAACAGGGGCGGCAACGGCAGTTCGGGATGGTTGGCCTGTACATGGTGAACGTAGCCGCCGAAAACGTTCTGCTCGATCGAATCGGAGTCGATCATATTGAAGTGCAGGCGCAAGATTTTTCGCTCGCCCAGCCATTCGTGTTTCGTGCGGAGGGCGTGGAACTCGGGAAGCTCCCATACGCCGGGGGTGTTGCCCAGCATCAGGCTAAGCACCGCCATGTAGTGACTTTTGCCTGAGCCGAAACTGCCATGAAGATAAGAGGCGACGTTCTGATGGCCGTCGATGGCGGACTTCACGTACCCAAGGGCCTGGTCATACGCCTCGCGAATCTGGTTCGTGACGGCGTAGTTGGCCAGAACACTGGCCGGGTCATCGACGCTTTTGTTAAGGACAACGACGAACTGGCTTTTCTGGACCCGTTCAGGAAGGTCCAGAAGGGTGCGGAAATCAATTGTAGGCGTAGTCATTGCGCCCGCTCTGACAACGTCGTCATAAGGCTCGTCACACCTTCACAGAAGGTCTGAAAACTGCGTGATCGGTTTTTTGCAATATTAATATGCGGGCCGATCCTTCGCGCTCCGTCGCGTTTCTGATAGGTGGGAATGAACTTGCGCAGCTCAGCCACAGGATTCGCCAGTGTATCGGGTGTTCGATAGGCGGCCTTGCTTCCCTGTGCCGCAAGGTTCGGCAGCCCAAACCCGGCCGCGACGGCGGGCCAATCGCCCAGCGCCCATGACTCCAATTCTCGACAGGCAATCCGAACCAGAAAGTGTTCTTTCATAGAATTAGACGCCAGTTGCACCAGGCGCTTCTTGACGACCTTGCAGTCGGCGGCATCTTGATCTCGCAAGATCACGAAGGCTGAACCGGGAAGCCGCCAGCTTCGCAGTTTTGCAGTGATTGACCTCTCCAGATCGCTCTTACCGTCAAAGACCAGGTAGCGAACCGTCACACCGGCTGGCAAAAGACGCGGAACAATGGGTTCCAGGAAATCCTTTGCCGAAGGCTCTTCCAGCAGGAAAACCAAGGTCTTCACTTTGGATCAGCCCCTTCAAACAGACCTTGCTTCCATAGGTATCCCAGTTTGTCCCCATCGGCCATGTACGCGGCGACCTGGGCGTCATCCCGGGCGCGTTTGATTTCGGTGTAGCCACCGCTCTTGACCAGCCAAAACGCTTCATCAAGTTCGACAGCATTCAGAAAATCAGGCGAATGCGTCGACACGAATACCTGTCCACCTTTGGTTGCGTAAATGCGAAATTCTTCCGCAAGGTCGGTCAGCAGCGATGGATACAGTTGATTCTCGGGCTCCTCGACACATAGAAGCGGCCTTGGATTGGGATCCAGCAGAAGCACAAGGTACGCCAGCATCTTGATTGTTCCATCAGACACGTAGCGGGCCAGAAAAGGATCTTCGAAGGAACCGTCCTGGAATCGCAACAAAACACGGCCTTCTTCAGTAACCTTGGCGTCGACTTTTGACATCCCGGGAATACGCTGAGCCAGGCGGCCCAAAATATCTTGAAAAACCGCTGGGTGATTTTTCTGCATGAATTCAATCACCAGGGAAAGGTTCTCGCCCTCGCGTGAGAGGTGTTCGGCATAGCCGACTTCCTGCTCGGGCCGGGCACGGTTGATGTGAAAATCAGACAGGTGCCAGTTTTCGATCAAATTGCCCAGCGCCACCGCCGCAGGAAATCGTTCAAACTGGGCAAGACCCTTGATGGCCAGAATGTCCGGGCTCTTCAGCGTCTGGCTCTCACGCTGAAGTTGGGTTTCATCCAAAGTCGTCTCCATTTCGTTGGTGACGGCGTTTCCGGTGCCATGGGAAAAGTCAAGGAAGTGCCAGGGTTGGCCTCCGCTTCCGCGTCGGTATTTGAGGACTTCGCGCTCGACCACAGGACGCCCGTTCGCTTCGTCGATGGTGAGCGCATAGGTGATCAGGCTGGGCTGTGGGCGGCCAATGTCCGCGCGGATCTTCAATTCAATCTCGATCGGCCCTTGGCATCCCCGGGAACGCACCTCTTGCATGCCGCGACTTCCGCCGAGCTTGCCAAGGGCTGCGGTTACGTTGGACGTCATCGCATCCTTCAGGAATGAAAACACAGAAAACAGCGTGCTTTTCCCGGTTCCGTTGGCACCAATCAGAACGCAGAAGTAGGGGATGTCGCGTAGGTGAACATCACGAAAAGCACGAAAGTTCTTCAGGCGAATGGATTCGATCCTCATGATTTGCCTCTATTCATTCGTAAACCCGACGCTTTGATCAAAACGGTATCGCTTCATCGATATCCCTTAACCGCAGCATGGCATCCACGTTGGCGGCAATCCAATTGCTCCCCGTGGCCGTCAAGCTCCACAATTTGTCGCTGTCCCCGTTGCCGCTCAGGTAGTTCTTCGCTTCAAGCGAAGCCAAGGCCAAGCCGAATCGTAATTCGTCATTCAGGCCAACAGTCGATGCGTAGCGCCATAGCACAGTGCTCGAAACGGTCGCGCCTCTGAACGGGGACGCACTGGCAAAGGCTGCCATCAACCGAGTCTCGTGTAGTGGCAATTCGTTCGACGCTCTCGGTGACTGAAGAACCGGATCCTTTGACACTCCCGTGAATTCGTGAAGCTGGTTGATAAAATCCGCTCCATCACGCGGTCGTTCTTCGGACGTTGACGACATGCAGGCAACGATGAGTGCGCGGTCTTCGGAGGGAAGGTCTCCCACGCCTTCAAGAAGCTTCTCAAGGCCGGTGCCGCTGGGATCTCGGCCCGTCACCAGGTGAAACCAGAGCGCCCCGACTGAGAAGACATCACATCTGGGCTCTCGCTTCTTCGAATCTTGTTTCAGTTCGGGCGCACAGTACGATCCCCCTGCCGGAGTCCCTGTCCGCGTCAGGCGCGTGTCAAGGTCGGCCTCTACGAAGGCGGCCATGCCGAAGTCGATGACTCTGACGTCGGCCCCTAGGACCAAGACATTGCTGGGCTTGAGATCCCGATGTACGACGCCCCGTGAATGCGCGTGTGCAACCGCGCTTCCGATCTTGCCGACTATCCCTCGTGCCGTCACGAAATCCACCTGGCCGATGGTGTCGAGCGTTTTGCCCTCAAACAAGTCCATTCGGATGTAGGCGGAGCGTCCGTCACGCCAGACATCTCGGACCCCCACGATGTTCGGGTGCGAGAGTTTAAACAGAATGCGCGCTTCGCGAAGAAACCGACCGATCACTTCATCGTTTACAAAAACTGAAGGACGCAGCTCTTTACGCGCGAACTCCATGTCGAGGAGCGTGTCGACCTCTCGAAAGACTTGACCGTAGCCACCCTCACCTAGCAACTCACCCTTTTTGAACCTACCGGGGTTCGAGAAGAAGGCCGTCTCGTCCCCCTGTACTTTTGCGCGAATGATGTCGATATTGGCCCCATCGGCGTTGACCATTTCGTTGACCATGTCCAGCACATGGCCCGGATAATCGGGGTCGCGGCCCTGAAGGCCTGGAAGCAGCCGAGGATGACGGTCAACCTTCCCACGAAACCCGATTCGCTGAGCGAGATCCTTCCAGTCAGACTCTGTAAAGGCGCGCTCAACATCTTGCGCGAGGTCCATGACTTCTTGGCCGTGCGGCTTCTGAAGGGGCATCATTCGGTGGCCTCGACGCTCGAGCGGCTCGGTCTTCGGACCTTTTCCTTTGCGACGGCGCTCAGTTTTTCCTTCGCGGCCGGCATCGGCCGCCAGGCTTCTAGGTCTTCGGGGGTGAGGGCGTGGGCGTGTAGTTCGGCGTCTAGGAATTGTTTGAATTCGCGGGCTGGGTTTTGGCTGCCGACTTCGGGGTTGTTGTGCCACAGGTCGAGCCAGAACATCAGTTCGTGCAGGCCGACCAGCATGGGCATGAGCCGTTCTTTGGGCCAGGCGTCTTCCGTTTTGCGTTCTTGGTAAAGGGCGACCAGGGCTTGCGCGCGTTGCAGGTGATTCCAGCCGGCCCAACCGATGAGGGGACTGGGGTCGCCGTCTTTTTGGCAACCGGGGTAAAAGATGAAGCGTTCCTTGGGAACGTCGAGTTTTCCGCGCAGACGCCAGTAGTTGGCGTCGCGAAAGTCTTTTTGGTCGTACTTGGGGGGGACGGGGATTTCGCCTACGGCTTCGCCGAGATCCTCGCGACGTTGGAGTGACCAGGTGTGGCGCCAGACGGCGTGTTTTTCGAGGCCTTGGTTCGTGAATAGTCCGTGGGAGATGAACGGTACAGATTCCCCTGCGACCTGCTTTGCAAGCACGATCTCGTCTCCCGAGGACAGAAGGTCTGCAACCTGTCGGATCTTGGAATTGGAAAGCGCATCGCCAATCAATCGCCGCACTGAGGTGCTTGAGGCAGTGCTCCCCTTTTGAATGCCTTCACATGCATCAAGGAAGGTTTCGGCACATGCATCGTTCGTTTCTTGCTCCCAAGAAAACGGATAGAAACGACGCTTGAAGTCGGGACGTTCGATGAACGCGACCAGTGGATTCTCGTCAATCTCACGCAGTCTATCTGCAAACGCCTTGCCTTCAGGGTGAATATTAGACGGGGTCCGTTGATGGCGTTCGAACCAAGAGGTCGGCTCGCCTGTCTTCAATCGTTCACCTAATTGAAATTCGAACGGTCTCTGGTTCTCCGCCAGTGATCCAGCGTCGCGTGTTTGTTCTATATGGGTGATGCCGAACAGGCCATAGACGATCCAGTCAATGGCTTCCTGAATTCCGACCAGTTGCATGTGGGCAACTGCCCGCTGGTCACAGAGGGTTAGCAGCTCGGCTTTTAGATCGACGATGCCGCCGCCTTTCAACAGCAGATGAAGCGCTGATCTAGGCGAAGATTCTTGTACTTGCTTCGCGGCTTCATCTGCCGCCCGTCCTAGCCCGCAAAGCGCCCGTGTATCGGGTAGCGGCAACATTTTCATCTTCGTCCCGTCGAATTGAAAGCGGGATTCCCACGACTCATCCTGAATTCCTCTGCCAATTCCGCTGCCGCCCTTACTCATCATTGTCTGCTTGAGATAGAAGCAGGCGGTGGAGCTGTTTAGGTAGGCGAGGAGGGCGAGGTGGTCGTCTTCGGTGGCAGATTCGGGGAGCTTGATGATGGGGGCGGTTTGCTTGAAGACCTTGCCGCCGCGGTCGAGCACGAAGTGGTTGTGGGTGGCGACTTCGGCGAAGGCAATGGTGAGTGGTGTGCGGAGCTTTTCGACCGTAAGTCGTCCGTACTCGTACCATTTAAGTCCCCCTTCGACCTTGGTTTTTCCTCCGAAAAGTTTGTTATTTGCGAGACTTGTTCGATAGGGCCACAGGTGTCGGAGTGAGCGGTCGTGGTCCACAATCGGTACGAGTTCCTCGTCATAAGGAAAAAATGCCCACGGTGTTTCTCCGATGGACCAATCACGAACTACCTCACCAATCACCATGGGCCGCCTTGCCGCTTTGGGAATACCCACTGTGAGGTACGCTGATTCGGGTGCCAAGTAAACATCGTCTTCGAGCGTAAAGCTGGCTATGCCGATGCTCGTTGCCACATCCCCCAACGTTCTCTCCCTCCGCTCCTCAATCAGCTCTTTCAGATCCGCCGCGCCACCACCACCCAGCGACCACGGATGCTTTGCGAAGTTCTCCCGCGCAACGTCCGCAACCGAAACGTACTCGTTCTCAAATCCCACTTCCCGCCCATGATCCGCAATCGACCGCCACACCAGTCCCTGCTCTGCGTCCCCTGGTGTTGACGGCTCGCCGCGTTTCCCAAGCACTGCATGCACCGACGCCGCAACCGACTTGCGATTGCGCCCAAACAACAACACCGTAGGCGTCCCGTGGCCTGGAATGTACGCACCCGAGGTATCAAGGACCGACGTTAATTCAAACTCAGGCAGCACCTCTTCAATCAGCTTTTTGCCAAACTCACGCTTCATGAACGAGTTCGCGTTGATCAACCCCACGAACCCATCATCCACCGCCAACTCGAAGAAACGTTCAGTAAACGGCGCCGCCAACGCATATTTGCCCGCGGCACTGCGATACCGTTCTCGATAGACCTCGCGAAGTGCGCTGTCCTTGCACGTGATGTACGGGGGATTGCCCACGACCGCGTGATACCGCTGTCGCAATATCTTTCGACCTGTGAACTCGTCATCCAGGGCAAACATCGATTCCTGCCACGCAACGCGATCAATGTCGGCGTTGTCCTGTTCAACCAGAAGCAGCTCCGTACCCTTGCCGCCCCCATGCAACAGCGAATCCGCCACCACCAAATTCAGCGCTAGCCGCGGCGCCTGCGCCAGCTTGGTGATACCGGTGCGTTGCAGATACGCCAGCGTCAAACGAAACCGCGCGATTGCCACCGCATACGGATTCACATCCACGCCATACACCTGCCCAATCGCCGCCGCCGCGTGATCCCGCACATCAACCCCCGGCGCCTTCTGCAACCGCAGCGTCAACAACCGATCAAACGCCCCCAACAAGAAGTGCCCCGATCCACACGTCGGATCGATCACCCGCACCTGATCCAACCCAAACTCGGCAATCGCCGGATCCAGCGTTTCCCCCAAAATGAACCGCTCGACAAAATCCGGCGTCTGCAACAGCGCATACCGCTTACGCACGTCCTCGCTTAAATCCTGATACAGATCCCCGAGGAATCGCGTATCCGCGCCATCAAACCGCCATACCAATTCACCCTTTTCATCCTCCTGACGGAAGAACCCCAATAACTCGCGCGCCACCGCCGCGCTGGGCCCCAACCGCCACAGCGGATTGTGCCGCACGCCCAACAATTCTTCCGCCCCCGGTAGACTCGCCACCTCACGAAAAACCGTCAGCAAGTAATCGCGTGCTGTCAGCGAAGGCGCCACTTCGAAAAACAACTGCTCGCTGTCCAGCGCCCCTTGCCCTGCCAAGCGCCGGCGCGCCAGCAGATCCCGATCCTCCAGCGTCCGCACGAACACGCACGAAAGCACCCAGGCCGCCCCAATCTGTTCCAGCGTGCGATCCCGCCACGCCGGATACCCATCGGCCGTGCGCTTGGCTGCCTTTTCTGCCTCCCATTGGCGCTTCAAAGCGCCATCGACCGCCTCGTCCCCTGCGCGCGCCTTCAGATCCGGCAGCAACGTTTTTCCCAAGAACGCAGCCAACGACTGCGTCAGGGTGATTTGCTTCTTGTTTCCCTTGCCGGCCATCTATTTCGCGCCCTTCTTCTTCACTTCTTCACGTCCCGATCCAAGGCCTCTAGATAGAACTGAAGCTTGCCCAGGTGCTCCGGCTCGAACCGGCCCGCGAAGTCGCGACCACCCACTTGCAGCGGGTAGTCGGACCCCACGAAGGCAAAATCGCGCCCCATTTCCAGGATGAAATGCTGCAGATTCTGACGAATTCCGCCATGCAGGTGGCCCTCAGAATGCCACTGGGCCAGTTCCAAGAAATCGAGAAAGTAGGCGTCTTTGAAAGCCGTCGACGCCTCTGGATGCATTTGTCTCAGCAGTGATGAGACTTTTGGCAGGTGCAGGACCGCCTGCTCGAAAAGCCCGGCCCCGTGGCTGCGCGATTGGCTCAGAACGATCAGGTTGTGGGGCCACGGCAATTGTCTCACCAGTGGTGAGACTTTCTGCGCGTCGCGATATCCCTCAAAAAACGGCCGCATTCTGAACAAGTTTTGGCGCGAGAATCCCCGCGCGCCCGCACCTGAGGCCGCGATGTGACCGGCCAGTTCGTCGACCACACCTTCCCCCACCACTGGTGAGACTTTCTTCTTCGGGCTCACGCCTCACCTCTTGAAACCCGGATTCGACGCCCTTTGTCCAAGTTTTTCAACCAACTTGTCGGCACCCGCAGGTGCTGCGCCGGTGAAGTCAGCGGCACCGCCAAATCCCCCACCGAATGCGCAATCCGAACGCCGCCCCCCGCGTCTTCCGCCGAAGGAACCACCAAGAACACGGCAGGCGCATCATCCTGGCGTGCATGTTCCACCAACTGCTTTAAGAAGCGCAGCAAACCAAAACGCGCCAGCAACCCTGGATCGGTCAGCACCAGGGGCTTCGAATGCGTGCGCAACTCGGCCAACGCGCGGTCCGCGGCCTGTTCCATCAAGCCCTTCAAGTTCAGCCAATCTGCACCGGCGGGTCCCGCGCGATCTGTTGCAAAAATGACCGCCGGATCGACCTCGTTCTCGGCGACAACCAGATCCATGAACTCCAGCAGCAGCCCTTCCACGCTCACTGGACTGACCAGCAGCCGCCGACCGAGTTCGTCCGCCGTCTGGCGCGCGTAGGCAGGTTGCACCTCCAGCACGCAGAAGCTGCCCTTACGCTGTCGAACCTCGATGTCCTTCGAAAATTCTCGCGCGGCGGGATCGACCGTCTCGCGATGCCCGGTGTGCGTCGTGGGCGCGCGCGTGATGGCCGCCACTGTACTGGCGGCCATCGCATGAAGCCCCCGACGGATGAACTTTCCACCCTTCGGGTCCAGCGAATACCCGCGCTCCCGCAACAAATCGCCCAGTTCGGCTTCCGCAGGCAGCGGTTGCGAATCGGGGTACCGCGCCGTCACGATCTGAGCGACCAATGCCGCATCCAGCCCCGTGGGCGGCAACGCCGAAAGACAAAGATCCAACGCGCGGTTCCATGGCAACCCCCGCGGATAGATTTCTAGTCGGGCGCTTTTCGCCGCATTCTTGGAGGCGGCCACCGCCAATGCCACCAGCGGCTCGTCCGCCAAGGTTGCGAACGGTCCCTGTGCGGCCACGATCCGAAGCTGGGCGACGGCGCCACCCGGGGACAGCAAAGGGTCCGCTTCGGCCAACTGGTCCGCAAGGTCGCCCAACGGCTTTAACGAACGCACGTCGCAGTCGGCAGGAACAACCCACAAGGGGCCGTTCACCCGCGACAGCGCCAGCCCTTCTGACATTTCCACCGCAACCCGAACCAGCGCCTCGGCGCGTTTGTCACCTGCCACCACCGGCTGCGCGCGGTCGAGCGAGGTCGCCACCTCGACACCCAGCCGCGACAACGGTGCCTGTCCCCCCGTAGCTTCCAGCGCGCTCTTCACGACGCCACACAGTTCCACCAAAAAACCCAATTCACGCCAGCGCTGGCGCATCTTTTCTAGCGCCTGATAGATAAGCGGACGCGTGACCCCAAGCGTGCTGGCCAGTACCGCAACGCTGTCGATGTGGCGGCCCTTCAGTTCGTCCAAACCCCACAAATGTCGCACATGTTGCAGGGCCTTTTCGCCAGACTTCTTCGTGACAGACGGAAGGGCAGCGTTGACCCAGCCATCCAGAGTACGTGGAATTTCGGCTAAATCATCGCCCGATGCCGGGGCCGACGTCGCCCCCGCGGGACCGGCGGGCTCGGACGCAAGCTGGGGCTTCAGAACGTCGAACTCTGGCCGCAGGATGAACACCAAGATCTCGCGCGCCGTCCCCCGACCTACACCCCGCAGGGCCGAAAGCTGATTGTTGGGAAGGCGCAACAGATCAACGACCCGCAAAACCCCGATGCGGAAAAGCGCATTCTTCGCACGCGCAGGCAGAGGCAACGATTCAACCGAAGTCTGAAGGCCCAAACCCTCGGGCAGGGGCGCTGTGAGCGACGGAACCGTCTCAGTGGTAGCAAAGTCTTCGTTGGCTGCGCGCATGAAGGAAGACGCGAAACAAGCGACCCATTCCGTGCGCATCCGCTCGGCCGTTGCAAAGCGCTTGGCCACATGGCGCGCAAGCGCCTGCCTGAAGAACCCAACCAGCCGATCTCGCACGGTCGCATCGAACCGCTCGGCCAAAAGTGTAATTTCGTCGTCAGAAGCACTGGCGATGTCATTGACGCCCCATCGAGGGCGTTCGCCCGTCAGCAGTTCATGCAGGGTGACAGCGACAGCGTAGCGATCCGCCGCATCATCCCACTGACCACGCTGGGCCAGGAAGGGATCGCGATAGGCGGGCGTACCCTGCCGCACGTCTTTCGCGTCGGCTGCGGATAGTGAAAAATCGAAAAGCAGCAACTGGCGACGGCGTTTTTGATCGGCCAACAACACGCCCAGGTTGCCCGGCTTGATGTCGCGGTGCTGGACGCCATTTTCTTCCAAGTATTCGAGCGCGACCAGCAGATCCTCGCCCCAGCGTTTCGCGTAGTCGAGGCTTTGCGCGCCGTCTTCAGCAAGAACGCGAGCGACCGTTTGACCGGCGTCGGTGAGACGCAAACACGTGCGCCCCGCGATCTCGTGAACGTCGTACAAGCGCACAATGCGATCGCTTGAACGACCATCCTTTTGCAGCGAAGCAAGGATCTCAGCCTCGCGGCGCAGCCGGGAATCGAGATCAGGCGAGAGTGCAACCTTGAGCGCGAATGTCCCGTCGTTCGTGACGATGCGTAAAGTGCGGGCGGTCGAGCCCGTTCCGAGGACCGCCTCGACCAGCATGTCGGGTGCGATCTCGTCGCCGCGCTTGGCCTCCAATGGATCGACGTAGGTGCGTGCGGCTCCTTCAGACGGTGATGACAGTGCGTCCGCGAAAAGCCCCAACCAGGTCAAAACATCGTCGCTGCGGTTGACGGGGTTCTTCAGCGTGGCGAACTCCATCACGTCTTCCAAATTCTTCTGTTCGCCACCGCCACCCGCAATAAGCGCCGGATCAAGCCCCGCGGCGCGGAGACCCGCGGCCAACTCATCCCGAGCGGTGGCGGGAGACAGGTAGCCACGGCGAAGTAGTGTCTCGCGTTCCACCAATGTTTGACCTGGGGGACGCCCGACCAGGATTAGGTACGCCAGCGCGCCCAGCGAGAACAGATCGCTTGCGTAGTTGGCGTTCTCTGGTTTTTCCAGCACTTCGGGCGCGACGAAGACATCCTCAGAACTCATTCGCCACGCCGTCAGATGTGACGTGTGGTGAGCCGTACCGCTGGCAGATTCGGATTGCGTGGCCAACTGAAAATTGAACAGGCGAACATCCAGCTTCTTTGGATCATCCGGGTTCCGCCGCACAAGCACCGACGAAGGTGCCAGCCCCCGGTGCAGGATCGATTTGCGGTGGCAATAGGCCAGGGCCTCGCCGATGCGGGTGACCAAGTCAATTTTTTCGTCGAGAGAAAGATCTGGATTGGACCGCAAGAACGCATCTAAAGGAAGTTCACCCGCCAGGTGTTCAAAGACAATGCACGGCGCATTGGTGGGGCCGTGCTCGATGTACGTGCGCATCTTCAGAATATTCGGGTGATCGGACAGAAGTGTCAGATGCCGCGCCTCGCGCTCGGCTGCGTTCGTCAGTTGCTTGCGACGTTCAATCGTCACGCCCTGGGCAACCTGGTAGGTGCGCACCCGCGCTTGGATTGTTGGAATGGATTCGTGCTGGGCCAGATGATCCTGGTAGTTTTCGTGTTCAGCCAGCAGCTTCCCCAAGACCAAGTCGTTCACCTTGCGGCTTGCGTGACTTTCACGAAGACCCATGGCTTTCAGCGCTTTGACCACTTCCAGCGCTTGGGGGCGATTGATCTCGCGGCGGGTCGACAGTGAGGTTGCGCCCGGGTGCTCACCAAATTGCAGCGCACGTACGAGGTTTTCACGCGTGACCACGTGGTTTCCCGCGGCGCCGGGAAGATTCAGGCCGATACCTTCGGCTGAGGCGAAGATCAGGTGCTGAACCCAGGGCGTCTGCTGGCCAGAGTGCGACATCTGCTTTTGCAGCAGGCTTGCCAGCACGCGCGACTTGTATTCTGCGAGGCGACTGGGGTGTTCTATCGTGGTGCGACCGCCGTCGGGAAATTCGATCTGCCAGTCGACCGTATCGCCTTTGATCCGCCCAGGATGGCTCTTGATCTCGATGAGATAAACCGCGTGGTAACCAATGACGACAAGGTCCAGATCGTAGCGCCGCCCACCGGGGTCAACGAGATCGGTAAGGCCCCAAAGGCGAAACGGATCGCGGTCGGGAAGACTAGATACGACGAAGTTGATCGCAGACTGCTCGTGCAGGTGCGGCGTCGTGCCAAGCGCGATGATTCGATCTTTCGATAGCCCCATTCGTTACACGTGGCCGCAGATGCCCGCTAGGCTCCGAGTTCCCGGCCAAGACGATTCGCGGCCTCGCGTGAGGCCGGATCCGCGTCATCCGAAGCCAGCACAATCGTCGCGCGATCGAATTTCTGCCTTCGGGCGATGTCCGTCACGTCTGCCGAACCTACGTGGCGAGGTCGTGACCGACCTCCGCAAAGCGCGGCGGCGAGTCCAAAAAGCTGTCTCTCGCCGGCGCGATCGGTGACGAGCAACACCTGATCGGCAAAATCCATGTCGGTGCGTCCGAACATGTGATCGGCAAGTGCGACGATGGCGCCAACCCCTGCAACCACGACGCGCGAAGCGGGTACCACGTGCGCGACGGACAGCAAAGACCATTCCCATCCCCAGACCTTGGCGAATTCGGCGAGCGTCGGGGACGGCTTGGTGTTCTTGTCGCCAAGGTTTGTCTGGGCAACCTCGCGGAGAACTGCGCCCGCATCGCTGACTGAAAGCCCCGCCCACGTGCGGCCGAACGGTTCGTCAGCCGCCAGATCTGGCAAGGCGAACACCGCAGCGGCAGAAAACGCAACGGGATGCACGGCCGCCCCATCACGGAGAAGTAGATCGACGCGATCGGCGTCTGTCAGCTCACCCCGGAAGGCCTTCCAGCGGGCTTCGGCATCAGGTGAAAAGCGCACAGTTGAAAGCCCACGATCTTGCAGCGCCCGGAGCCCAAGGACCCCTGTGCGGTAGTAGTTGCTCTTGTCGCGCGGTGCAATATCCATGTCAAGACCTCGGAGGCACCGTCTCGCGGAAGTCAGCGACATTCCTGGCCGAACCGGCGCGTCATGTTACGCCTGGTTCCTCCCTCAGATCAATCAGTATCGGCGACGTCCTGGGGCGACTATTTCTTCCCGCCCGCCCGGTTCGGGGAAGGTCCCCCGGCCCGCTCAGTGGTGGCTGCGTAGAAATAAGATGAAAATAGGGGTCCGCTCCATTCACCGACGCGCGACGCCAGACGCATGGCATAACGCGACGGAGCTGATAACTGAACCCTTGTTCAGATTTGGGGTCACGGCTAACATCCAAGCGGGCACGGTTTCAGGGGAAACGCCCCTGCGTGACGTACCATCGCTCACATCACGAACGCATATCTCGACAGGCCAAATCAGCAATGACCAAACGCCAGTTCCACATCAACCTCGATGGACGTGTCAGGAAAATCAAGACGAAGGACTTCTTGGTTCCTCTTCACGAGGCGATCAGCAATTCGATTCATTCCATCGAGGAGGGGAACGAGGCGGGGTGCATCGACGTCCGGATTCTGAGATCGCCCCGCCAAACAGAAATCGCCGAGACTCAAAAGGACGCTGAGCTACCTATTACCGGATTTTCGATAACCGACAACGGCGTTGGTTTTAACGAAGTTCACATGGCGTCCTTCTGTGAGGCAGACTCCGTCTTTAAGGCCAAGCTCGGCGGGAAGGGGGTCGGAAGACTCTCTTGGCTGAAATTTTTCGAGAAAGCGGCGGTCGAGAGCGTCTTCCAACACGGGACGAAACGTACGCGGAGAAATTTCGTGTTTTCGCTAACAGGGATAGAGGAAGACGCAACCCAAGAAGTCACATCTACTCTTTCCACCACGGTCCTTCTCGATCCGCTCCGTCTTGGCTACGAACCTCGGACACGAAAATCCCTGGAACAGATCGCGATCGATCTCGTCGAACATTTCATTGCGTATCTTGTGACGCGTTCCTTGCCAACCCTGAGAATTCATGACGGGGCAGCAACTCAGAACATTGGCGAGTTGTACCAAGGAAGCATTGGCAAACACACCTCGAAGCATGAGTTCACGATCAAGACTCACCGGTTCGAGGCCACGGGTATAAAATTTTTCCTCGGAAGTCAGCCGCACACGGCATTCCTTTGCGGTGACAAACGCGTTTCGGATCGGATGGCGCTGGGCAAGCGCGACCCGTTTTTCTCCAAGCGCTTCACGGACGAAGAGCTTAACCAGTATGCATTTCAGGTCTTCGTTCAATCTGAATATCTAGATCAAATCGTCCACGACGATCGAGATGGGTTTCGATTTCCAGAACCGAGAACCATCGAGTCCCTGGTGGCCGACGCGGTGACGAGGGATGAAATTGCAGACGAAGTTCTCAAGTTTTCCCGGACCGAGATGTCCTCTGAAATTGAGCGTCTGAAGGCCTCCAATATTGAAACTGTGACATCGTTCGTCTCAAGGGATGCGCCTCAATATAGGCGCCTCCTGGCAAAGAATCAGGCAGAGATTTCCTCCATTCACGAAAGCGACAAGGCGAAGATCGACACGGCACTCCGACGTATTCAGTTCGACGAAGAGACCAAGACAAAGAATGAAATCGGCGTTTTGATGAAAAAGGCCGAAGAGGTTGGCGGCGGCGGCACGGAAGAATGGACGAAACGGTCTGGCGAACTGCTCGAAAAGCTCAGCGAAGAAGGAAAGGCCAACTTGGCCACCTACATTGTGCATCGCAAGATGATTCTGGAAGTCCTTCAAAAACGCCTAGAAATCGGCGAGAAGGGCTACGCTCGCGAGGAAGCTGTTCATCGCTTGATATTTCCGATGAGGAAGACGTCGGACGATGTTGGCTATGAGGAGCAGAACCTCTGGATGATCGATGAGCGGCTCTCATACCACTACTATTTGGCGTCAGATAAAGCACTGAGCACGATCCCGCCAGCAGAATCGGATAGCGCGAAGGAACCGGACCTCATCGTTTTCAATCGGCCTATTGCCTTGAACGACAGACCCGAAGGCGAACGGCTGGAGTCGACCGTAATCATCGAGTTTAAGCGCC
>JAYUUT010000406.1:0-4947 GCA_043754455.1 Myxococcales bacterium
ACGGGCTGCCAGCGGCGCCATGACGGTTTCGGGCAACATGGCAATGCCCGTGCCCATCGCCAACAGAATGAATCCGAACCAGATCCAATTGATAAGCGGGTTGATCACCAGCCGCACCGCCACGGAATCGTCCGAGAAGTCCCATGACCCCAGGGTGATGTACAAATCCTCAGCGGGCGATCGGTTGATGGCGACCTCCGTTGTGGGCTGCGGCGTTTTGGTAAAATGCCATTTGCCGGGTTCCATTTTCGCGACTTCTTTTCCGTCCCGCAAAATGGTGAAGAACGCGGTCACCATTTCCTTCTGGCGATCTTCGGTATGCGACAGCTTGTCGAACCGGACGTTGTATTTGCCAAACGGCATCACCTGGCCCGGTACAAATTTTGTGTCGGTTTCCTTCTGGTAGGCCTGGCCCGCAAACCCCAGGAACATCAGCACGATGCCGACGTGGACGACATAACCGCCGTAGCGGCGGCGCCCCCGGATGACCATTCCCAGAACCGCCGTAAACGCGTCCGATCCGGTGTTGCGGCGCCTGATAGACGCACCCCGCATAAATTCCTGCGTGATGGTTGTGAAGGTGAAGGCACAAAACGAAAACGCGATGACCGGCGTGAACGAGGGCTGGTGCAGGCCAAAAGCGACACATATTCCTGTCGTCAGCAGGCACGCGACGCTGGGCCATGTGAATTGATACCGCAGGTGTCCAATCGTGGCCTTGCGCCAGGCGATAAGGGGTCCCACCCCGGTCAAGAACAACAGAATCAACCCGATCGGCACCATCCAGCGGTTGAAAAACGGCGGCCCGACGGTGTCTTTCACACCTAAGAAGGTTTCCTTCAATTTCGGAAACAACGTGCCGAACAGTACGAAGAAGGCCGCGAACAACAGAATCCAGTTGTTCAGCAGAAACGCCCCCTCGCGCGATACCACATGTTCCAGTTTCGCCCGTGACCGCAGTTCGGGCAGGCGTTTGATCACGAACCCGAAGCTGACCAGGACAATCAGCGCCATGAAAACGGCGAAAATCATCGCCAGTTTGTTGTCCTCGCCAAACGAATGAACCGACATCACCACGCCTGATCGGGTCAGGAAAGTCGCAACGATGGTCAGCAGGAAGGACAGGATGACCAGGGTGAAGTTCCATATCTTCAGCATCCCGCGACGTTCCTGAATGGTCACCGAATGGAAAAACGCGGTGGCAGTCAGCCACGGAACGAAACCCGCGTTTTCCACGGGATCCCAAGCCCAAAATCCGCCCCAGCCCAATTCTTCATAGGCCCACAACATTCCCAGAGTCAGGCCCATCGACAGGAAAAACCAGGCGAACAGCGTCCAGCGGCGGACCGCCACGATCCACGCGTCGTCCAGGTGACCCGAAATCAGCGCGCCCATCGCGAAGGCATAGGGAATGCTCATGCCCACAAGCCCCGTGTATAGGGACGGCGGGTGCGTGACCATGTACGCGTTTTGCAAGATCGGATTCAGCCCCTGGCCCGTTGTGGGCGCCTCAGACAGAAATTGATCGAAGGGGTTTTTATGAAAAACGATAAGGAACAGGAAGAAGCTGGCGATCGACATCAGCGTCGCCACCACGTACGGCATGATTTCGCGGTTGCGGTTGCGGTTGATGTAAATGGCGATCGCGCCGAACACCGACAGCAAAAACACCCACCACAGGATTGACCCATCTAGGCCGCCCCAGTACGCGGTGATTTTATAAAACAGCGGCGAAGACGCGTCCGAATAGCGCTGGATGTATTTGATCGAATAATCGCCCGTGACAAAGGCGTACAAGATCGTGACCGAGGTCAGCGCCAGAACCGCCGCCAGGGCATATGCGGCGCCGCGCCCTGATTCAACCAGACGTGTGATGCCGCGCCGGGCGCCCACGACGGACGCCACGCCCCCATAGGTGGCCAGCAGAAGGGCTAGAAGTAAGGTGAAAGTTCCAAATGCGGCCATAGGCGGCTCCCGTTCGGTGAAGAACCGACGTCGTGCCGGATCTCTTCCAAGGTGAACCTGGACCCTAGCACGTGGGATCTTCGCCCGACCCTGGCCTGATGTGTTAGTTGCCGCAGGCGGCGGGCGTCGGCAGGCTACAAATTCCGCCCTGGCAAGACGCGGGGAGCTGGCATTTGCGGCCCCCAGCCCTATCCCCGCAGGCCAGTCCGTCCCCCGCGAAGCCCAGGCAAGCCTCAGCCCCCGTCGCATTTTTTACGCAATCCCCACCGGAACAAACCGCCACGGTCTCGGGCATGACACCGCAGGCGTCGGCGGGTTTGGCGTAACTGACCTGATGGCAGATTCCCCTATCGGCGGTTGCGTTAGGTCGGCGACAATAAAGGCCCATGTTGCCGTCACATTCTTCGTTCAATCTGCAATCCTCGCCCAGGCGCCGGGCCTGGCGGCACTGGCCTTCAACGCAGGCCAGGTTGGGACCGCAGGGACGGTCTAGGCATTTTTCATTAGGGCCAGCAGGGGCGGCGCAAACATTGTTGTGGCAGGCAAGACCCTTGTCGCAGTCCTCGGCCCTGATGCATCGATTTCCGGCGGCCGCACGCGTGCTGCATTGGCCGCAGCCGGTCGCAGGGAAGCGGCAGTAGCCGGTGGCGCACTGGGCGCTGGACCCGCAGGTTTTTTGAAAAGCCCGGGTCCCGGCACCTAGGCAAAAGTCCCAGGACCGTCCCAGATCTACGCACAGGACGTTCGGAATCGTGTTTCGGGCACAGGCGAAGGTTTGGCCGGGCATAATCCGGGCGTCCGGGGCTGTTGCGTCGGCCATACATTGCAACCGCATGCGGTTTGCGCAAATCACGTTGGGCGGGAACAGCAACTTGAACACATGGGGTAAACAAGAGCTGATGCGATCACAATACTTCAGTGCCAGTTCGCCGCAGGCCTGATCCAGGCCTGGCGGGGGCGGCATCATCATGGGGGCTGTGTCAATGGGCGCGGGCCCGATCACGATTGGTGGAAAAACTGGGGCGTCAATGGAAAGGGCCGCGTCGGGAGGTGGGGGCATCATGCCGGGGGGACCAGGGACGATGGTGGTGCCTGAGGGGGCCGGGCCGCCATCTTGTGGAATGACAGCCTGCACGCGCCGTCCCCCTCCCGTGGCCCCTTCGGGGTCGGGCGAGGCGGAGGGCTCGGGGCCGCTGTCGGCAGTGATCGACGGCGCCAGGGTGCCGCCGCCGCTGCTGCAGGCGCCGGTCAGGAAAGCGGCCGCGCCTCCCACCAGACACAGCCATGAACTTCCACGTCCGCGTCCCATTAAATAGGCCATGGTAGGGGATCGACAGGTCAGGGACGAAGGTTGAGTTATGCTGCGCAGCGCATGTCAGCGATGATCTGTCTTGCTGCGTCAGGGGACGAAGAGGTGCTGGCAGGCCTGAACGCGTCGGTCCAGGCGTTTCATGTTGCGAACCACCCCCAACAGTTCAGGCCGGCGGATCTGGGCGAAGTCGCCGCCTGGTTTCGTGGCCTCTTGGGCAAGCCGACGGTGCGGATCTGGATAGCCCAATTGGATGGGATGCCAGTTGGCTACGCGTCGGCCTTCTGGCAGGAACGCCCACAAACCCCGTTCGGATTCGCGCGGCGATGGATAGAAATCGATCAGATCGGGGTTCGCCCAGAATTTCAGCGGGCAGGTGTTGGCCGACAGTTGGTCGCGCAGGTGTTTCAGGCAGCAGACGCCGATGGGATTCGCGACGTTGAACTGAGTTCCTGGTGTTTTAACGAGGGCGCCCACAAAGCGTTTGCTCGGCTGGGGTTCGCGCCCCAGGTGGTTCGGTTTAGCCGGAAATCAGACGTTCCAGCGCCGCCTCGTCGATGACCTGGGTTCCGGCCTTCTTGGCCGCATCAAGTTTGGACTTCCCGACGTCGCCGCCTGCGACCAGAAAATCGGTGGACTTGCCGACGGACGACACGAACACGCCACCTGCGTCTTCGATCTGTTTTTGAATGTCGCTGCGGGGGCGGGTCAGCTTGCCGGTGATGCACAGACGTTTGCCCGACAGCGGCCCGGTCGTGATGGGGGTGATGACGGGCTCGGATGGGTCAAGACCGTGGGCCCGAAGTTTCCTGACGAGGGATTCGTGTCGCGGGTTGGCGAACCAGGCGGCAATGGCGTCCGCGATGACAGGGCCGACGCCGTCAATGGTGGCGACGCGCGCCCTTCGTTCGGAGGGATCGGCGGCGACCAAGGCCGTGAAGGTGCCGAAGTGGCGGGCCACCGCGCGGGCGGCGACCACCCCTGTGTGGGGGATGCCAAGGCCGATAAGCAGCCGGGAGAGCGTGGCGGTGGTTTTTGCGGTGGCGATGGCCGCGACCAGATTTTCGGCGGATTTTTTGCCCAGCCGTTCTACCTTTGCAGAAGCTGTATCGGCAGGGGGAATTAACCGGTCCACGGTCAGGGCGAACAGATCGGCGGCGTCTGCGACCAATCCCTTGCGCACCAATTCCTGCGTCAGCATTTCACCTAGACCGTCTACGTTCAGCGCGCCCCGGTGTGCAAAAAACTGTATCGCCCGCCAGCGCTGGTCGGGGCATTCCGGGTTCTCGCAGCGCAAAGCGACTGCCCCTTCGTTTCGCACAAGGGTTGATTGGCAACTGGGACACGCGACGGGTGGGACAATGGGGACAAGGGAAACGCCCCGGCGGTCAACCAGCACTTCGATGACCTGGGGAATAATTTCGCCAGCTTTTTCGATGACCACGCGATCGCCGATGCGCAGATCCAGGCGCGCGACTTCGTCCCAGTTAAACAACGACGCGCGTTTTACAGTGGTGCCCGACACATCGACCGGTTCCAGCACGGCCACAGGGGTGACGGTGCCCGTGCGGCCGACGTTGATTTCCAGTTCCAATAAAGTGGTCTCGGCCCTTTGCGCCGGGAATTTATAGGCGATGGCCCATCTGGGGAACTTGCTGGTGGTTCCCAGCACC
>JAYUUT010000407.1:0-14319 GCA_043754455.1 Myxococcales bacterium
GATGAAGGTCGAATTTCATTGATAGTCTATAGCTATCAGATTGATAGGAAAGATGTATTGGAAACTATGGCCTGGGATCGACAGTCTATGTGGACACAACGGCCCTTAGACAGGAGAAAACCATGGCTTCCCCCAAAGATACGCTGACCACCAGTTTTGGCGCACCCGTGCCGGATAACGAACACACGTTGACTGCGGGCGACCGTGGTCCGGCCCTGATGCAGGACTATCGGCTGATTGAAAAGCTGGCGCATTTTGACCGCGAGCGCCTCCCTGAACGTGTCGTCCACGCCAAAGGGGCCGGTGCTTTCGGCTTTTTCGAATCGAACGCAGATATGACGATGCACACGCGCGCCCATCTGTTCGGCGCGGCCGGGCGCAAGACCCCGGTTCTTGTGCGGTTTTCGACGGTAGGAGGTGAAAAGGGGTCGGCTGACGCTGATCGCGATCCGCGGGGGTTCGCGATAAAATTTTATAGCGAAGAAGGGAACTACGATCTGGTTGGCAACAACACGCCGGTCTTCTTCATTCGAGATCCCTTCAAGTTCCCGGATATGGTGCACACCCACAAAAGAAACCCGCAATCGAACCTGAAGGATCCGGATGCTTTTTGGGATTTCTTTTCTCTTTCGCCTGAATCAACCCACATGGTGACGGTGCTGTTTTCGGATCGGGGTATTCCTCGGTCGTTTCGCCATATGCACGGTTTCGGCAGCCACACCTTCAAATGGGTTAATGCCCAGGGTAAGGCCTGTTGGGTGAAGTACCACTTCAAGACCGAAACTGGGATTTCCAACATGACCGGGGACGAGGCCGGGGCCGTGGTCGCCCGCGATCCCGACCACGCCACCCGAGATCTGTTCGAGCACATCAAAAGTGGCGGGGTCGCAGCCTGGAAGGCGTACGTTCAGATCATGCCGATTGAGGATGCCGATACCTATCGATTCGATCCCTTCGATGTGACGAAGGTGTGGCGGCATAAAGACTATCCTCTGATTCCGATCGGTCGTTTGGTTCTGGACCGGAACCCCGATAACTTCTTTGCCCAAATCGAACAGGCGGCCTTTAGTCCGGCGAATTTTGTGCCAGGGATCGAACCTTCTCCTGACAAACTGCTGCAAGGGCGATTGTTCTCCTACCCGGATTCGCAGCGTCACAGGCTGGGGGCAAATTTTTCCCAGATCCCCGTGAACTGCCCGCATGCCTCCAGGGTCAATAACCAACAACGTGACGGGCTGATGCGTGTCGATGGCAACGGAGGCGCGACGCCCAATTATTCACCGAACAGCCGGGGCGGTCCCGCTGCAGATCCGCTGTCGGCTGAGGCACCTTTCCCGGTG
This sequence comes from Myxococcales bacterium, assembly GCA_043754455.1. Lineage (GTDB taxonomy): Bacteria > Myxococcota_A > Polyangia > Fen-1088 > Fen-1088 > JAYUUT01. The sequence goes on from JAYUUT010000407.1 coordinate 1,341, forward strand.
ACGGGAACTGCGGGCCGCAGCGAATATCCGAAAGCGAACCGGGCTGACGATTTCGAACAAGCCGGATTGCTGTTCCGGGTGATGAAGGAAGATGAACGCGAACGTTTGGTTGCAAACATCGCGGGCCACCTTGGTGCCGCAGGAAAAGAAATCCAGAAACGTCAAGTTCAGCATTTTTTCAATGCCGACGCTGAATACGGCACGCGGGTGGCGAAGGCGCTGGGATTGTAGGCGCTACTTCTTTGGCCCCTGGTTCTCCGAGAACACCTGGATGCTGATCATCGACATCTTTGACCCCTTGCTGCTGCGGAAGTGTGGGGTCCCTCGGGGGATGATGATGAGATCACCCTTTTTTGCCTCAACAACCTTATGATCGCGAAGGGCCGGGCCCCGCCATTCACCGGGGCTTTCCTCGTGCGCGCCCTGCAGCTTGCCGCCTATGTGGAACGTGGTTTTACCTTCGACGATATAGATGATGTGGTCCTTGGCGTCGTGAACTTCAGCGGCGCCTAGGGCCGAATCTTCTTCGTGGGCCAGGGCTACGGTGTAAGGCACGGGTTGGTTGGCAATCAGATTTGCCGCCTTGGTCGCGCCCTGCAAGGTCTTGTTAAGATCCGCGATGTCGGAGGCAGATTTGATCACATAGGGCGCCGCCGCAGCGCTGGGTGTCCGTGCGGCGGCGGCTTTTGGATCTGGCGTCGACCCGGGCAGCAGCAGCCAAAATCCGGCTGCGACAAGGACAAGGATCGCGGGCTGTAAGGGGCGCATGGTTGCCTTTTACTTTTTTTTTTGAATGATTCGGGGGGTGGAGCGCCAAAAAAAAGCCCCCAGCGAGGGGGCTTTTTTACAGGCGATGGTCAGAGATTTCTATAAGTCGCTCTTGGCGCCTGCGGCGACCCAGTCTTTGAGCAACCCGTTCTCGGCCGTCGTCAGGCACATGGCCCCTGTACAGTCCTTGGGCATCTGTACGCCGCAGGGAGGTGTCATAGACGTTTTCGCGACCACGATCTCGAACCGTTTCTTGCCAGTGGCCATGCACAGCCCCCCAGCGGCACCTTGTAGCCGGGTATATCCCTTCATCGCGTCGGCATAGTCGCCGCCGTGACAGTTGGGGTTGCCACATTTTTTCATGAGAATCGGGGCGATATCCTTTTTGAAGGATACCGCGCCACCGGCGGGCCCTGCGTCCTTGGCCCCAGACGATGCGCCAGCGTCCTTCCCGCCTGTACCCATAGAGCCGCCTGACCCCATGGCGCCGCCTGATCCCATGGCGCCGCCCGATCCCATAGCGCCGCCTGATCCCATGCTGCCGCCTGATCCGGTGGTGCCGCCTGCTCCGGGGGCGCCACCTGATCCCGCCACCTTGCCGCCTGCGCCGCTGCCACCTTTGCCCGGTGATCCCCCTGCCTCTTCGACACCCGCACCCATATCCATTTCGTTATTGGCGCGTTTGTTGGTGGGCTCCGGACAACCTGCCAGGCCTAGCGAAAACATACCGACGGCAACAATCCCCAGTTTATTGAACTTCATTGGGCGACTCCTCGTTGAACGGACAAAGATCAGCACGGCTGCCCACGCGGGGAACCAGCTAAGGGACAGATTTTTAACCCAAAATGAAAACAAAGACCGAAAAAAATTCTTGTTCTGGATCTTTGAATTACAAATTTACTAGTAAAATCAATGGTTTCAGCCCACGCCTTGGCTAGCCAAAAGGGCGGCAACGGTGTCGGCGAGGATACGTTTTTGCGGGGCTTTTGGCAGCACCGCGTCAGCCCCGGCAGCGGTGGCGCGTTCGCGGGTCGCCCGACCGGTCCTTGATGATAGGACCACAACGGGAAGGTGACGCAAGGTGGGTTCGCGGCGGATGCGCGCCACCAAATCGAACCCGTCCATGCGTGGCATCTCAAGGTCGGTGACCACGGCATCAAACCGGCGTTCCCCCAGAAGCTCCCAGGCCTCGAAACCGTCCTCGGCGACGATGATCTGGTATCCGGCGCCGGACAGAACGCGGGAGGCGGCCTCGCGTCCCAGGCGGGAATCGTCGACGACCAGGATGCGGGGATGGGCCCGGCGGATCGGGGGGGATGTGGTGCGGGCTGCCGCCGCGTGGGCAACATCAGCCAGTGCGGCGACGTCCAAAACCAACTGGGCCTTGCCCGCCCCTGAAACCGTGACCCCTGCGTAATATGGCAACGAATCCAGAACGGCGCCCAAAGGCCGCACGACGATGGTGCGGGGCCCGATGATTTTGTCGCAGGTGACAACCAAATGGCGGGCGCCGTGCCGCATATGCAAGGCGGCGGCGTGTCGGGCAGGGGGTGTTTCCACACCCAGCAAGGCGTGAAGCCGCAAAAGCGGGACCGGCCCTGCGACGCCTGGAGGCTGTACGGCGGGCCGATCGCTGCCCGCACCTTTGACCAGCAGATCATCAGGGCGCAGGGGCAAGATCTGCACAACGTGTGCGGTTGGCGTCGCATAGACTTGGCCGCCGACCTTGAACAGCAAGGCTTCGGTGATTGCCGCGGTCAGCGGGACTGACAGGTTGAACCGGGCGCCCCGCGATTCTCCCGCCTGTGGCAGTTCCACGCTGACCTCGCCCCCGATGCGCATAACGGCACGGCGAACGATGTCCAGGCCCATGCCCCGCCCGGACAGGGCGTCGGCCTGGGTGCGGGTTGTGAATCCTGGTTCGAAGAGTACGTCGCGCAGCAAGACTTCTGACAAACCTGTCCCTTCGTGTCGGCCCGCCGCCGTCAAGGTCCGTTTGACCGCTTCGGGGTCGATGCCGCGGCCGTCGTCCTCGAATTTTAGAAATACGAAATCGCCTTCGTGTCGGGCCGTGATTGCAATGCGTCCGCGTACGGGTTTGCCCAAGGCCGCACGGACTTCGGGCGTTTCGATGCCGTGTCCCAAGGCGTTTCGCACAAGATGCAGCAGCGGTTCGGCCAGGTGTTCGGCAACGCTTTTGTCCACTTCTAGTTCGCCGCCGTTCGTGACCAGATCGGCGGCGACCTGGGTTTTTTCCAGCTCACGCAAGGTCGCAGCGACCCGCTGGAACAAGGTGTCCAGAGGCACAAGACGTGCCTGCCGCAGCTCTGTGTCCAGTTGCGAAGACGTGCGGCGAAGGGAATCACCTTCCCCTCCCAGGGCCTTAGACGCGCGTTCCAGGTGCGCAACCATGTCCGCCAGTTCCAGTTCAACTTCGGCAACTTGATCCAGAATCACGGCGGGGTTGGTCGTGGTTGGGGCGGGTGCGGGAAGGGCGTCACCTAATTTCCCCAGGACGGATCGCAGGCGGGTGCGCGTGCCCCGCAGATCGCGGAGCCCGACTTCCAGTTCTTGCAACCGCCGTTCAATGCGCGTGCGCAAGATGACTAGATCGCCCACACGATCGACCAGGCTGTCCAGGCGTTCGGACTTGATACGCAACCACCCATCACTGCTGCTGCGACGGCGATCGGGGGCCCCCCGCCGGTCGGACGCGCGGCGCTGATCGCCCTCGGTCGCGTCGGCCACGGCGGGGGTTGTCGGTGGCGGCGCTGGGCTTGCGTGGGCGCCCTGCAACAACGCCCGCAGCTCGGCGACGCCTTCGTCGATGCGATCCAAAATTCCCGCGGTGGGCGCCAGGGCAAAAGATCGAATTTCTGCGCACAGCTCTTCTAGTTCATGGGCGGCGCGGGCGATGGTGCTGTACCCAACCGATCCCGCTGATCCCTTCAAGGTGTGTAGGTGGCGAAACAGGGTGCTGATGGCTTCGGTGGGATCTTGGGGCGCGCGGGCCAGGGTTTGTTGGCACACGGCGATGGCGCGCAGATGTCCCTTGGCTTCATCTAGGAATAGGCCGCGCAGAAGCTCGGCCTCATCGGGGCTCCATTCACCCTCGTTCATGGGGGACGCCGGAATCAGGCGGCGTGTCCAGGGCTTCTGCCAACACCCGCAGCGCATCGCCGAGTGGCGTGTGGGCGACCTCGGGATCCAGCAGCAAGGGGCGCAATCCCGCAAGGGCGCGGCCAAATTCCCCCTCGCGTCGGCGCAGCGCCTGTCGCAGTTCGACCTCGGCCTGTCCCGGCACGCGAAGCCGGGCCATTGATTGGCCAAATTCCTTGGTCGCGTTCAGTAGCTTTTCGGTCGTGTTGCAAATGCTGCTTGCGGCCGCGGCGGTGATCTCGGCCTGGGCCCGCATCTCGTCGATGGCCCGCCCGGCCTCAACGGTCGCGTTGCCCAAAAGGTCAATAAAGGCCGCCACGTCCTTGGTCGCACCCGCCGATCGTTCGGCTAGTTTTCTAACCTCGTCTGCGATGACGCCGAAGCCCTTGCCTTGGGCCCCGGCGCGCGACGCTTCTAGTGCCGCGTTCAGGGCGACCAGGTTGATCTCGGATGCGACATCGTCCAGCGCTTCAACGATGTGGTCGATTTCTTCGGCGCGGGCGCCCAACGATTGCAGTTTGCGCCCTATTTCTGCGACGGTGCCGACCTGGGCGCCGGTCCGTGATTTTAGGGCATGGACGGCTTCGTCGAACGTGGCGGCGACCGCGCTGATGTCGATTCCAACCGACCCGATGCGTCCCACCCGGCCGCTCACGTTGTCTAAGGCCCGATCGAGGTCGCTGCCCACATCGCGCAGGTCACCCGGCAGGGCGCCACAGCGGATCGAAAGGTCGCCTTCGGCTAAGGCGGCGAACACGCGGCGCAGCTGCACCACGGATTCTTCTAGGTTGCCGGGGGGCTCTGATCCTGGGGTGGTCATGCGGCCACCGCGTGTTTGACCGCATCGCGAACCAGGGCTATGGCGCGATCTGGATCGATAAGGAAAGCAGGTCCACCCGCGTCCAGGATCACAGCTGACACAAGGCCCAGGGGAATGCCGACCGGCGCCGGGCGGGTGTGGGCATCGTCAATGGTTGCGACCCAGGTGACGCTGTCGACAGCCAGCGCCGCATAAACCGGGCCTCCGTAATCAGGCAAGACGGCCTGAACCACGACCACCCGCAGTCCCTCGCTGCGCTGAGGGGATACATCGGCCGCGGGGCCTAGGTACACGCCTAGATCCAGCAAAGGTACGATCTGCCCCTTGATGGGCAACACCCCCTTGATGACCGGCGGGGCCAGCGGAACCGGGGTCAGCGACGATGCTGACACGACCTCGCGCACGTTTTGGGTCGGCAGCGCGCAACGCCGCCCGCGGATTTCGCACATCAGAACATCCATCAACATTGTGGTTCGTCCTTCTGGCCGTCAGGCGCAGCAGCTAGGCCGCGACAGGTGACAACCGCCGTCTTACCAATTTCGTCCGCAACAACCGGTACAGCATTTTTGTAGTGTCAAAAGATCCCATGCGCGAAGCGGCGATGATTTCACGGACGTTGTTGCGTCCATTGCACAGTTCCAGCACGACGTGTTCTTCGCGAACCAGGCGGTCGCTGCCAAACATCGACAGCCGGCCCTCGTCGCGCACGAACACCATGTCGAAATCCCCCACCTCCCGTTCGATCAAACGCCATTCGTCGACCCTTCGGAATCCTTCTATCAGCAGTGTGTCCAGGCCCAACCCCAAGGCCGCCTGCTTGGCCTGGGCGGGCAGATCGACGCCGGTTTCAAAATAGAATTTCCCCGCACCCCAGCGCAGGGTTTCAAACACCAGGGCGGCGGTTTGCAGGCCCAACGCGCGGCTGACCGCTTCGGTGGTGGTCAGGCCTTTTTCCACCAAACTTTGTCCCAGAAGGCCGGTTTCCTCGGTCGCTGATTTTCGTTCTTGGACCACCCGGGCCAGGGATTCGGCTGTGACCGCCCCGGCTTCAACAAGGAACCGGCCTAGAAGGAATTCTTCGGCCACGCCGACGGCGGTGGCCAGGTGGACGCGGCCCTTGTTTAGGAACACCCGCAGCCGGGCGTGTCCGTGGGTGAGGCCCAGGATCCCGGTTTGTCCCTGGTCTTGCAGCAGACCATAGATGTCCGCTATGGCGATCTGGGCCATGTCCCCGGCCAAGGCTGCCACGCTAGGGCTGGGGGATGGCGCGTCGTTTGGCCCCGTGGTGGCGTCGCTTTCGATTTCCAGCACCACGTCAAGGGGAAGGGGCGCAGACGCGCGGCGTTTGTGGGATCGGGTTTGCAGCGCATGCGCCACCACAGTCACCAGCGCTTCGGGCGTGAAGGGCTTGGCCACGGCATCTTTAAAACTGGGCAGTTCGCGCAGCTCGGTCGGCAATTCCTCGCCCTGTGCACTCATGATCACGATGGGAATCGCGCACAGGGCTGGATCTTCGCGAAGTTCAGTCGCCACGGCCAGGCCATCGAGGCCCGGCATCAGATAATCCAGCAGCACCAGATCGGGGAGGTGGCCGCCGGCTTCGGCGTCGTGGGCCGATTCTATCGCGGCGGCCCCATCGGATGCTGTGGACACGTCGTATCCGGCCCTTGTGAGGACCAGTTCGACCAGTTTCAACAGGGTGGGGCTGTCGTCGACGACGAGGATCTTGTCGCGGGGCATGACGCGGGGGCCACCGGGGTCGGCGGGGAAGTAGCGTATCACGGGGCAGGGGGTGTTGAGTTTCCTTTGGCATCTGCCACGTCCTAGAGGCAGCCCGATCCCGTACCCCCAGCGGAACCGGGATGTGCCACAATCCGCGGCGCCGTCCTCGCCCTTTCGTCCCCAAGGAGGTCCCCCCATGTTGCGCTCGCTCGCCCGCCCTTTCCGTTCGCTGGTTGCCGTGGCCCTGTCTGGCATCGCTCTGAGTTGTGGTGATGTCGAACGCCCGCTGCTGTCTTCGTCCGATGTCGAGGCTGACTTCCAATCGTTGACCCTGGAGGAACGTTCGCCAAGTGGTCACGTCAAGTGCGCGACCCGTGAGCACACTGACGAACGAAAGGAGCAGATCAACCGAGAGGTCGAGGCGTATCTGGCAACTGCTGCCCGCAGTGGCGACCCCGCTTCTGCTGCGCGGACGAGCGGGACCATCGATGTGTATTTTCACGTCATCAACAACGGCGCCGGGATCGCGAACGGTGACGTGACCAGCCAGATGATCAGTGATCAGATGGCCGTGCTGAACGCGGCCTACCTGAACACCGGTTGGTCGTTCAACCTAGTCTCCACCGATCGCACCACGAACGGGACCTGGTACAGCGACTGCGCCACCAGCACCACTGAGGTCCAGATCAAGAATGCGCTTCGCCAAGGCACCGCCGACGACCTGAACATCTACACCTGCAACGCAGGCGGCGGATTGCTCGGCTGGGCGACCTTCCCGTCGTCGTACGCCGGGAACCCCAAGATGGACGGCGTTGTGGTGCTGTACTCCAGCGTGCCGGGTGGAACCGCCGCGCCCTACAACCTAGGCGACACGGCCACGCACGAGGTCGGTCACTGGATGGGTCTTTATCACACGTTCCAGGGTGGCTGCGCGAAGAACGCCAGCAACGGTGGCGACCAAGTATCTGATACGCCCGCCGAGAAATCGTCAGCTTTCGGCTGCCCGATCGGACGGAACACCTGCACGGCCATTGCGGGCAACGACCCCATTACTAACTTCATGGACTACACGGACGATTCCTGCATGGACAGGTTCTCCACCGGTCAGGACACGCGCATGGACAACCTGTTTACCACCTACCGCGACGGCAAGTAGTCCCGGCGGCGGGGCTTCGAGTAGCCGGGCTTTTGGGGCGCTACGGCTACTTTTTCGGCCTGAAGTGATGATCCGCGAAGGCCAAATACTGATCCCAGTCGTAGGCAGTCACGCTGTGGTTGCCGCTGCGCATGTGATAACCGACGTGGCCGTCTCGGGAGGGCTGGTCGGTCGCGGGCATCTCGTTGACCGCCAGCCCCTTGAGATGGAAGAGCGCCCAGACCGGGGACGCCAATTGAGCTGATAGAAACTCGCCGCGCGGATCGGCCCAGGTGTCTTCGACGGCGCTTGCGACATAGACCGGACGCGGCGCTTGTAACGCAATGAGCAGGTTTTGATCGACCGGCAATTTTGTTTCATTTTCAGCGTAGCGGGACACGTTGCCAGCAAACCAATACGGAAAGACCCGGGTGATACGGCCCACGGTCTCGCCGTAGATGCGTTTGGACAAGGCCGCGCCCAAACAGCCCGATTCATTCGACACAACCAGAGCAAAACGATGATCTTGGGCCCCAGCCCACAAGGCGGCTTTACCCAAGCGTGAATGTCCCATCACTGCGACCTGCTGGAAGGCGATCGATTTGTCCGTCTTCAGATAGTCAAGCGCTTGCGACAGCCCCCACGCCCACGCGCCAACGGCGCCCCATTCGTCGGTACGCGCTGTGCCTGGAGCGGGTCGCGGAAACAGTGAACGCACGCCCGCGTCTGCGCCTTGGGGGTGGTCGGGCTCAAGATCGCCATAATAGGCCGTCACCAAGGCGTAACCAGCCGCGACAATCTTTTCCACCTGCCAACGATCGCTGTCGGCCCCGCGGCTTTTTTCGGACATCTTGTGGTCCGTTATGCCCAGCTCTTTGTCATTGGGCACCCAGTGTTCAGTCAGGAAGACACCGGGATCACTGTGTACCGAGGCGTTGCCGCGGAAGTTCAATCCTAAAAACGCTGGCACGCGGCCGCGCGGCTTTTTGGGCTGATAGATCAACAGATCCATGTAGGGGCCACTGTCGGTCTTGGTGAAGCGTACGCGGATCTGCTTGCGGATCGCTTTGCCACCCAGCGCGTTGCTGTCGACGTTGCGCATTTCGTAGCGCACAGCCGGCGGGGGCGTCGTGGGTGTGCGGCCATAGATTTCGCGCTGGAACAACTCGCGGATTTCGCGCCGCCGCTTGGTCTCCCAGTCCAGCGCCGTGGTGATCACTTTCCCATCCAGCCCCACCAAGGCACTGGGCACTTGGTAGGGTGGCACCTTGGCCTCGTCGTAGTTGGCAGGTGGTTCGGGCGTCGGTTGCGCCTGGGTATTCGTAGACGCTCCCGCTGCGGCGGCGACAGCAAGCAAGGCAACGGATCTCATGGTCGACGCACTCAAATCGACTACTTGATCTTTTCCATGATGACGCCTTCGGCAAGTTCGGCCGATGAAAACTGCACGTCCTTCAGCGGCGCCATTTCGACCAAGGTATCCTGCATGGTCGCCATCGTCTACGGATTTGAAAGATCCGGTTCAGGGCTTCAGGTGGCCGCAGGTAGCGGGAAATGACGCGCGCGCCATCCGGGTTCGGCGGGCCCAAAGAATATCACGGGGTAGGGGGTGTTGAGTTTCCTTTGGCATCTGCCGATGTGGGCACGTGTCGCCTGTGTTTTTTAACCCGGAGAACCTCACCCAATGGACGCAGCAGGTCTTGCCCGCAGCCTGGAAGACAGCCAGGCCCTGACTGACAGAAAGGCGCGTTTTGGCGAACTGGGCACTTTCATCAACACCGCCCGGCGGCTCGAAGATCTATTGCCCGGGGCCAAGGCGCGTCTGTTGGCCCTGACGGGGCATCGATGACAGAGGGATTCCCCAGACGGTTTGGTCCGTACGTCCTCCTCAAGCCTTTGGCGCGGGGGGGAATGGGGGCGCTTTATCTTGCGATTCACGGGGAGCGCGGCCTGGAAAAACTGGGTGTGTTGAAAACCGTGCTGCCCCATCTGGTGGGCAAGGGGTATGTCCAGCGGTTTCGCGACGAGGCCAAGATCGTTGTGCGGCTGTCGCACGGCAATCTGGTGACGGTGTTCGATGCGGGGCAGGTCGAAGGCGAAATTTTTTTGGCGATGGATTTCGTCGAAGGCCGGGATCTGCGGGCGGTATGGAACCGCTGTGCGCAAAAAGGTATCGCGTTTCCCGTAGACATCGCCGTACACATCGTTAAAGAACTGGCCCGAGGGCTGGGTTATGCGCATTCGTTTGAAGGTTTGCGGCTGGTGCATCGGGATGTGTCGCCCCCCAACGTTTTGGTGTCCTACACGGGCGAGGTGAAGCTGACCGATTTCGGGTTGGCGTCATCGACGCTGAAACTGGAGAAAACCGCCCCAGGAATTATCTACGGCAAGGTCAGTTATATGGCCCCCGAACAGGCGCGGGGGGAAACCCTAGATGGGCGCGCGGATCTGTACGCGGCCGGTATCATCCTGTGGGAACTTCTGACCGGGCGACAGTTGTTTCCGGCCAACAAGGTGGCGGCGGCGCCGGGGGGGGATGACGAAATCTTAGAACGCGTGCGCAATCCCGAGGTGCACTCCCCATCGCAGCGCGCGGTTCGGGTGCCTCCGGATCTGGACCGCATCGTGATGAAGGTGCTGGCGCCCGATCCGGCGCGGCGTTACCAAAGTGGTGAAGAATTGCGCGCTGATTTGGCCGCATTTCAGGCAAAAACCGCGCCCGCGACCGATGGAGATCACGTTGCCCGGTTTCTTCGCGAACTGTTTTCTGACCAGATGGCCAAAGAACGTGAGGAGCGCAAGGATCTGCTAGTGGCGGCCGAAAGGCTGTTGTCGTCCATCACCGATCCTGTAAATGTGAAAGTCGGCGCCGCGATGCCGTCGCCTGCCCGAACCCCGGTCCTAGGCGCAGGCAGCACCCGTGCCAGCAGCGAATTTCCCGCCGACAAGGATGCGGCGTCGCGCCTGGTTGGCACAACCCTAGGCGGACGGTATCTGGTGCGCCGGTTGGTGGGCGAGGGGGGCATGGGACGCGTGTATGAAGCTGAACACCTAGAGATTGGCAAACGGGTGGGGCTGAAAATTCTTCATCCGGCCTACAGCCGCACCCCCGAGGTGGTCGAACGGTTCAGACGCGAGGCCCGCGCGGCGTCCAAAGTTGGGCACCCGCATATTGTCAACGTGACGGATTCGGGGACCACCGCTGACGGATCGTTTTTCTTTGTCATGGAGTTTGTCGAAGGGGTCGAACTGGGGTTGGTTATCTACAAAGAGGGTCCGATGCAGACGACCCGGATGCTGGTCATCACCGAACAGGTGTGCCAGGCGCTACAGGCGGCGCACGATGCGGGGGTCATTCATCGGGATCTGAAGCCCGAAAACATCTTGCTTGTGGGCAAGAAGGGCGAGACGGACTACGTCAAGGTTCTGGATTTCGGAATCGCCAAAAGTTCGGACGTAGAGGAGCCCCAGACATCCGGGAGGCGGCTAACGCGTCCCGGGGTTGCGATGGGTACGCCTGAATATATGGCGCCTGAACAGGCCGCAGGGAAGCCCGCCGACCCCCGATCGGACATCTACGCCGTAGGATCGATCATGTACGAGATGCTGACGGGGACGCCGCCTTACGATGGCGACAATGTCATGGAGGTCTTGCACAAAAAGGCTAACGAATCGCCCCGTCCTTTGTCCGAACTGCGGCCAGAGATCCCTCCGGTGATCGAGGCCCTGATTGAACGGGCGATGGCCCGCGAGCCCGCACAGCGTCCCCAGACCATGGCGATTCTGGCCGCAGACATCCGCCGCCTACTCGAAGCGATGGGGGCCCAAGCGTTTTCTGATGAGACCGTGACGGCGTTAAAGGGGCGACGGGAAAGCCCTGTTTTGACGGGTGCCTTGGATGTGCCGTCGGTTTCCACGCCTTGGGGGAAGTGGCGCCCGGCTTGGGCGGGCGCTGCGGGGCTTCTTGCGGCGGTGGCAGCCGTTGTGATGCTTCGGTCGGGATCAGCACACAAGGCCGCCCCCGCTGTCCTGATAGAGCCGCGTGTTCTGGCTGTGGCGGCGCCTGTGGCCCCACCCCAACCCAAAACGGCGCCCCCGGCCCCAGCCGAAACGGCCCCGCAAATCGAAGTCCCGGCGCCGGTGCGTCCCCGGCCTTTGCCCCGGATGGCTGACCGGGCCGCCCGCAAACAACAATTGAATGACGGGCAGAAACTTCTGACGGCCCAGCGGTACGAAGAAGCACGGGCGTCATTTGGGAAGTTGACCAAGGGGACGACCCGCGCGGAGGCCTTCTTGGGATTGGGGCAGGTCGCGTTTCAACAACAGAATTATGAAGAGGCCGCCCGCCACGCGCAGCACAGTGTGGCGGCAGGGGCGGGAAACGAAGCGCGCCTTTTATTGGGGGACGCCAGCTTCAAGCAAAAAAACTATGCGGCGGCGAAGATCGCCTATGGGGATGTGTTGAAACGAGATCCGCAAAATCAGCGAGCGCGGTCAGGGTTGCAGGCCGCCCAGCGATTTAGTCCTTAAGCATTAGGGCGATGGTGACGTTTTTGCCTGGCGGACGTCATGGTGACCATGACCGGGATCGGCACGCGCCTCGTCTTGCTTTTCGGGCTTGTTATGGGCTGCGGCGCTTCGGTGGTCCCCGAACAAGAGGTCGGCCCCGGGGCTGGTAACGAAGGCGCCGGTGGTCATGCGACATCACGCCCGATACTGGCTGCAACGAGGGCCTCGGGGGGCACCGAGGGCACTGGTTCTAACGCGGGGACGCCGATCCTAGGCGGCACGGGTGGCGCGACCAAATTGGAGGAAGGGGTGCGGGACGACGCGGGCGTGGCGATGAAGCGGGGCGATGCGGAGCCTGTCATGGACGCGGTGGCACCGGCGTCCCCGGTGGTCATCGTGCAGATATGCGGGCCAACGGGCGGTGGCCCCTATTGGGTCGAGGAAGGCGCCACGGTTACGGTGAAACTGAAATGTTCGACGGGGCAGGCGACGACGGGCGAGGCGTTCAAATTGGGTACCCTGCCAAAGGGCGCGACCTATGACGTCGCGACCGCAACCCTTTCGTGGAAGACCGCCCTGGATTCGGCGGGCGTCTACTTGATTCCTGTGACCGTTAATCCGTGGAAAGAGACCGGTGAGCTGAAGATTGGTGTGGCCGACAAATTCGACGATCCCGCCAACGTGCCCATAAAAGACCCGAATGTCTACACCGAAGAGTTCGGGCTGCCGGTCTTCCATTTGAAACCATCACCGGAATGGGAAGCGAACCGGAAGATCATGCAGATGCGGCAGCTTGCCCTTTGGGACGATGCTTGCAAGGTGTTCTGCGGTCCCAGTCTTTTCGCGCCGGTCACGATCGTCCACCG
>JAYUUT010000408.1:0-6928 GCA_043754455.1 Myxococcales bacterium
CCAACTGCCCGATTTTACTTGCGAACTAGAACCGCCAGCCGTACGCCTCCGCATAATCGAGGGCTCCGCATATCACGGTTTATGCGGGGCTCCGCATAAACCGTGGTAACGGATCGTGTGGCCTCTTGGACGGGGAATCAGCGGAATCATCTTTTTTATGAATTCGCCTGGGGAAAACATTAAGTGGGTGGTGCCGTCAGACCATGCGCGCTTGAATCGCACGGAAAGATTTCCCGCCGGAAGTAGGGCCAGTCCGTCGTTTGAAAGCGGTGGTCGGCTGATGTACCGGCCCAACGATTTTCCAGTCCTTGTCGGTCATTCGCGGCCACATGGACATTGGCGTGCACGTTGAATCCATTTTCATCAACCAGCCAGGAGACGCGGCAATAAACCCTGTCCGCCACAGCGGCGACCTCCTCATTGGTCGGTGCGGGGGCTGGATGGAACCGCAGTTCACAGCCATCAGGGCCACGGGCGTAGACACCGTCCAGGGAGCAAAGAATGGAAATGAACGTTCAGCGCCATGGCGGAATCGAAAAGCTGGATCACTGTGACCGCACCCGTCTTGAGGACGCCTTGGACCTTACGGTCAGTACCCATTGGCGAACAGGCACGTGGGGAATTACGTCGTCCACCAGATGCGCGGCGGTCTCGTTGATGCGCCGACCGATACATGACGGGCAGAACCCCCTTTGCTTACACGAGAACGCTACAACGCGACTATGCGCGCACCCGTCGCAGCGAACACGCACGAAACCGTGGGCCGGGGTCCCACAATGAAGAAACGCCTCGAACTCGGCGCGAATGAAGGCGGGAAGGCCGTCACCAGTCGCGCCCCCTTGCACTTCGGCGTCGAACGGCCGGAATTGGCCCTGGACGGTTTTGTAGCGAGCACCCCGGAGCATCGGTAGCTCGCCGTGCAAGTTGCCGGTTCACGCGCCTGCCCCAGGTGGATTCACTAAACCAAGGAACTTCACTTTTGCGTAAAGCCGCAACACTTAGCGAAGCAATGCGCTCGCTTTCGAAGGAGGCTTCATTCCTTCGGGCGATTCGCGGACCCCTTTCCAGGTTACTTGGGCGTCCCGGCGGACAGGGTTGTACCGCCGACAGGATTCTCCCTGGGGGGGATGTGGTCGTGGAGAACGCCCAGTCCCTGGCGTCTGTCACCGCCGGATAAGATGCGCCCACCACGGCCCGGCGATGTTCTGGTAACGATCCTGTCGCGTCCCTGCGGGTTCACCCTGCGGGGAGTAGGTCACACCACATTCGTCCGCTAGGCCACAGGCGCCCGTGCGAAACCGGGTCGCGGGCCCGACGGTATCCACACGGGTGACGTGCAGAAGACCTATCCACCGGGGCAGGTCGGAACGCAGGCCCCGGGGCGTCTGTCGTGCGGCTTCGATCAGGGCGTGCCGGCTGAGGTATAGGCGCGCCTTCAGGGGAAACCCGTACCGGCATAACGAGGGCACGACGGCCATCACAGCCACCGCATAAACCAACCCGGGCCAACGTCGGCCGCGCGTGGGGGATGCGCCCTGGCGGTTCATAGATCCCGCGATGGTGAATCCAAGGGTGGCCATGGCAGCCAGGGCACCGCCGACGTACAGGACGGGCATGTCCAGGGCCACAGAGATTGCCCCATCGCTGACCAGGTACATTGACGATAGCGCCCAAATTGTCACCAGCAGCGCCAGCCACGCCATGTGGGGGGGCGCCCAGGCCGTCGCTGTGCGGGTACGTTCCATCGGGGGCAGGGGCAACCTATCTTAGAACCGACGATGAAACATTGGGGCCGGTCCCGTCACAGAGGATCTATGCACCCTTTCACGACGTCCCATCTGGCCACGTTCTTGACCATGACGCTGATGGCCTGCGCAACATCCGAAAGCCCCGTTCAGACGGATCCAAATTCAACCGGCGTGATCGACGGCGGCGCAAGAACCGCCTCGAAAGACGAACCCACGCCGACCGTAGGCAATGGCGGGGCATCAGGCCGCGAGGCAGCGGGCGGCACGGTGGCGACGATGGGAAGCGGCGGCGACCGGGTCGTGGTGATGGTCGCGAAGGACGCGGGGGCGTCGGCCGAGCCCCGGGATGGCGGCAACGACGCCCCACCCCGGCGGGACAACCCAAACAACGACGCCCAGCCCGTCGACGCCGGAAAAGTCTGGCAGGTCACCACCGAAAACTGGAAGTATCTGCCCTTAAACCTGACGATCAAAGTAGGGGACATCATTGAATGGATCCCCAAGCCGGGCATCGAACCCGGGCTGCACAAACCCACGTCCGCCACCAAAAATGCCAGCGGGGCCTACGCGCCGGACGGCAAATGGGAAAGCCCACAGGCCATCGGTCCCGGGCATTTGAAATCGTGGCGCCACCAGTTCACGGACGTCGGCACCTTCAATTACATGTGTACCAACAATGCGTCGCACGTGGGCCAGACCGGTGAACACGCAACGGTCATCGTTGAACCTAAATAAACCGTCAGTGCGAAAATCCGGCCACTGACACGGGCACGGCGCTGTCGTCGGTGGTGCCCATGCCCAATTGACCGGTTTGGTTGCGTCCGAAACACGATATGCCGGTGGCGTGACGGACGCAGGTGTGGACCTGGCCTGCAGCTATCACCAGTCCCTGGGCGGGATGGGGCAGTGTCATGGCATGTTGCATCTGACCGGGCGCTGTGGTTAGGGCCAACTGGCCATGGCTGTTGTCTCCAAAACACGAGATCCCCCCGGATCGGTGCAGCGCGCACCCGTGGGCAAGCCCTGCCGTCATCTGCACCACGTCAGCAAGGCCCGTGGCCAGCGGAGCGACGTCCACGCGCAGGCCCTTGCGCACCAGATCGTTGACGACATAAAGGGATCCCCAACACGACAGCGATCCTGTCGCCATCCGCGCGCACCCGAACGATCCGCCAGCGGCCAGTTCCTGGGCCCCGGTTGCAGCCGCAATGATTCGCGGGGTGGGACCAAAGGGTAAGGATGGATCCCCCAGTTGCCCAAATTCGTTATCACCCCAGCACAACACAGCGCCATCCTTGCGACGGGCGCACGTAAAGCCAGAAGGCGCGTTCCGGTTGTCACCGCCCGCAACCAATTCCACCACGTCCTTTAGATCGGGGATCAAGGTCGGAACGGGGACGCGGGGCGAGGGCGGCTGCCCCGATTCGCCGCCAAGGTTTTCGCCAAAACAGGCGACTTGGCCACCTTGCAGCAAGACACAGGTGTGACGAGGTCCGGCGGCCACAGTTCGGCAGGGCCGTGAAAGTTTCGTGATCTGGGGGCTACGACGATCGGGCCCGACGGCCCCCACCTGCCCTTCGGCGCCCCGGCCCCAACAGGACAGCACACCGGTCTCGCTACACGCGCAGCTATGAAAAAGCCCCAGCGCCACGGACGCCGGGCGATCCACACCCTGCACCCGTTGTCGCACAACTTCGTCCCGCATTTCCCCTGTCCCTGCCTGCCCTTGGTTGTTTTTTCCCCAGCAATACAGGCTGTTCCCATCGCGCGCACAGGTATGCCAGCCGCCCGCCCATAACGTCCGTCCCTGACCCGGCACGGGCGTCCCCCCGCGGCCTAGGACCCAAACCATGATTCCCACAGCCAGCCCCACAGCCATCGACGCCAACCCCAGGTACCGCCCGCGACGGGGCCGCGATTCGGTTTTTGAAAATGCCTTCAGCGCCGATTCGATTTGTACCTTCTGGGCCTGTCGTTCAGCCGAAAACAATTCCTGCATGAACGAACCCAGCGACAGGGTCCCTTCAGCGTCGACCAACGCGGTCAATACATCTTCAAGACGAATGGCGACGTCTTCGGCGGCGGCGGGGCGCAGTTCCGGTTCTTTGGCCAGCAGCCGAAACACCAATTCGACCAGCCCCGGGGGCGTGTCCTGTCGGGCAGCCCCAACATCAGGCGGGGGTTCTTCCAGAATGCGGCGGGGCCCGTCCAGGCCCTGCGTGTTGGCGTACAGGCGTTCGGTCGCCAGCAGTTCATAAATCAGCACCCCCAGGGCGAACAGATCCGATCGGCGGTCGGGTTCGTGGAAACGAAGCTGTTCGGGGGACAGGTACCCCATGCTGCCCTTAAGCACACCCGTCGCGGTTTCGGTGACATTGCCAAAGGCCTTGGCGATGCCGAAATCGGAAACCTTCACCACGCCGTCGTAACTGACCAATACGTTCTGCGCCGACACGTCCCGGTGGACAAGTCCCAGGGGTTGACCCGCGGGATCCAAGGCTTCGTGGGCCGCGTGCAGCCCGCGTGCAATGTCCAAGGCGATGCGGACACAAAGCTGGATGGGGACGCGGCGGCCTTGTTCGGCGCAGGTTTTGACCACCCGGGACAGGGACTGGCCTTCAACCAGTTCCATCAGCAGAAACGGCCCCTCCGCGTCCGCACCCACGTCCAGGACGCTGACCACGTTGGGGTGTCGAATCAGCCCCGACAGCCGGGCCTCGTCCATGAACATGGCTAAAAACGCCGGGTCGCGCCGCAAATGAATGTGCAGGCGTTTTCGCGCGTACAGCCGCAAGAAACGCTGGTCCCGGTGGGCGACCAGTTCGACATAGCCCATGCCACCACTGGCAAGCTGTCCCAGCAACGTAACGGTGGCACCCATTCCTGCCCCGTCATGATAATCGTGTTTGGGTGTCTGGTGCCAACCAAGTCGATGATTCGGGTCGGGTGATCGACCTTTCGGTCGCTTTTGAGGCGGGTGTGCGCGGCGATCTGACGCGCCTAATGGATTTTCAGCAGGCCGTGTCGCACGAAACGGGCACCGAAAATGGCCCTTTGAAACAGGCCGTGCAGGCCGCCGCCTGGGTCCTGGGCGCCTGGCCCGCAGATGCCCCCACGATCGCCGCCTGGCGACCCGGATCGGCACGGGCCATCGGTGTTTTTTACGCCCGGATGGGGCTTGTTGCGGCCTGTTGCCAACACGATGAGGCCGCCGTGGGGGCCTGGCGGGAATTTTCCCGATCATTTTTGGATGCGGCGGACGACAACGCCGCTGATGATGTGGCGGGACTGTGGCTGGCCTTGTTGCAGGGCGATCTGGCGGATGTTGAACAACGGGCGGCGGCCTGCGCAGAAAAGGCCCGGCTTCAGGGGCGGGGCGCGCTGGTGGCGGAATCGGCGGTGTTGCGGGCCCTCGGTGCCGTGCAGGGGGGACAACCTACGGCAGCCGATCTGGCGCGCCGGGCGGCGTTGATGGCGCAGGCCGAACGGGCGCCGCTGGAACAACATCTGGCGGCCTTGGTGTTGGCGCGCGTTCGGCGGATGCAGGGACGGCCCCATTTGGCGCTGCATATTCTTTCTGCCCTGACACCCACCGCGCCCCGAATCCTGCACGGGTGGCTGGCGGGGGAACTTCTTCTATCTGGGGGCACGGCCCCCGCCCGGACGTTGCTGGACAAAGGGACAAGATCGGAATTAGATCCTTCGCGGCGCTGCGGGGTTGCCTTGCTGGATTTGGTGTCTGCGGCCCACACGGGAGATCGCGCGGCTTTTGTCATGGCGTCGGCTTCGCTTCGGGTTTCGGGAATTCGGGCTTGGCAGGATGAAGCCCACAGCGCCCCTGCCCTGCTGTCGGTGCTGGCGCAGCCGGAACCTGGGGCCACGCTGGATTGGCGGCTCGGCTTGACGGACGAGGTGCCTCTGGGTCTGTGCGGGCTGGGGGCCAGCGCTGATGATGAATCAACCTTGGTGTTCGTCATCGCGCGCCCCGGTGATCACGGATGTCGGGTCCTGGCAGCGGGATTGGCCCTAGTCCCCGACGTATTCGTGTTGCGAGCCAAACCGGGGGACGACGCCGGGGTGCGCACGGACGCGGGACTTGCGACCCTTGCGATCGCGGGACCACCAGGACTTATGGTTGATGAATTTTTCGGGCGGGTTTACGGATTTACGTACCAGGCCGCAATTCATCGGGGGGCGCTGAACACGTTGGTCCTCAGAATGCGCAGCCGCATCGACAAGATCGCGACGATTCACCGAAACGACGACCCGGCCGCGCGCATCGCGCTTCAAATCCACGAACCCGTTGCAATACCCGATCCGCGCACGACCACGCCCGCTTCGGACAGAATCCTTCAGGCCCTGGTCCGCCTAGGCGCGACAGGTGCGCAGGATGCAGCGACGGCGTTAGGGGTTCCTCTGCGAACGGTTCAGTTGGCGTTACAGCGATTGGTGGCCGACGGCACCGTGGGGGTCACGCACGAAGGAAGGCGCGTGATCTACAGCGTCGAGGACACAATCTTCAGTGTGATCACATCCGGCGGTCCTCGACTTCTTTCAGGCGGGGACGAAACGTGAGGTAGACCATGGTCCCCATGGTGATAAGCATGAGGATGACGCCGAACAAGCGGGTCGTGTTGGCGATGGCAGACGTCCGGTGAAGGACGTTCCATTTCACGAACAGAGTGTTGTAGTCATGTTCGCCGCCGCCAACCAAGGGTAGGTCCATGTCAACGGCGTCGGCCATGTACCGGGCGATGTTCATCAGGTTTTCGCCGAACCACCAGCCGCAGGCCGCGCTGGCGAACAGTTCGCGGCGTTTGAACCAGAAGTACCCGGCGAAGAACGCGGGCCACATCAACTGCCCGATGCTGCCGCCCAAGATATGCAAATCTTCGGGCGCCCACGAGAAGAAGACATGGCCCGCTTCGTGCAGCAAAAGATTGAAGTTGTCGACAAAGACCCAGGCGCCCTTGAGCGCAAGGTGCGAAAAAGAAAACCAGCCTAAGATCAGCAACACGGGGATCCGGGTCGCCCGCCAGATTCGCAGGTTGTTCCCACGGTTTTGCTCTGCCCACGAGGGAGACGTCCGTGGGTCGGCCTGAGCTATCCGCGGCGGAAGACTTCGCATCTTAAAAGCGTAACAGGTCTGTGCGCCGCGGGACAACGTCCTATCCGCGCAA